>CAJYLT010000046.1 GCA_913775795.1 uncultured Sphingomonas sp. | reverse complement strand
CGATGACGGCGGCGAGGACCTGCTGATCGCCGCGCTCGACGGCCGTGCCGCGGCGGAGGCCGCCGAGCTGCCCGTCGCGCCTTCCAGCCCCGTGGCCGCGCGCGCGCCGATGCGCAGCGTCCGGCTGCGCGTCGATTTGCTCGACCGGATGATGAGCGGCATGTCCGACATGGTGCTCGCGCGCAACGAGCTTGCCCGCCGCCTGCGCGCCGGCGACGTCGATCCGAGTGCCGAGGCCGCGCTCGAACGCCTGTCCGCGACCGTGGCCGAGATGCGCGATACCGTCACGCGCACGCGGATGCAGAAGATCGATGCGCTCTTTTCCGCGCTCCCCCGCCTCGTCCGCGACACCGCGGCGTCGGTCGGCAAGCGCGTCGCCCTGGATATCGAGGGTAGCGACGTCGAACTCGATCGCGAGATGATCGAGGTGATGCGCGATCCGCTGGTTCACATCATCCGCAATTCGATCGATCACGGGATCGAGGACGGCCCCGCGCGCCTCGCCGCCGGCAAGCCTGAAGCGGGCCGCCTGACCGTCTCCGCGCGTCAGGCGGGCAACCAGATCGTCGTCGAGGTCGTCGACGACGGCCGAGGGATCGACACCGATCGCATCATCGCCAAGCTCGTCGCGAACGGCCGCGACGAACGATCGCTGCGCCTGCTGCCCGAGCGCGAGAAGCTGGCGCTGATCTTCGAGCCCGGCTTCAGCACCAAGGACGACGTGACCGCGATTTCGGGCCGCGGCGTCGGCATGGACGTGGTGCGCGCCGCGATCGACGGCATCGGCGGGCGGATCGAGCTCGATTCGACGCCGGGGCGCGGCCTGCGCCTCGCCATTCATGTGCCGCTCACCTTGTCAATTCTGTCGACGATCGTCGTCGCTGTCGGCGGCCAGCGGCTCGCCATCCCGCGCGGCGTGATCGAGGAGATCGTGTCGGTGCGCGCCGCGGGCGTCAGTGTCGACACGCTCGGCGGCCAGCCCGTCGCGATGGTGCGAGAGCGGCGGCTGCCGATGGTGACGCTGTCGTCGCTGCTCGGCCTCGCGCCCGCAAATGCCGCACCGAACATGCTGGTCATCGCCAATGTCGGGCCGGGGGCGCTGGTGATCGGCGTCGACGACGTGCTCGACCATGAGGAACTGGTCATCAAGCCCGCCGCCCCCGCGGTGATGAGCGCAGGCGTCTATGCCGGACAGGCGCTGCCTGACAGCGGGCGGCCGATGCTGCTCGTCGACTGCGCCGGTGTCGCCCACCGCGCCAATATCTGTTTCCGCCGCGAGGCACCCGTCGCCGCCGATACCGACGCCGAACAGGCGGCGCCGGGGATCGAGGTGCTGACCTTTCACGACCTCGACGGCGTGCTGCGCGCGCTGCCGCTCGCCGCGGTCGACCGGATCGAGACGATCGCCGCGCATCAGCTTCACCGCGCGGGCGGTCGCCTTCGCCTGCTGATCGAGGGAACGCTGGTGCCGCTGGCGGCGCTCGGCGATCTGCCGGGTGGCAGCTTCGCCGCGCTTCGCCTTCGCGATGGCGCGACCGAGATCGCCTACGCGATCGGCGAGGCAAGCGACATCGTCCGGCTGCCCGCCGACCTGGCCGCTCCCGCTGCGCCGGGGGCCATCGCGGGCGTGGCCCTGCACGGTGAAGAGCCGGTCGAACTGGTCGATCCGCTGTGGCTGTTCGCCGGCCATGCCGACGTTGCCGCGGCCGAGCACAAGCCGCTCGCGCTGCTGGACGAGGGGGAGGGCGGCTGGATGACCATTTTCCTCGCGCCGATGCTGCGCGGGGCGGGCTGGCGCGTCGCGGCGCGGCTGGGCGAGGGGGAGGAGGCCGACGTAGTCATCCGCCTCGACGACGATGCCCCCGCCGCCGGCGATGCCGCCGTCGTCCGCCTCGTCACCGATCCCGCCGCCGCCCGGCGCGGCGACGCTATCCACCGCTATGACCGGGCCGGCCTGCTCGCCGCAGTCGGCGCCCGTCTGGAGCAACGCCGGTGAGCGAACTCTTCCTCGTGGCCGAAGTCGCCGGCCAGTCGATCGCCGTCGCTTCCCGCTCGGTCGAATCGGTTGTCGACCTGGGCGAGGTGACGCCGACGCCGCTCGCGGCGCGTCACGTCCTCGGCCTCGCGACGCTGCGCAGCCGGATCGTCACGGTGATCGACACCGCCGGCACGCTGACCGGCACGCCCTCGACCGGGCGGCCGCGCCGCGCGATCGTCTCGGCGATCGAGGGGCATCATTATGCGTTCGTCGTCGACGCGCTCGACGATGTGGCGACGTTCGCCGCGCAGCCGCTCGAATCGGGCGTCGCGCTCGCGGGCGCGTGGGCGGATGCGGCATCGGGGCTGGTCGAGCAGGCGGGGACAAGCGCGCTCGTCATCGACCTGTCCGCGCTGCTGCCCGGCGCACAGCCCGCGCGGGTCAATTAACGCGGTGCTTACGCTCCGCATGCAACAGTCGTCTTGGTCGCGGTAAAGCAAGGTAAGCGTTGGATGAAAAGCTGTCTGGTCGTCGACGATTCGAAGGTGATCCGCAAGGTCGCCCGCCATATCCTCGAGGGATTGTCGTTCGAGGTGCGCGAGGCCGCGGATGGCCGCGAGGCGCTCGACGCCTGTCTCGATTCGCCCCCCGACGTGGTGCTGCTCGACTGGAACATGCCGGTGATGAGCGGCATGGACTTCCTGCGCGCGCTGCGCGAGACCGCGATCCCCGAAAAGCCCAAGGTCGTGTTCTGCACGACCGAGAACGGCATCGCCTATATCCGCGCCGCGATCGAGGCGGGGGCGGACGAATATGTCATGAAGCCCTTCGACCGCGAGACGCTCCAGTCGAAGCTCCAGATCGTCGGCATGGCCTGATCCGGCGAATCTCGGTGGCGACCTCCCCGGCCATTCCGACAGTGAAGGCGGCCCGTCCGCGGGTGCTGATCGTCGACGACTCGATCGTCGCGCGCGCGGTGCTGCGCCGGATTATCGAGGGCGGCGGGCGCTGCGACGTCGCCGAGGCGGGCGACGCACGCGGCGCGCTCGACCTGCTGGCGCGCGAGCAGGTCGACGTGATCCTCCTCGACATCGAGATGCCGGGCCAGAGTGGGCTTGCCGCGCTGCCCGAGATCCTGCGCGCGGGTGCCGGCGCGCGCGTCCTGATCGTCTCCTCGACCAGCGCGCCTGGGGCCGAGGCGAGCCTGCGGGCACTTGCGCTGGGTGCGGCCGACACGCTGGTCAAGCCGAGCGCAGGCGTGCTCGCCGGCCAGTTCGCGCAGGCGCTGGAGGAGCGGGTCGCCCGCCTCACCGACGATATCGCGCCGGCGGTGCGGCCGAGCGACGCCCCCGTCGTGATCGGTCCGCAGCGGGACCCGCCGCGGATCGTCGCGATCGGCGCCTCGACCGGCGGCATCCACGCGCTCGGCCGGTTCTTCGGCACGCTCGATGCGACCTGCGACGCGCCGATCCTCATCACCCAGCATCTGCCCGCATCCTTCATGCCCTATTTCGCCGCGCAGGTGAGCGCGATGGCTCGCCGCCCCTGCCTCGTCGCCGAGGATCGGATGCGGGTTCGGCACGGCCATGTCTATGTCGCGCCGGGCGATGCGCATCTCGTCTGCGCGCCGATGACCGACGGTCATGTCCTTCGCCTCGACCGTGCGAAGTCGGCCAGTGGCTGCATGCCGTCGGTCGATCCGATGTTCGACAGCGTCGCGCGCGTGTTCGGTGCCGACGCCTTTGCCGTGGTGCTGAGCGGCATGGGCCGCGACGGCGCGATCGGGGCCGAGCGGATCGTCGCGACCGGCGGCGCGCTGGTCGCGCAGGATCAGGAAAGCTCTGTCGTCTGGGGAATGCCCGGTGCGGTCGTCGCCGCCGGCCTTGCCCGCGCCGCGCTGCCGCCCGAGGCGATCGGACGCACGCTCAACCAACGCTTCGGAGGTCGCCGATGACGCTGAGGCCGATGCCCGCCGCCGCGCCGCGCGTGGGCGCGACGGGAATCATCGCCGCGCTGCTCGAACAGCGCACGGGGCAGCAGCTTGCGCCCAACCGCTCGTGGCGGCTCGATGCGACGCTGAAGCCGCTGCTGCGCGAGCGGGGGCTGGCCGATTTCGACGAACTCGTCGGCGCGCTGCTCGGCGCCCGCGACCCCAGCCTCGCCGACGCGGTGGTCGAGGCGCTGCTCAATCAGGAGACGAGCTTCTTCCGCGACGCCGGCGTCCTCGAACAGGTGGTTGAGGCGGCGGCGGCGATGCCGAACGAGGGCGGGCGCCTTCGCATCTGGTCCGCCGGCTGCTCGACGGGGCAGGAGCCGCTGAGCCTTGCCATGCTGTTCGCCGAACGCGGCGGCGACATGCCCGACATCCAGGCGACCGACGTATCGAACGGTGCGCTCGCACGTGCCCGCGCGGGCCGCTATTCGCAGTTCGAGGTGCAGCGCGGCCTGCCGATCCGGCGGCTGATGCAATGGTTCGATCCGGTGGGCGAGGATTGGGTGGCCAAGAGCGACCTCGTCGACCGCATCCGCTATCGCCGGCTCAACCTTGCCAGCGATCCCGTTCTGCCGGGCAAGTTCGATGTCATCCTCTGCCGTAACGTCCTTCTTTACTTCAACGCGGGGATGCGCGCGAAGGTGCTCGATGCCCTGTCCTGTGCGCTGCGGCCCGGCGGCCTGCTGGTGCTGGGCGCGGGGGAGACGGTGATCGGCCAGACCGACCGGCTGGAGCCCAGTCGCGACTGGCGCGGTTTCTACGCCATCGCCGAACCGGCACGCCGCACCGCCTGACGCCCCTTGCGTTGCCGGCGCGCGCGCCGCAATCAGGCGTCATGCAGCCGGTGCAGGCCCCATCGCCCAATTTCGACGAGCGCGCGGCGCCGATCAGCATGATCGTGCTCCATTATACCGGCATGGAAACCGGCGAGGCCGCGCTCGCGCGGCTGCGCGACCCGGCGGCCAAGGTATCGGCGCATTACCTGGTCGAGGAGGACGGCACCGTCTTCGCGCTGGTCGACGAGGACAAGCGCGCGTGGCACGCCGGCCGCTCGCACTGGCGGGGCGTCAAGGACGTCAATTCCGCTTCGATCGGGATCGAGATCGTCAATCCCGGCCACGAGTTCGGCTATCGCGACTTTCCCGAGGCTCAAGTCCACGCGGTCATCCGGCTGGTCGCGGCGATCAAGGACCGCTACTCGATCACCCGCGGCAACGTCGTCGGCCATTCGGACATCGCGCCCACCCGCAAGAAGGACCCCGGCGAGCTGTTCCCGTGGTGGAGCCTCTCGCGGCTGCGCCTCGCGCTCCCGCGCCCCACCCGCGGCCTCATGGATCCACACTGGAACGAGGCGAGCTTCCTCCTCGCGCTCGAACGTTTCGGCTATGACGTGAGCGATCCGCGCGCCGCGATCCGCGCCTTCCAGCGCCGCTTCCGCCCCGAGATGATCGACGGGGAGATGGACGCGGAGTGCCGCATGATCCTGCTCGCGCTGCTCCTCCCCCAGCCGCAGGGGGATTAGCGGGAACCGGCCGCGTCGAAATACCTGCTGAGCCGACACATCGACCAGCCAAGCGCAGCCGAGGCGAGCGGAATGGCGATCAGCAGAAACAGGAAGAGCGCCCGCTGCTTATCGCCGCACGCATCGATCTCGGCAGTGTCCCGCGCCTGACAGTCGCCGATCGCGACAACCGCCAGTACCGGAAGCCCGATCAGCAAGAGGCCGCCAAGCCCGGCGATCCAGCCGACCAATCGGTGAAAGCGATCCTCCTCATTTCGCATGAGGATCAGGGTATCACATCGCTTCGAGACCGATACAGCCAATCATCCATCGGCGTTTGGATCGTATCAGGCCTCCGCCATCACTTCCTTCACCAGGTCCTTGCGGCTGAGCTTGCCGATCATCGTCTTGGGGAGCGCCAGCCGCACGACCACCTCGTCCACCCGCTCGTGCTTGCCGAGCTGAGGGTTCAGCCAGTCGCGGATCGCCTCGCCAGTCGCATCGCTTTCCGCCTCCAGCGTGACGTAGGCGCGCGGTACTTCGCCGCGGTACGCGTCGGGCATGCCGATCACCAGCGCCTCGCGAACCGCGGGGTGGTGATAGAGGATCGCCTCGATCTGGCTGGGGAACACCTTGAAGCCGCCGACGGCGATCATGTCCTTGAGGCGATCGACGATGCGGATGAAGCCGTCCTCGTCGATCGTTCCGACATCGCCGGTGCGCAGCCAGCGGGTGCCGGCGGCGTTGGTCACGAACACCTCTTCGTCGGCGTCGGGGCGCTGCCAGTATCCGCACATGATCTGCGGTCCGGCGATGACGATCTCGCCCGGCTCGCCATCGGGGGCGGGGCGTGACGGGTCCTCCTTGTCGACCAGCGAGACGCGCGTGGCCGCCAGCGGCTGGCCGATCGTCCCTGCCTTGCCCTCCGCCTCATAGGGGTTGGCGGAGACGACGCCCGAGCTTTCGGACAGGCCATAGCCCTCGATCAGCGTCGCGCCGGTCGCCGCCTCGAACTTCTCCTTCAGCTCCGCGGGCAGCGGCGCGCCGCCCGAGATGCAGATGCGCAGCGAGGAGAGGTCGGTTTGCGCCAGCTTCGGATGGTCGAGGAGAGCACGGTACATCGTCGGCACGCCGGGCAGTGCGGTCGCCTTGGTCCGCTGGATCGCCGCCAGCACCTGACCCGCGTCGAAGCGCGGCAGCAGCACGATCTCGCCCCCCGTCATCACCGTGCGGTTGAGGACGCAGGTGTTGGCGAAGACATGGAACATCGGCAGCGCGCCGAGGATGCGGTCGGTCGTCTTGCCCATCTGCGGGTCGAGCAGCGCGACCTGCCGCGCGTTGGCGGACAGGTTCTGGTGGCTCAGCATCGCGCCCTTGGGCACGCCGGTCGTGCCGCCGGTATACTGGATAAGCGCCAGATCTCGCTCTGGATCGAGCGGCGGGGTCGAACACGCACCCTTGTTGGCAATCAGCTTCGAAAAGGCGATGATCCGCGGGTCGGCGGGTTTCTCGGCGATCTCCTTGCCCTTGAACCAGCGGTAGAGCACCGACTTGGTTGCGGGCAGCGCGCCAGCGACAGAGCCCACGACCAGCCGCTCGAGCGCCGACTTCTCCAGCACCTTGAGCGCGGTGGGCAGCAGCGCCGTCGCCGAGAGGGTGAATAAGAGGCGCGTGCCCGAATCGGCGACCTGATGCGCCAGCTCGTCCACCGTATACAGCGGCGAGAAATTGACCGCCGTCGCGCCCAGCTTGAGGATGCCGTAATAGGCGGCGAGGTAATGCGGCACGTTGGGCAGGAACAGCCCGATCCGGTCGCCGGGGCCGTAGCCGAGGTCGGCCAGCCCGCAGGCGACGCGGTTGGCGCCGTCCAGCGTCTCGGCATAGCTGAACTTGCGGCCCAGGAAATCGATCAGCGGGCGCGGGCCGTTCGCCGCGGCCGACGCCTCGAACAGCGCGATCATCGTCTCGGGCGGGAAGGGGCGGTCCCATTCGCCTGGATGGCGGTAATGCCGCCGCCAGACCTCTCCAGTTTCTGTCATTTACACGAGTGTAAGCAGGTTGACGTTCGCGTCAACCGGGCGTCCCCGCCGGAAACGTTTTGTTTCAGCGTACCCGACGCTCGGCCTGTCGAAACAGGATGCTGACGGCGATCGTGCCGATCTCGATCGCCGCTTCCGCGCGGGCGGGGCCGCTCTCCGGATCGGTGTCGAGCGACAGGCGGAACTGGCCGATCGGCGGCTTCACCGCGATCAGGATCGCAAAGGCAAGGACGGAGAGGCCGAGGGCAAGGCGGCGGCGCTGCATCAGAAGGGTCGGCTCCGTCGGATCGTTTCGCCGTGCGTATAGCGCGTTCAGGCGACGGCGGCGAGCCCCTCGACGATGCGTGCGCGATCGCGGCCGCCGGCCTTGGCCTCGAACAGCGCGCGGTCGGCGCTCTGGTACAGCCGCTTCCAGTCGATGTCGGTGGAAAGCGGCCCCATGCACGCACCGATGCTGGCGGTCACGGCATAGTCGAACGGCATCCGCGTCGCGCGCAGCCGCGCGAGCAGCGCCCGCGGATCGATCGGCGTGGCGGCGTCGGCGACCAGCGCGAACTCCTCGCCGCCCAGCCGCGCGACCAGCGTACCCTCCGGCACCCCGGTGCGCAGAACGCGGGAGACGACGCGCAGCACCTCGTCGCCGCCGTCATGGCCCAGCGTTTCGTTGACCCGCTTGAAATGATCGATGTCGAGGAGGAGCAATTGCTGGCGCCCCTCGCGTCCGATCGCCTGGTTCAGGAACGCGCGGCGGTTGAGCAGCGCCGTGAGCGGATCGGTGGCGGCGAGCAGCCGGTCGACCGCCGCCTGTTCGACCGCGCGGTCGCGCTCCGCCGACAACAGGCGGATGCGATAGGCGATGGCGAGGCTCGACAGCAGCGCCTCGACCGCCATGGCGATCAGCGTCGAATTGTCGAGCCAGAAGTTCCAGGCGACGAGGTTCATCGCCTGTCCGATCCGCATCGCGGCCATCGCGATCGGCGTCGCCCAGGCGAGCGAGAACATCCAGATGAACTGGCTCTTCTTTGCGAACGCCTGCCACACGATCGCGGGGATGACCGCGATCAGCGAGCCGCAGGTGATCGAAAAGGCAAGATCGAGCTCCACCATCCAGCGATGGGCGAACAGCGCCACGCCGATGCCGACCGCGAACATCGCGACGACGACCGCATCGACGACGCGGCCCAGTCCGCCCTCGAACACCCGCGCCTCGAAATAGGTGCGCGCGAATAGGAGTGCCGCGCCGGCGGAGGCGGCGAGCATCATGTAGTTGATGCGCAGCCGGTTGTTGTTGTCGATCCCCGGCGCCAGCCACGCCAGCAGTCCCGAACTGGACAGCGCGTAGGAGAGCAGCAGCGCCAGCATCAGGCAATAGGCAAGCTGGAACGGATGCTTCAGCGCACGCCACAGCGCGAAATTGAAGATAAGGAGCGCGATCGCCAGCCCGGCGAAGGCGGCATAGAGCGTGCCCATGTACAGGTTCGAGCGGTCGCTCTCGCGCTCGCTGACGATCTGGACGCCGTTGATGACCCCGCGGCGATTGGCCGCGCCCTCGATCCGCCAGACGATACGGACGACCGGCGACGGATCGGCGGGGATCGCGAACTCGACGATCGCGCCGAGCTGGACATGGCGGGTCAGGTCGCGGGTGTCGGCGACGATCCAGTCGATCCGCCCGCTGGCATGGACGATGCCGATCGCCTGCGACGTCTGCCACATGCTCGCGTTGCGAAGCCGCATGCGCCCGTCGGCGACCGGAATGTCGAGCGGCCCGGTCGCCGCCCAGAAATCGCCCGCGCCGTAGCGCGTCTGCCGGCCCTGGCAATCGAGCGGAATCCGGCCGGCGAGCAGGTCTCCCAGCGTTTCGCCCGGTCGGACGGGGGCAAGACAGATGCGTAGCGCCGGGCCGCTCAGCCCGACTTGCGCCGTGGCCGCAGCCGGCCACCATGCCGCCAGCGCGCAGAGCAGCGCCGCAAGCCAGATTCTCCCGCACCCCATGGCGACACCATGGCAGCGGGTGATAAACGTGACGTAAACGTAACTTTATTGCTCAGCCGAGCAGACGCGCCCTTGCCGCGGCATATTCGGCGGCAAGGCGGTCGACGCGGTCCGCGACGGTCTCGACCGCGCGGACGGCGCCGATCCCCTGGCCCGAGCCCCAGATATCGCGCCACGCCTTGGCCCCGCCGCCCGAGCCGAAGTTCATCTTGCTCGGATCGCTTTCGGGCAGGTTGTCGGGATCGAGTCCCGCGGCGACGATCGACTGCTTCAGGTAATTGCCGTGCACCCCGGTGAAGAGGTTGGTGTAGACGATGTCGTCGGCGCGGCCCTCGACGATCCCCCGCTTGTATGCGGGGTCGGCATTCGCCTCGACCGTGGCGATGAAGGGCGAGCCGATATAGGCGAGGTCCGCGCCCGCCGCCTGCGCGCCCAGCACCGCACCGCCATTCGCGATCGCGCCGGACAGCAGCACCGGCCCGTCGAACCAGTCGCGGACTTCCTGGACGAAAGCGAAGGGATTGAGGCGACCGGCATGACCGCCCGCGCCCGTGGTGACGAGGATCAGGCCGTCGGCGCCTTTTTCCACCGCCTTGTGCGCGAAGCGGTCGTCGATCACGTCATGCAGCGTGATGCCGCCCCAGCCATGAACCGCGGTATTCAGCTCCTCACGCGCGCCCAATGAGGTGATGACGATCGGCACCCGCCACTTCGCACAGGTTTCGAGGTCCGCCTCCAGCCGGTCGTTCGACTTGTGGACGATCTGGTTGACCGCGAACGGGGCGGAGGGCGCCTCGGGATTCTCGCGGTCCCAGGCGGCAAGCTCCTCGGTGATCCGGTGCAGCCATTCGTCCAGCAGGCTCTGCGGCCGCGCGTTGAGCGCCGGGAACGAGCCGACGATGCCCGCCTTGCACTGGGCGATGACCAGCTCCGGGCCGGAGACGATGAACATGGGGCTCGCCACGATCGGCAGCCGCAGACGGTCGAAGAGAGGAGGAAGCGCCATGAACCGTTTCATAGCGCAACCGATATCGCTGTCCAGCGCTCAGCGCTCAGCGCGCGGCGAGCAGCTCCAGCATCGGCCCATGCGCGCCCAGCGCCATCGCCATCGCGACAGTCGCGAGCAGCAGCGCCAGCACCGACGACATCGACAACAGGCCCCAGCCCATGGCGGTGACGACCGCCGGATTGGGCCGCGCCTCGCGCTGGTTCCGGCTCGCGATCATCAGCACCAGGCCCGCGCACAGCCCGTATAGGAAAACGGCAATCTCAAGCATCATCGATCTGGCCCCGCCCCCGCGTGGTTTCGCCCCGTCGATATTCGCAAATGGTTAACGCTTCAACCTCGCGCGCCGCGTTTTACCGCGCCGCAGCGATGGTTCGTCACGCTCGGCGGGTGAGCGGCAGGAGGATGCCCGTCAGGATCATCGCCATTCCCACCGCGTGATAGGCGTATAGCGGCTCGCCCAGCAGCAGCGCGGCAAGGAGCGCCCCGAACAACGGCAACAGCGCGATCGTCCGCCCCGCGCTGGCCGGGCCGATCGCCGTGACCGCCCGGTTGTAGAGCGCGTAGGCGATCGTCGAGGGAAAGATCGCCACATAGGCGACGCCCGCAATGGCGCGCGGGCCGGGGCGGAGCCCGTGTCCCGCCGCCCATTCGGTGGCGGCGGCGGGCAGCATCGCCGCGACGCCGATCGCAAAGGTGACGGCAAGGAAACTGGCCGGCGCGATCGCCGGGCGCCTGCGCAGCAGCGAGGTGTAGAGCGCCCACATGACGACGCTCGCCAGGATCAGCGCGTCGCCCGGGTTGAGGCGAAACGCGGTCAGCGTCGCCCAGTCGGCGCGGAAGACGATCAACGCGACGCCCAGGCTGCCGACCACCACCGCGGCCACCTCGATCCCGCGCGCGCGGATGCCGAAGCCCAGCCGATCGACGACCAGCACCGCGGCGGGCACGGCAGCCTGCAGCAGCAGCGCGTTGCTGGCGGTGGTCGCGGCAAGCCCCGAATAGAGGAGCGCGTTGAACGCCGCGATTCCGAGCAGCCCTAGCAGCAACAGAATGCGCCAGTTGGCGGCGATCACCGCCCGGCGCGCCAGCGACCGCCATGCGAAGGGCAGCACGATCGCAAGCGCGCCGCTCCAGCGCAGCAGGGCGAGCGTGAGCGGTGTTACGTCCTCGCGAATCGCGCGCCCGACGATCGAATTGCCGGCCCAGAGCAGCATGACGAGCCCCAGCATCGCATAGGCGCGGATCGGTGAGGGGGCGGGGGCGGGGCGATCCATCGCGCGCGTCTTGGGCGCGCGCGGCCGGCGATGCAATGCGCGGCGGGCCGGGGCGACCTGTCGACAAACCGCTGAACAAGCGCTAGCTTGCGAACTAAAGATGCGGTCGCAACTCCCAGATCCCCAGCAGACGATGCACCGGCTTCGCGTCGCCCTGACCGGGCTGGCGGCGGTGGTGTTGCTGATCGGCATCGCCGGCGCGATCTTCAGCGCCGTGGATCGCGACGCCCCGGTCGAGGCGGCGGGCGCCGCCCGGCCCGAAGTCGTCGCCAATCTGACCGGCGCGCCGCCGAGCCCCGCCGCCGAGGCCGCGGTCGTCGACGAACCGCTCGCCGAACTGGGCGTCGCGCCGAGCAAGTCGGCGGCGGAGCCGGTCAACGTGACCGTCGTCGAGCAGCCGCCCAACCCCGGCGCACCCAAGCCTTAACGCAAGACGTCAGAAGGAAAAGCGGGACTCCGGATCAGGTTCGGGGTGGCCGCTATTGTGGGGCCATGGTCCGCCCCCCGAGCATCATCCTGGCCATAAGCCGGGATCCCGCTTGGTCTCCCTCCTTCACGCTTCCCGCAAATCTCGATCAGCAATGTCGATCAGTGGCGGCTTTGTCCGGCTTTGGTCGGAACAAACCACAAACATGTAATTCAGTGGGGAAAATTGGGGTCAAGTGGGGGTAAGTGGATTGAACGCGAACGGCCGCTCTGTTACCAACATCGCAGGGGGCACACTCCTTTTTGTCGTTCTGTATCGACCGGGGCCAATGGGTTGGTTTTCGGAACGGCTGGGGTCGTGCGCCTTCCAAAGGGATGTGCGTGTCGAACAGGGACCTCTTTCACGGCTTTTCGCTGCAGTCGGTCGACGACAAGGGTCGCGTCGCGATCCCCGCGGACCTGCGCGAAACGCTGGACGGCAACTCGCCGGCGAAGCAGGTGCTGATCGCCCGCCACCCGACGCTGCCGTGCCTCGTCTGCTATGACGCGGGCTGGGCGCAGGAGCTCAACGAGCGGCTGAACACCCTCGCGCGCAATGCCAAGATGGCTGGGCAAGTCTTTGACGAATCGGCCGAGCGCCGCGCGATGCGCGCCGAAAAGGCGACCTACGACGCCAATGGCCGCTTCGTCATTCCCGGCTTCGAAAAGGACCGCGCATCGATCAAGCGCTGGGCGTTCTTCGTCGGTGACGGCGATACCTTTCAGATCTGGGCGCCCGACGTCCTCGTTGCCAGCGACCATGACGACGAGGATCTGAAGGAGCGCTGCCGCTATTACGCCGCGGCAAAGAAGGTGGCGCTGTGACCGCCGCGCCGCATATTCCCGTGCTGCTCGATGAAGTGATCGAGGGTCTCGCCATCGTGCCCGGCGAGACGCACATCGACGCGACCTTCGGCGCGGGCGGCTATACCCGCGCGATGCTGGCAGCGGGGGCGAGCGTCATCGCCTTCGACCGCGACCCCGACGCGATCCGTGAGGGGCAGGGGCTGGTGGACGGCAGCGACGGCCGGCTGCGCCTGATCGAATCGCCCTTTTCCGCACTCGACATCGCCGGGCCGGTCGACGGCGTGGTCATGGATATCGGCGTCTCCTCGATGCAGCTCGACCGCGCGGAGCGCGGCTTCTCGTTCCAGGCCGACGGCCCGCTCGACATGCGGATGAGCCAGGCCGGCATGAGCGCCGCCGACTTCGTGAACGAGGCGGACGAGGGGGCAATCGCCGACGTGCTGTTCCGCTATGGCGAAGAGCCGCGCTCGCGCCGGGTCGCCAGCGCGATCGTCGCGGCGCGGCCGATCATGCGGACGGGGGAGCTGGCGGCGGTGGTCCGCCGCGCGCTCGGCTATCGGCCGCATGACAAGAAGGATCCGGCGACGCGGACGTTCCAGGCGATCCGGATTCATCTCAATGCCGAACTCGACGAGCTGGCCGAGGGGCTGGCCGCGGCCGAGCGCGCGCTGAAGCCCGGCGGGCGGCTGGCGGTGGTGACGTTCCACAGCCTCGAGGACCGGATGGTCAAGCGCTTCCTGCGCGAACGGTCGGGCAGCGAGCCCGCCGGTTCGCGGCATCGCCCGGCGGCCACGGCCGCCCGGGCACCCAGTTTCGAACCGCCCGCGCGCGCCGTGCGCCCGGGCGAGGCCGAATTGGCGCGCAACCCGCGCGCCCGCTCGGCGACCCTGCGCGTGGCACGGCGGACGACGGCGGCGGCCTGGTCCGCAAATGGAGGGCAATGATGGCGACCAAGCGATTGAAGGGGTTCGGCTGGTTCGTCTGCGGCGTGCTGGTGGCGCCGCCCTGTTATCTCGTCTCGAGCTGGGTCGCGGCGGAGCGCGCGCGGGTGGAGACGCTCGAGCGCTCGATCCTGACCGCGCGCCGCGACATCCGCGATCTGGAGACCGAGTTCCAGACGCGCGCCAATCTGGCGCAGCTCGAGCGGTGGAACGGCGACGTCCTCGCGCTCGCCGCGCCGCGCCCGGACCAGTATGTCGCGAGCGAGGAGGCGCTGGCACAGCTCCACTTCGCCCCCGCGGGTGAGGGCGCGGTCCGCCCGGCCAGCTACATCGTCCCCGCCGGCTATGCGCAGAACACGATCCCGCCGGTCGTGCCCGCCGCCGCGGTCGCCGGTGCCGCCGCACCTGCCACGGTTCAGCAGCCCAAGCCGGCCGCCGCGCCGGCCGAGCCCGCGCGCCGCGCGCCGGCCCCCGTTGCGCTCGCCGCCGCCGCGCCCGCATCGCCCGCCCGCGCGATGGTCACGGCAAAGCCCGCCAAGCCGGTGCGCAAGGCACAAGCGGTGGCGATGCTCGACAATGCGCTGCTCAGCGACACGACGCTCGGCGATCTCGCCCGCGGCGCGCGCGCCGAACGCACGGTCAAACGTTGATCGTCCTCGTCGCCCCCGGGACGCCCGATCGTCGCAAGGCGGGCGGGCAGCAGGCCCTCGTCCAGACCGCGCACGCGCGGCTGATGGTGCTGATGCTGATCTTCGCCGCCGGGATCACGCTCGTGCTCGGACGCCTTGCGATGCTCGGCGTTCTGGCGGAGCCGGCGTCGAGCCGCGACGCCGCCGCCGCGCTGGTGCCGATCCGCGGCGATATCGTCGACCGCAACGGCACCGCGATGGCGCGCACGATCGACGCCTGGTCGATCGGCGTCCATCCCGACAAGGTGATCGGCGACAAGCTGCAGCTTGCCGACCAGCTCGCGGTGCTTATGCCCGAGCATGACGCGGGCTATTACTACAAGGCGCTGAACGCCGGCTCGTCCTTCACCTATCTGCGCCGCCGGGCGCTTCCCGAACTCGTCAACGCGGTGAACGCGCTGGGCGAGCCGGGCATCGCCTTCGCGCGCGAGCCCGAGCGGCTCTATCCGCAGACGACACTGGCCGCGCATACGCTCGGCAGCCTCGATTTCGACGGCCACGGCATTTCGGGCATGGAAAAGGTGCTCGATGCCGAGCTCACCAACCCGGCGATGCGCGGCCGGCCGGTGCCGCTGTCGATCGACCTGCGCGTGCAGGGTGCGCTCGAAAGCGAGCTCGGCCGGTCGATGGCGACGTTCCAGGCGGCGGGCGCGGCGGGCGTCATCCTCGACGTGGCGACGGGCGAGGTCCGCGCGATGGCCTCGCTCCCCAGCTTCAATCCCAACAAGCTGACGCGCGGCGGCGCCGGCCTCATGAACAACGTCACCCAGTCGGTCTACGAGCTTGGCTCGGTGTTCAAACCGCTGACGGTGGCGGAAGCGATCGAGAGCGGCGTCGTCACCGACCTGTCGCGCCGTGTCGATGCGACCGCGCCGCTGCCGATCGGCCGCTTCCACATCCGCGACGACCATGCCCAGCGCCGTTGGCTGAACATGCCCGAACTGCTGATCTATTCGTCGAACATCGCCACCGCGCGCATCGCCGACGAAATGGGTCAGGCGCGGCTCGAGCATCTGTTCCGCAAGGTCGGCTTCGACACCGCGCCCGATATCGAAATCGAGAAGGCGCGCCCGCTGTGGCCGCGCAGCTGGGGGCGTGCGACGACGCTCACCTCCGCCTATGGCCACGGGATCGCGATCACGCCGCTGCATCTCGCCAGCGCCTATGCCGCGCTGGTCAACGGCGGCACCTGGCGCCCGGCGACGCTGCGCAAGATCGAGCCGGGCCACGCCCCCAAGGGTCGCCGCGTGTTCAGCGAGGCGACCAGCGCCAAGATGCGCGCGATGATGCGCCTGATCGTGCTGGAGGGCACCGGCCGCAAGGGCGAGGCGGTGGGCTACCGCGTCGGCGGGAAGACCGGCACCGGCGAAAAGCCGGGCGCGGGCGGGTACAGCAAGAAGATCAACGTCTCGACCTTCGCGGCGGCTTTCCCGATGGACGCACCGCGCTATGTGGTGGTGGTCATGCTCGACTCGCCCAAGGGTAATGCCGAAACCTACGGCTTCACCACCGCCGCCTGGACCGCCGCCCCGGTGGTCAGCCGCGTCATCTCCCGCACCGGCCCGATCCTGGGCGTCGTCCCCGAAATGGACCGCGACGTCGACGTGAGCGCGCTGATGCCGCTGATCTGGCGCCCCGGCGCGAAGGCGCACTGATGCGGCTGGGCAACCTGATCGACACCGCCGACGAGGGCGTCGTCACGGGCTTTGCGATCGACCATCGAAAGGTCGCGCCGGGCACCATCTTTGGCGCGTTCGAGGGGATGCGCGTCAACGGCGAGGATTATGTCGAGGCCGCCGTCGCCGCCGGCGCGATCGCCGTCGTCGCACGGCCGCAGGTGCGGGTGGAGGGCGCGGTGCACATTGCCGCCGACAATCCGCGCGCGTGCTTCGCCGACCTTGCCGCCCGCTTCTTCGCGCCGTTCCCGGCCGTCACGGCGGCAGTGACGGGCACCAACGGCAAGACCTCGACCGTCGAGATGACGCGCCAGCTCTGGCGCATGGCGGGGCATCACGCCGCCTCGATCGGCACGCTGGGCGTGACGACCGCCGACGACCGCGTGTCGACCGGGCTGACGACGCCCGACGTCGTGACCTTCCTGTCCAATGTCGCGGGCCTCGCGCGTGAGGGGGTGACGCATCTGGCGTTCGAGGCGTCGAGCCACGGCCTGTCGCAATACCGGACGCAGGGGCTGCCGGTCAGCGCGGCGGCGTTCACGAACCTTAGCCGCGATCATCTCGACTATCACAAGGACATGGCGGAGTATTTCACCGCCAAGCTGCGGCTGTTCGCCGAGGTGCTCGACGACGCCGGCACCGCCGTCGTCTGGGTCGACGATCCGCATTCGGAACGCGTGATCGACCTCGCCCGCACTCGCGGCAATCGCCTCATCACCGTCGGCGAGCATGGCGATACGCTCCGCCTGACGAAGCGCGAGCCGAGCCTGCTCGGCCAGACGCTGACGATCGAGGCGGAGGGCAAGGCGCATGTCGTCAAGTTGCCGCTGATCGGCGCCTATCAGGCGGCGAACGCGCTGACCGCTGCCGGCCTCGTCATCGCAACCGGGGGCGAGGTGGCGGCGACGCTGGCGGGCCTCGCACGGTTGCAGCCGGTACGCGGGCGGCTGGAGCGCGCGGCGATCGCCGCGTCGGGCGCGCCGGTCTATGTCGATTATGCCCACACCCCCGACGCGCTCGAGGCGGCGATCGCCGCGCTCAAGCCCCATGCCGAGGGGCGACTGATCGTCGTGTTCGGCGCGGGCGGCGACCGCGACACCGGCAAGCGCGAGCCGATGGGCGAGGCGGCCGCGCGCGGGGCGGACGTGGTGATCGTCACCGACGACAATCCCCGCACCGAAGACGCTGCCGCGATCCGCCGCGAGGTGCTGAAGGGCGCGCCGAACGCGACCGAGATCGGCGACCGCCGCGCCGCGATCCGCGCCGCGATCGAACAGGCGGGGCCGACCGACATCGTCCTGATCGCGGGCAAGGGACACGAACAGGGCCAGATCGTCGGCGACCTCGTCCTCCCGTTCGACGACGTGACCGTCGCGCGGGAGTGCGCGGCGTGAGCCTCTGGACCGCGGCGGAAATCGCGGCGGCGACGGGCGGCGAAGTGCACGGCGGCTTCGCCGTCACCGGCGTCGCGTTCGACTCGCGCGAGGTGGGCCCCGGCGACCTGTTCGTCGCGCTTACCGGCGAGAGCACCGACGGCCACCGCTTCGCGGCGCAGGCGTTCGCGCAGGGGGCAGCGGGCGCGATCGTATCGCAGCCCGTCGACCACCCGCATGTCCGCGTCGCCGATACGACCGCCGCGCTGGAGGCGCTCGCCCGCGCGAGCCGCGCGCGCACGACCGCGACGATCGTCGGCGTCACCGGTTCGGCGGGGAAGACCGGGACGAAGGAAGCGCTGCACGCAGCCCTCGACCGGATCGAGCCGGGCGAGGCGCACAAGTCGGTCAAGAGTTACAACAACCATACGGGCGTACCGCTTAGCCTGTCGCGGATGCCCCGCGACACGCGATTCGGCGTGTTCGAGATGGGCATGAACCATGCGGGCGAACTCGCCGCGCTGACGCGGATCGTGCGCCCCCACATCGCTATCGTCACGACGATCGCCCCCGCGCACACCGAATTCTTCCCCTCGGTCGAGGCGATCGCCGATGCCAAGGGCGAGATCTTTCAGGGGCTGGAGCCCGGCGGCACCGCGATCGTGCCGTTCGACAGCCCGTATCGCGACCGCCTGATCGAAGCGGCGCGGCCTCATGCCGGGCGGATCGTCACCTTCGGCCTGAACGACGGTGCCGACGTCCGCGCGATCGAGGTAATGCCCGCGGCGGGCGGCAGCTTCGTCGTCGCCAAGGTGGGACCGCGGGAACTCAGCTTCACGCTCAGCCAGCCCGGCGCGCACTGGGTCGCCAATGCGATGGCGGTGCTGGCGGCGGTCGATGCCGCCGGCGGTGATCTGGCACAGGCGGGGCTGGCGCTGGCCGAACTCGGCGGGCTTGCCGGGCGCGGCGCGCAGACCGACGTGGCAGTGGGTGAGGGCACCGCACGGCTGATCGACGAGAGCTACAATGCCAACCCCGCCTCAATGCGCGCGACGCTGAAGGTGCTGGCGGAAACCCCTGCCGCCCGCCGCCTCGCGGTGCTGGGCGAGATGCGCGAGCTGGGCGAGGACAGCGCCGCATACCATGCCGGGCTGGCCGACCCGATCGCCGAAGCGGGCGTGGATTACGCCGTGCTGGTGGGCGAGGGGATGGCCCCGCTCGCCAAGGCGCTTGAGGGGCGGATCGACTTCGTGCATGTGCCGCGCGCCGCCGATGCGGGCGAGGCGCTGGATGCGGTGCTGGCCGCTGGGGACGCGGTGCTCGTCAAGGGATCGAACGGGGTGGGGCTGTCGGCGGTGGTCGCCGGGCTCATCCGGGCCAGGCAACCATGCTCTATCTGATCGCCGATTATCTCGGCTTCCCCGGCGCGCTGAACGTCGTGCGCTATCTGTCCTTCCGCACCGGCGGTGCGGTGGCGACGGCGCTGGTCATCGGCCTGATCATCGGGCCGAAGTTCATCGGCTGGCTGCGCATCCGTCAGGGCAAGGGTCAGCCGATCCGCGCCGACGGCCCGCAAAGCCACCTTGCCAAGCGCGGCACGCCGACGATGGGCGGGCTCATGATCCTGACGGCGATGACGCTGTCGATCCTGATCTGGATGGACCTGACCAACCCGTTCGTCTGGGCGTGCCTGTTCGTGACGCTGGGCTTCGGGCTGATCGGCTTCCTCGACGACTATGACAAGGTGCGAAAGGCCTCGACCGCGGGCGTGTCGGGGCGGACGCGGCTGCTTGCGGAGTTCGCGATCGCGGGCATCGCCGGCTGGATCATCACGCAGCAGAACGGGACGATGCTCTACGTCCCGTTCTTCTCCAGCTTCTCGGTCGATCTCGGCTATTTCTACATCGTGTTCGCCGCGTTCACGATCGTCGCGTTCGGCAATGCGGTGAACCTGACCGACGGGCTCGATGGGCTGGCGACGATGCCGGTCATCATCGCCAGCGTCGCGTTCATGGTCATCGTCTATCTCGCGGGCAACGCGATCTATTCCAACTATCTCGGCATCCCGCACGTCCCGCGCGCGGGCGACCTCGCGCTGTTCTGCGGCGCGATCGCGGGCGCGGGGCTGGCCTTCCTGTGGTTCAACGCGCCGCCGGCCGCGGTCTTCATGGGCGACACCGGCAGCCTCGCGCTCGGTGGCGCGCTGGGTGCGATCGCGGTGACGGCGCACCATGAGATCGTGCTCGGCATCATCGGCGGGCTGTTCGTGATGGAGGCGATGAGCGTCATCATCCAGGTCTTCTTCTACAAGCGCACCGGCAAGCGCGTGTTCCGCATGGCCCCCATTCACCACCATTTCGAACAGCTTGGCTGGTCGGAGCCGACGGTGGTCATCCGCTTCTGGATCATCAGCCTCGTGCTGGCGCTGGCCGGCCTGTCGACGTTGAAGCTGCGGTGATCGGCTCGACCGCCTGGGCCGGCAAGCGCTTCGCGGTTCTCGGCCTTGCGCGGTCGGGAGCGGCGACGGTCGCTGCGCTGGTTGCGAGCGGGACCGAGGTAACCGCGTGGGACAGTGACGCGGCAAAGCGCGAAGCGGTCGAAGGTGCGACGATCCAGCCAATCGAGGATACCGACCTCGCGGGCTTCGCGGGCATCGTCGTCTCGCCCGGCGTGCCGCTCAACACCCACCCCATCGCCGCGCAGGCGGAGGCGGCGGGCGTGCCCGTCATCGGCGACATTGAACTCTTCGCCCAAGCCCGTGCCGAACTGCCCCCGCACAGGGTCGTCGGCATCACCGGCACCAACGGCAAGTCGACCACGACCGCGCTGATCCACCACATCCTCCAATCCGCCGGCGTGCCGACGTTGATGGGCGGCAACATCGGCCTGCCGATCCTTGGTCAGGACGCGCTGTCCGAAGGGGGCGTCTACGTCCTCGAACTGTCGAGCTACCAGATCGATCTGACGCATAGCCTCGACTGCGACGTGGCGGTGCTGCTCAACATCACGCCGGATCATCTTGACCGCTATGACGGGTTCGACGCCTATGCCGCAAGCAAGGCGCGGCTGTTCGCGATGCAGGCGGCGGGGCAGGCTGCGATCATCGGCATCGGCGATGAGGCGTCGGCCGCCATCGCCCGCCAAGTCGCCCGTCTGGGCCGGGCCGAGGATCTGACCAAGATCGCGCCGGGCGTCTGCATGGACCAGTCGCGCTGGCCCGCGCTGCAAGGCCCGCACAATGCCCAGAACGCGCTCGCCGCGATTGCCGCGTGCGAGGCGCTGGGCGTCGACAACGCCGCGATCGACGCCGGCCTCGCCAGCTTCGAGGGGCTGCCGCACCGCACCCGCACCGTCGCGGTGAAGCGAGGCGTGCGCTTCGTTGACGATTCAAAGGCGACCAACCCCGAATCCGTCGCCCCCGCCCTGCGCGCCTTCGATCGCATCCACTGGATCCTCGGCGGCGTCGCCAAGTCCGACAGCCTCGAGGCATGCCGCCCCGGCTTCGCCCACGTCGCTGCCGCCTACACGATCGGCGAGGCGGGGCCGCTGTTCGACCGGCTGCTTGGCCCCGAAGCTTTCCCGGTGACGCCCTGCGGCACGCTGGACACCGCCGTCGCCAAGGCCGCGCAGGCCGCGAAGCCCGGCGAGACCGTGCTGCTCTCGCCCGCCTGCGCCTCGTTCGACCAGTTCGCCGACTATGCCGCGCGCGGAAACGCGTTCGCCGGCCTCGTGGAGAAGCTCTGATGACCGACGTCATGCGCAGCGAAGCGGGGGGCAGGGGCCTGCGCGGCAAGGTCGAGGAACGCCTTGGCCGCGGCAACCGCTCGCCGCTCGGCCTGTGGTTCTGGGAGATCGACCGCGTTCTCCTGCTGCTCGCACTCCTCCTGATCGGCATCGGCCTCGTCGCTGTCGCGGCGGCGAGCCCGGCCTCGGCGGTCCGCTATTCGGATACCGCCAAGTCCTTCCCGCCAATGTATTATTTCTACCGCCAGGCGATCTGGGTGTTCCTGTCGATCCCGGTGATGCTGGTCGTGTCGATGATGCCGACACTGGTCGCGCGCCGCTTCGCGCTGACCGGCGCGGCGATCATGCTGGTGCTGCTGGCGATCGTGCCGTTCGTCGGCGACGAGAAGAACGGCGCGCGCCGCTGGATCGGCCTTGGCTTCACGCAGTTCCAGCCGTCGGAGTTCCTGAAACCATTCTTCGTCGTCGCGATCGCGTGGCTGCTCTCGCTGCGCGCGCGCGA
>CAJYLT010000045.1 GCA_913775795.1 uncultured Sphingomonas sp. | reverse complement strand
TCGGCGAGGATGTAGCGGCTGTTGAAGATGTTCAGCCCCTTGTTCTCCATCGCGCCGAAGTTGAAGTCGTCGACCGCGACGATGTTGAACACGTCGAGGTCGTATTCGCGGCCATAGACGTCCTCGTCCCAGCGCATCGAGGTCTTGAGCGCCGCCAGCGCATGGTCGGTCTTGGCAAGGTCCGGCGAGCGCACCCAGATTCCGAGTTCGACTTCGCGGCCGGAGCGAGTGACGAAGGTATCGCGATTGGCGACCAGATCACCCGCCACAAGCGCGAAGAGGTAGCAGGGCTTGGGAAACGGATCGTCCCACTCGGCGAAATGCCGCCCGCCGTCCAGGTCGCCCGCCCCCACCGGATCGCCATTGGCGAGCAGGACGGGATAGCGCGCCTTGTCCGCGCTCATCCGCACCGAATAACGCGTGAGCACATCGGGCCGGTCGGGAAAATAGGTGATGCGGCGGAAGCCCTCCGCCTCGCACTGCGTGCAGAGGAGGCCGCCCGAGGCGTAGAGGCCCATCAACTGGGTGTTGCGCTCGGGGTGGATCAGCACCTCGGTCTCGACGCGGTGGCTGGCGCCGGTCAGCGCGATCGCGATGCCGCGGGCCGTCTGCTGCCACTTGGCGGGCTGTCCGTCGACGGTGACCGACACCAGTTCGAGCCCGTCCCCGTCGAGCTCGAGCGGCGCGTCGTGATCGCCGCTCCGCTCCACCGCCAGCACCGCGCGCACCCGCGTCGCGGCGGGGTCGAGATCGAAGTCGAGCGCGATGCGCGGCACCAGCCACTCCGGCGCGCGGTAATCGGCGCGGCGGACCGCGCGCGGGGCAATGGGGGCGTTCAAGGCATCGAGCATGGCGAAGGAGTTAGGCCGTCCCCCGCCCCGCGGCAATGGCGCTTACTTGATTCGATAAAGCCTGAGCGGCGAGGTCGGCGGGAGCATGATCGGCTCGAGGAACGGCGGCAGCTGGCCGCGCGCGATCTGCGCGTAAAAACCGTTCTTCGACCGCGCACGATAGACCGTCGTCTCCGCCATGTTGGGACAGGTGAGGAGCAAGGTCGCCCCGTGCGCCTTGGCGATGCGATAAAAGTTGGCCGCCGATCCCTGGAACGCGTGATGCACGTCGAGGATCGCGTCGCCGTTGCGATGGTAAGGCCCGGCGATCGCATTGTGGTGCGTCAGCGTGATGAGCCGCGGGCCGAGGTCGACATGCGTGAACACCGTCTGCGGCGGCAGGCGGTCGAGCGGGCGCATCGCCGGGATCGTCGCGCACCGCTGGTTCGCCTTGCCCACGCGCTGCTGCATCGCATTGGGCCGGTCGATCGGCAGCCAGCGGATCATCAGGCCGGCAAACAGCCCCGACACGATCAGGAAGCCGCCGACCGTCCCGATCACGCGCACGGGCATCAGCCGGTGATTGAGCAGCCAGGGGAAGATCACCCAGCCGAGCGCGGTGGCGCCGGGCACCGCCAGCAACTGTGCCGCCGGCCCCGCGCGCACCTGCCAGAGGAGAAGGCCGCAGGCGAGCGCGGTGAACAGCATCACCGGCACCCAGCCCGCCAGCCGCGCCGCATCGCTGCGCGCACGCCACGTGGCGAAGATCGCGCCGATCAGGCCGATGACGGGCAGCGCCGCGATCGGGAAGGCGGTGCGCAGCGGATGCTTGTAGATCGGGCGCGCTTCGCGGACGTTGTTGAGCCAGGTGCGGGCCAGTTCCTCCGACACCCCCTCCGGCCGGGACAGGCATTGCGGGAACAGGCTGGCGAACGCGCCGCCCAGCACCGCCCCGGCGGCGAGGGCGAGCACCAGCCGCACCTCCCGCCGCGCCGGGTTGAACACCGCCAGCGCGAGGAGCAGCGCGCCGCCCGCGACGGTGGCCGACAGCCAAACCGGCGTCAGCGCGTCGCAGCGCATCTCATAATTGGCGTTCGAAGCGAACAGGACGAAGCCGATCGCGCTGCCGCCCGCCAGCGCCGCGCCATAGGCGGCCATGCGCGGCGCCTCCGCCCGGTCCCATACCCAGCGCAGCGCCAGGATGCCGCCCGCGCCGACGGCATAGGGTAGCATCTCCAGCCCGATCGACAGCGAGAAGGCGCTGGCGCCACCGACGATCGCGCCGCCGCGCGCCTTTTTTGGATCGGCGAGCGCCGCGACGGTGACGGCAAGCGCCGCAAGCTGCCAACCGTGATGGTCGATGCGCGTCGGCATGTACATGAGGAGCGTCGCCGAGCAGCCGAACAGGAACACCAGCGCCAGCGGCCACGCGCGCGCGTCGATCAGCCGCCGGGCGGCGACGGCGACCGCGGTCATCGCGATCGAGAAGGGAAGAAGCGGCGCGATCCCCACCGCCAGCCGCTCGGCCCAGGCCGGCGTCGTGAACAGCCGGAAGAACAGGATCAGGCCCGCGATCGGCAGGTCGACGATGCGGCTCCAGTGGATATTGAACCCGCCCGGCGGATTGAGCCGGTATTGCGTCAGGTCGTACCAGCCCTGCCCGTTCATCCACGCGCGCACCTGCATCAGGCGCATGTTGTCGTCGGTATCGGACAGGGCGAGCCAATAGATGCCGCCCCAACGCTGCCACAGGAACCACCCCGCGAACACGCCCCATGCGAACAGCGTCCAGCGCAGCCAGTGATGGCGGAGTTGGACGTCAAGGAAGTCGCGCTGCATGTCGGGCTTTTCTCGGGGAGCGTGGGACGATAGGGCGGCCCCTACTCCGAAGTGCGTAAAGGGCAAGTGGGTGGCAGGCGTGACGGGCGGCATCGAACGATTGAGGGAAGCGCCGATCGTCGGCCAGCTGATGCGCTTCCTCGTCGCCGGGGGGATCACGACGGTGCTTTACACCGCGGTCTACCTGCCGCTCGCCATGTGGGTGTTCGGGCGTGAGCGCGCGGTGCTGGCGGTGCCCTTCGCCTTTGCCGTCGCGGTGACGGCTGGGTTCTGGCTGCACAGTAACTGGAGCTTCAAGGGCCACGGCACCCGGTCCGAGGGCGCAGGCCAGCGGGCCAAGTTCGTCGGCGTGCAGGCATCGGGCCTTCTCATGCACGCGGCGATCACCTGGTTCGTGACCGACCGGTTGGACATGCCCGCCTGGGCGCCGCTCGTGCCGGGGCTTATCCTCGTCCCCCTCGTCACCTTCTTCCTCAACCGTCAGTGGGTGTTTCGCTAAGCCATGGATCGCATCGTCTATGACCGCATGGCGGCTCACGACACCACCCACTGGTGGTACCGCGCGCGCCGCGAGATCCTGTCCGACTATCTGGCGCGGGAAGCGGCGCTGCCCAAGCACGCGCGCATCCTCGAGATCGGCTGCGGCACCGGGCACAACCTGTCGATGCTGGCGGGGTTCGGCGAGGTGGCCGCGATCGAGATCGATCCCGCCGCGCGCGGATTCGCGGCCGAGCGGCTGGGCAAGCCGGTGGGCGATGCTCCGCTCCCCGCGCTCACCGGGGTCGAGCGCGGGGCGTACGACCTGGTCGCGGTGCTCGACGTGGTCGAGCATGTCGAGGACGACGTGGGCGCGCTGCGCGGCATGGCCGAGGTGCTGAAGCCCGGCGGTGCGATCCTCGTCACCGTGCCCGCGCATCCGTGGATGTGGTCGGCGCATGACACGGTGAACCATCACCACCGGCGCTATTCAAAGGCCACGCTGGACAAGGCGATCCGCGACGCGGGCCTTCGCCACAACGGACTGCGTTATTTCAACTCGCTCCTGTTCCCCGTGGCGGTCGCCGCGCGGGTGGCGGGCAAGCTGACGGGCAAGGACGACAGCGACGATTCGCCGCCCGCCGCGCCGGTGAACAAGGCGCTGGAGGCGGTGTTCCGGCTGGAGCGGCACCTGGTCGGCCGCGTGCCGCTGCCGCCGGGGTTGTCGATCATCACGCTGGTGCGCAAGCCCTGAGGGCCTAGCGTATCACCCGCGTCACGTGCCCCATCTTGCGCCCCGGCCGTGCCTCGTGCTTGCCGTAGAGGTGGAGGTGGAGGCCGGGCTCAGCCGCAAGCTCGGCCCAGCGCGCGGCGTCGTCGCCGATCAGGTTGGTCATCTCGACCGCCGTTCCCGTCAGCCCCGTGGGACCGAGCGGCAGGCCGAGGATCGCGCGCGCGTGGTTCTCGAACTGAGAGGTTTCGGCGCCCTCGATCGTCCAGTGCCCCGAATTGTGGACGCGCGGCGCCATTTCGTTGAACACCGGGCCGTCGCTGCCCGCGAAGAACTCCAGCGTCAGCACGCCGACATGGCCGAGCGCCTCGGCCACCCGGCCCGCCAGGGTCGCCGCCTCGGTCCACTGCGCGGCGATTTCGGCGGGGGCGGGCAGCGTCGAGGTGTGGAGGATACCGTCCTTGTGGACGTTGCGTGGCGGCGGATAGCTGACGGTGCGCCCGTCGAGGCCGCGGGCGATGACGATCGAGAATTCGTGCTCGAACGCGACGAACCCCTCGAGGATCGCCGGCCCGCCGCCGATCGCGTCCCACGCCGCGTCGGCGTCAGCGGGCGAGGCGAGCCGCGCCTGCCCCTTGCCGTCATAGCCGAAGCGCGTGGTCTTGAGGATCGCGGGACAGCCGATCGCGGCGATGGCGGCGTCGAGCGCCGCGCGATCGGGCACCTCGGCCCAGCGCGCGGGCCGGCCGCCGAGCGCCTCGACGAACCGCTTTTCGGACACGCGGTCCTGCGCGACCTTCAGCGACTTGGGCGAAGGGCGGACGGGGACGAGATCGCCCAGCCGCTCGATCGGTGCGGCCTCGACATTCTCGAACTCGTAGGTGACGACGTCGACCTGGGCGGCGAACGCCGCGAGCGCCGCGTCGTCGTCATAGGCACCCTGCGTGAAGGCGGGGGCGACGTCGTTGGCCGGCCCCGTCTCCGGCGCATAGACATGGGCGCGATAGCCGAGCTGCGCGGCGGCAATGGCGATCATCCGCCCGAGCTGACCCGAGCCGAGGATGCCGATGGTCGATCCGGGGGGCAGCGTTTCGATCATTGCGGGCTGTCGGGCACCTTGTCGGTCTGCGCCTGTCGCCACGCGACCAGCCGGTCGCGCAACGCTTCGTCGGTGAGGGCGAGGATCGAGGCAGCCATCAGCCCGGCATTCGCCGCCCCCGCCTCGCCGATCGCCAGCGTGCCGACGGGAATGCCGGCGGGCATCTGGACGATGGAAAGCAGGCTATCGAGGCCCGAGAGCGACTTCGACCGCACCGGCACGCCAAGCACGGGCAAGTGCGTCATCGCCGCGACCATGCCGGGCAGATGCGCCGCGCCCCCTGCCCCCGCGACGATCACGCGGATACCGCGCCCCTCGGCCTCGCGCGCATAGGCCACCAGCCGATCGGGCGTGCGATGGGCGGAGACGACGCGCGTCTCGTGCGCGATCCCCAGCGTTTCGAGCATTTCGGCGGCGCGCGACATGGTTTCCCAGTCCGACGTACTGCCCATAATGATGCCGACGAGCGGTTGGCTCACTGTCTTTTCTCGCCCCCGAACGGGAAAGCACGCCCCCTAACCGCCCGGCGTGCAAAGGGCAACGCGGTTAAGGCCCCTCATCCTCGGGCGGCGGGCCTTGTTCGTCCTCGGGGCGGCGGCGGTCGGGGAGGAAGCGGTCGCGGTCGATCTCCACCGCGCCGTCGCGGCCGACGCGGACGCCCAGATCGTCGAGCTGGCGCTGCACCTCGCCCGGCAGCGTGTCGACGCCGTTGCCGATCGCGTCGATCAGGTTGCCGACATCGTCGCCCGCATCCTCGATGACGTCCTCGATCACCGGATCGGGCCGCCCCGCCGCGCTCGCGCCGGTCGCGCGCATCATATAGTCGCGCCAGATCCGCGCGGGCAGTCCGCCGCCCGACAGGCCGGCATTGGCCGTGTTGTCGTCGTTGCCGACCCAGACGCCGGTCACGATCCCGTCCGCATAGCCGATGAACAGCGCGTCGCGATTGTCCTGTGTCGTCCCGGTCTTGCCGAACGCCTCGACCGACAGGTTCGCCTGTCGCCCGGTCCCCTCGCGGATCGACGCGGCAAGGAGCGTGCGCAGACCGGCAAGCTGGTCGGCGGGGATCTTGCGCGTGTCGAGGCCGAGCTTTTCCAGCCAGCTTCCCTCGGGTGGCTGGGCAAGCCCACGCGGGCGCACCGGCATCTCGCCCGCCGCGACGGCGGCATAGGCGGCGGTGAGTTCGAGGAGCGACACCGACGAGGTGCCGAGCGCGATCGTCGCCTCGTTCGGGATCGGGGTGGAGATGCCAAGGTCGCGCGCCGCCTTGATGACTGCCTTCGGCCCCACTTTCTGCGTCAGCCGCGCAGAAGCGACGTTGCTCGACCGCGCGAATGCCTGCGCCAGGCTGATCTCGCCCAGATATCGCCCGTCGCTGTTGCGCGGGCTCCAGTTGCCGATCGTCACCGGCTTGTCCTCGACCGTGTCGACGGGAGTCATGCCCGCGCGCAAAGCGGCGAGATAGACGAACAGCTTGAAGGTCGAACCCGCCTGGCGCCGCGCCTGCGTCGCGCGGTTGAAGGGGCTGTTCGCATAATCCTTGCCGCCGACCATCGCGACGATGCGGCCGTCGGGGCGCATCGAGACGAGCGCCACCTGCGCCTGCCGGAGCCCAGCCGAACCCACCGCGCGGATCGCGGCGCGCTGGAGCCGCATTTCGAGCGTGGTCTTGACCGTCTGGTCCGCACCGATCGCACCCGCCTGATCGCGGGCCTGCGGCAGCACCCAGTCGGCGAAATAGGTGCCGGTGGGCAGCCGCTTCGACCGCGCGACCTTGAGCCGCGCGGGCTCCACCGTACGCGCCTCACCCGCGGTGAGGTAGCCGGCATCCGCCATCGCGGCGACGACGATTTCCTGCCGGTCGCGCGCGCCCTTCAGGTTCTGCGTCGGCGCCAGCCGGCTCGGCGCCTTGACCAGACCCGCCAGCATCGCCGCCTGTCCGGTCGTCAACTCGTCGGCATCGCGGCTGAAATAGTGGCGGGCAGCGGCCTGAAGCCCGTACACATTGTCGCCGAAATAGACGTTGGATAGATAGCGCGAGAGGATCTCGTCCTTCGACAGCCATGCCTCCAGCCAGAAGGCGATCATCACCTCGCGCAGCTTGCGCGCCAGCGTGCGGTCGCTGCTGAGGAACGCGTTCTTCGCCAGCTGCTGGGTGATCGTGCTGCCGCCCTGCGAGCTGTTGGAGGTGAAGGTGTTGTTGACGAAGGCGCGCAGGATGCCGCGCGGATCGACGCCCCAGTGGCTGCGGAAGCGCCGGTCCTCGATCGCGAGGAATGCGCCCGTCACATGCGCGGGCAGCTTCGTCGCGTCGACCGGCTTGCCGATTTCCGCGCCATGGCGCGCGATCGGCTCGCCCTCTGCCGACAACAAAGTGATCGACGGCGGCACCGGCGGCTCGAGCGACTTGGAAAGCGGCGCGGTGATCGCCAGCCAGATGATCGCGATGACGATGAGCACGATGACGACGCCCAGCCCCCGCGCCACCCAACGCATCGGGCTCGGCCGCCAGCCGGGCGGCAACGGGGGCGGCGGGCCGCCGGTGCCCGTGGTATCGAAGCCCGCAGGTGCAGGACCGGCGGGTTCGGGCGGGGCGGGCGGCTGGCCCCAGGCGTCGTAGCTGTCGATGCGCATCGGAAATACTGTATTATCGCGCCAACACACTGGACGCAATCGCGCTTATCGCACGGGGTCGGCGCGCTCGGCAATGGCGCGGGCGTCAGGCGGCCTCGTGCGTGCCCAGCATGTCGGCGGCGCGGCGCGTGGCGGCGGCGGTGTCGCCCGCCAGCCGCTTCACCTCCGCCGCGACCACGCCGAAACCGCGCCCGGCATCGCCGGCCTTCGCCGCCTCGATCGCGGCGTTGAGCGCCAGCATGTTGGTCTGGCGCGCGATCCCCTCGATCGCGGTCACGGTCTGGCGCAGTTCGCCGAGCATCCTTTCCCGCTCGACATCGCGGCCGGCGAGCGCGGCCTGAAGCCGCTCAGCCTCCGCCAGTTGCGCGGAAACAGTCCGTTCGAGCTGCACTGCGCGAGTCACGTCGGTCGCCATCTTCAGCACGCCGATCGGCCGGCCATCACGACCGATGATCGGGTTGTAGGTCGCCTGCAGCCACAATTCGCGCCCGCTTGCACCGACGCGGGCATAGACGCCGCTATCATAGTCGCCCGACCCCAGCTTTCGCCAGAACGCGGCATAGTCGGGTGAGGCCACTTCCGCCTCGGTGCAGAACAGGCGATGATGGCGCCCGATGACGCGTTCGCGCGTATAGCCGGTAAGCTCGAGAAAATTGTCGTTGGCGTCGACGATCTCGCCGGTCGGGGTGAATTCGACGATCGCCTGGCTCTTGAGGATCGCCTGCCATACCGCCTTGCCACCGAACCGGATCGCCAATGAACCTCTCCCCTTGCCCATCGGCTAGACCGAACCCGACGACCGGAAGGTTAACGCCGCGCGAAGTGTCGTTTTCGTACAATCGGCGGGACGGCCGATGATCCGGCACCTGTGGAATCTGGGCGGCGGCATCGCGATCCTGCTCGGCTTCATCGGCGTGTTCCTGCCGATCATGCCGACGGTGCCGTTCCTGATCCTCGCCGCCTTCTGCTTCACCCGCGGCAGTCCGCGGTTCGAGGCGTGGCTGCTCGACCACCCGACCTTCGGCCCGCCGGTGGTGGCATGGCGGGAGCGCGGGGCGATCCCGCGGCGCGGCAAATGGGCGGCGACGATCGGCCTGGCCGGCAGCGCGGCGCTGGGCTTCGCGTTCGTGCCCTGGCCCTACAGCCCCGTCCCAGCGCTGATCGCGGTGGTGACGCTCAGCTGGATGTGGAGCCGTCCCGACGCGTGACGGCCGCGCGGATCATGTCCGAGGTCTCGCGGCTGCCGTCGTGGCTCCAGCCGGGTTCGCGGAGCAGATAGCCGAGCTTCGATCCCCACGGTGCGCGCCACAGGTCGCGGGCGATCCCCGCCCATTCGTGAAACGCGGCCCACAGGACGTTGAAACTGCCGAGATCGTGGACGAGACCGTAGCGCACCCGCTCCGCGTCATCCTCCGGCTCGAACGTGCCGAACAGGCGGTCCCAGACGATGAACACGCCGGCATAGTTGCGGTCGAGATAGCGGGGATTGGCACCGTGGTGGACGCGGTGGTGGCTGGGCGTGTTCATCACCGCCTCGAACCACCGGGGCATCCGCCCCACCGCCTCGGTATGGATCCAGAACTGGTAGACGAGGTTGAGGCCTGCGACGAAGAAGATCATCGTCGGCGGGAAGCCGATCAGGAACAGCGGCAGCCGGAAGAGGAAGCCGAGGCTGAAGAACCCCGTCCAGGTCTGCCGGAGTGCGGTCGACAGGTTGTAGTGCTGGCTGGAGTGATGGACGACATGGCTCGCCCAGAACAGCCGCACGCGGTGCGCGGATCGGTGAAAGACGTAATAGGCGAGGTCGTCGAGCACGAAGGCGGCGACGAACCAATACCACGCCCAGCCGATGTCGAAGAGGCGGAAGCCATGGACCCAGGTCGCAAGTCCGTATACCGCCCCGCCCGCCAGCACGCCCGCGACGGTGCTGCCAAGCCCGAGCAGCAGCGAGGTCAGCGTGTCGCGCGGGCAGTAGCGGGTGGCGTCGCGGCGCTTTGCGATCAGCATCTCGATGAGGACGAGCACGACGAAGCCGGGAATCGCGTATGTGACTGGATCGGGCAGGGTCGGCGCCATCGCCGGATTACTTACACCGCTGTCAGCGCTCGCTCAATGGACGGTCGGCCGCTGCGCCAGCGCCTCGGCCTGTCGCACCTGATCGTCGGTGACGCCGAACAGCGCGACGCGGCCGAACATCGCCTCGCCGCTGTCGATCGCCACGCCCTCGACCGCGGGGGCGAGGTTGAGCGGCGAGACGAGCCGGCGCACCGCCACCCGCGCGCCGTGGCGCTTCAGGAGCGCGAGCGTGCCGTTGCCCGCGACCAGCGCCCCCTCCCCATTGCCGCCGACGAGCGCGTGGCGGGCCTGGAACCCCGCCAGATGCTGTTCGGCGAGCCGCATCGCCGTCGCCGGATCGGAAATGTCGATGTCGCCGAGCCTGAGGTGGCGCGCGATCGCGGCGAGCGCGAGCACCGCGACCAGCGACCCGGCGAGCATCTGCCAGCTCATGCGCGGCCCGACAGCGCGTCGAGCATCGGGCGCAGCCCGGCGAGGTTGTAGCCCGCCCCCGCGCCGCTTTCGGTGATCGCGTCCGGGTCGCCGCCCGCCTTAGCCCGCGTCAGCGCCCAAAGATTGCAGGAGCGCGTGCCCGACCGGCAATAGGCGAGGACGGGGCCGCCCGCCGCCTTCAGCGCCTCGGCCATCGCGTCGATCTGCGGGTGGCTGAAGCCGGCATGGGTGATCGGGATCGAGGTATAGGCAAGCCCCGCCGCCTCCGCCGCGGCGCGCATGTCGGCGTCGCTCGGCTGGCCGGGTTCCTCGTCGTCGGGGCGGTTGTTGACCACGGCCTTGAAGCCCAGTGCCGCGATGTCGGCCAGTTCCTCGGGGAAAAGCTGCGGGGCGACGCTGACCTGGTCGTCGATGCGGCGGATATCGGGCATGGGAAATCTCCTTTGGCCCTGCATCTATGCGTGGTCGGCGATCACCTCAAGGAAGGCGGGGCCATAGGCGTCGAGCTTGCGCGCGCCGATGCCGGTGATGCGGCTCATTTCGGTCAGCGTGGCGGGCTTCGCCATCGCCATGTCGCGCAGGGTGGAGTCGTGGAAGATCACGTAGGGCGGCAGGCCGGTTTCCTGCGCGATCTCGCGCCGCCGGGCACGTAGCGCCTCGAACAGTGGATGGCCAACCGGATTGGCACTCCCGCCGATGCCACCGCGCCGTTCCTTGCGCTCGCGCTTGGGCGGCACGATCAAGCGCAGCTCCGCCTCCCCCTTCAGGATCGCGCGCGCACCGGGGCCGAACTCAAGCCCGCCGTGCGGGTTGGCGCGCACCGCGTCGCGCAGCATCAGCGCGCGGCCGACGGGCTTGAGGAGTGCCGCCTCCTCCCCCTCGACGATGCCCCAGACCGACAAGCGCTCGTGCCCGCTTGAGAGGCTGCGGTCGGTCGATTTGCCGGTCAGCACCTGCTCGATATAGCCGGTGCCGAACAGCTGGCCGGTGCGGAACACCGCCGACAGATATTTCTGCGCGACGACGGTGGCGTCCACCGTCGCGGGCGGATTGAGGCAATTGTCGCAATTGCCGCAATGCGCGGGCGGGTCCTCGCCGAAATAGCGGAGCAGCACCGCGCGGCGGCACTCGGCGGTCTCGACCAGTCCCGCAAGCGCCGCCAGCCGCGCCTGCTCGCCCGCGCGGCGATGCGGTTCGACCTCGGCGATGCGCTGGCGCGCGCGGGCGAGGTCGTCGGCGCCCCAGAACAGGTGCGCGACCGCCGGGTCGCCGTCGCGGCCGGCGCGGCCGGTTTCCTGATAATAGGCCTCGATCGACTTCGGGAGCCCGGCATGGGCGACGAAGCGGACGTCGGGCTTGTCGATCCCCATGCCGAAGGCGACGGTGGCGGCCATCACCATGTCCTCGCTCGCCACGAACGCCGCCTGGTTGGCGGCGCGGACTGCGGGGTCGAGCCCGGCGTGATAGGCGCGCGTCGGCCGGCCCGAGGCGGCAAGTGCCTCCGCCAGCTTCTCGGTCCCGGCGCGCGTCTGGGCATAGACGATGCCCGGCCCGTCCGCCTCGGCGATCACGTCCATGATCTGGCGCGTCGTATTGTCGCGCGGGGTGATGGCGTAGCGGATGTTGGGTCGGTCGAACCCGGCGACGATCAGCCCTTCCGTGGGAATGCCGAGCTGGTCGAGGATGTCCGCGCGGGTATGCGCGTCGGCGGTCGCGGTGAGCGCGAGGCGCGGCACCTGTGGAAACTGGTCGACCAGCGGTTTCAGCAGGCGATAGTCGGGTCGGAAATCGTGCCCCCATTCGCTGACGCAATGCGCCTCGTCGATCGCGAACAGGCAGAGCGGCGCGCTGGCCAGCAGCTCACGGAAATGCCCGGTCGAGGCACGTTCGGGCGCGATGTAGAGCAGGTCGAGCGCGCCGGCGCGGAAGCGGTCGATCGTCTTGGCGCGGTTGCTGTCGGCGCTGGTCAGCGTCGCGGCACGGATGCCCACCGCCTCGGCCGCGCGAAGCTGGTCGTGCATCAGCGCGATCAGCGGGCTGACGACGACGCAGGTGCCGGGGAGCATGACGCTCGGCAACTGATAGGTCAGGGACTTGCCCGCGCCGGTCGGCATCACCGCCAGCGTCCGCTCCCCCGCCAGCACGCGGTTCACCACCTCGGCCTGCACGCCGCGGAACTGCGTGAAGCCGAACGTGGCGTGGAGGACGTCGAGGGGGTCGGGCATGGGATGCCCTTAGCAAGGATTGCCGCGGGGGGAACGGGTTGGGAGAGCGAGCCGCTGCCCTGAACACCCGAGCGTGAGCAACGCAGACGACAAAACCACTGGTCGCCTGTCGTCCTCGCGGATAGCCTTGTGCTCCCGGCGCACAATTTCAGGGCCGACCCATGCGCTTAATGTTATCTGCGCTCCTCTGGCTGCTGGCGCTGCTCTTCGTTTGGATCAGCGCGACGATGCCGTTCATGCTTCCGGCGCAAGCTGCGAAGGACCGGGCGTATTATGAGCGCTTCAAGGCGGCCGCGATCGTCATAGATCGCGAAAAGCGCGTCCCTCCCGAAGCCGTGTTGTCAACGTTCCAGACGAAGCAAAGCTATCCGTTTATCAGCGTTTCAACCGAGGTACCGTTTGACTGCGATTCATCGTTCAAGAAAGCGCCGACCGACCGGATCGTCTTGTCTTTCTGGCGAAGCGAATGGACGGAGTGCTACGCTCACCCGTCTGGTCGCACGACACTAGGGATGACGGTTCAAGGCTATCTGAAATCGGGGCTTGCAGTACAGATCGTTGCATATTGGCTGATTGCAGCAGGTGCAGCTTGGGGAGCCAATCGCTTGGGTCGAAAGCGCGGCGCACCTGACGATCTGGCTTCAATTGGCAGCTGACTACCGCGCTTGAAGCCTCTTTAACGCTCCACGCTACCCGCCACCCCCCGCACGAACGCCGCCGTCACCTCGGCATGCGTCACCGGCAGCATGTGGCCGCCGTCGACCAGTTCCAGCCGGCAGCCGGGGATCGTCGCCGCGGTCGCGCGCCCGTGCATCTCGGGGTCGAGCACCGCGTCGCCGCGGCCGAACAGGATTGCGGCGGGCAGCGACAGTTCGCCGTAATGCGCGGCCATCCAGGCGACTTCGGGCTTGGCGTTCATCACCTCGAACGATCCGGCGCGATAGCTTTGGGGGCGGGCGGACAGCGCGCCGCCGCCCCTGGTCACGAAATCGTCGGGCACGGCATCGGGCGCGAACACCATCTTCGCAACCGTCGGCCCGGTCAGCGTGGCGCTGGGCACCGCGAGCGTCCAGGACAAGACCTCGCGGACGCCGGGGGGCGAGACGAGGCCGGCGAATTGCGGCGGCGCGGTCTCGACCGGCTGGGTCAGCGGTGCGATCAGCGCGAGGCCGGAAAAGCGCCCCGACGCGGCGAGCGCGGCGGCCAAGCTCACCGCGCCGCCCAGCGAATGGCCGACGAGCAGCGGCTTTTCGAGCCCCAGCGCATCGGCGACCGCGACGACCGTGCGCCCCTGTTCGAGGATGTTGGGCCGCCGCCCGGTCAGCACCGAATGGCCCCAACCCGGCCGGTCGATCGCGATAATGCGGTAGTCGGCGGCGAGCGCGTCGGTCAGCGCATAGGTGAAGTTGCGAAGCTGGCCCATCAGCCCGTGGACCATCAGCAGCACCGGTGCGTCGCGGGGCCCGAGGTCGACATAATGGATGCGCGCGCCCTCGACCTCGACGAACTTACCGTCCGCCGGCACCGCCCGCTCCGCCGCGCGCGCGCCAAGCGCCGACCAGAGCGCGAGCCCGCCGCCGATCGCGCCCGCGGCGATCGCGGCGATGCCCCAGGGGTTGGTGCGCTGCTTCTCGGCCATCCCATGCTCCCTCATTCCGCGGCGAGCGCTTCCTCGCGCTCGCGCGCCTGGCGCGTCCACATCTCGGCATAGATGCCGTTCGCGCGCAGCAATTGCGCGTGGGTGCCCTGTTCGGCAACCCTCCCTTCCTCCAGCACGACGATGCGGTCGGCATGGACGACGGTCGACAGGCGGTGGGCGATGACGATCGTCGTCCGCCCGCGCTCGATCGCCTCGAGCGTGGCCTGAATCTCCGCCTCGGTCCGGCTGTCGAGCGCGCTGGTCGCCTCGTCGAGGATCAGGATCGGCGGGTTCTTGAGCAGGGTGCGCGCGATCGCCACGCGCTGCTTCTCACCGCCCGACAGCTTGAGGCCCCGTTCGCCGACGCGGGCCTTGTACCCGTCGGTCAGGCTCTCGATGAAGTCGCCGATCGCCGCGCCGCGCGCCGCGTTCGCGATCTCGTCCTCGGTCGCACCCTCGCGGCCATAGGCGATGTTGTAGCCGATGGTGTCGTTGAACAGCACCGTATCCTGCGGCACGATGCCGATGGCGGCGCGCAGCGTCTCCTGCTGGACCTTCGCGATATCCTGCCCGTCGATCAGGATGCGGCCCGACTGCACGTCATAGAAGCGGAACATCAGCCGCGCGATCGTCGACTTGCCCGCGCCCGAATGGCCGACGATGGCGACGGTCGCGCCGGCGGGTACGTCGAGGTCGATGCCCTTCAGGATCGCGCGGTCGGGTTCGTAGCCGAACACGACATTCTCGAACCGCACGCCCGCATCGCCGACGACCAGTGGCGGCGCATTGGGGACATCCCGCACCTCCGCCCCGGTATCGAGCAGGTCGAACATCGCGCCCATGTCGATCACCCCCTGCCGGATCGTGCGATAGACCCAGCCGAGCATGTCGAGCGGGCGGAACAGCTGGCTGAGCAGCGTCGACACCAGCACCACGTCGCCCGGCGTGAACCGACCCGTCGACCAGCCCCACGCGATCACCCCCATGCCGATCGCCAGCATCCCGTTGGTGATGACCGACTGGCCGATGTTGAGCCAGGCGAGGCTGTTCTCGCTCTTCGTCGCGGCATTGGCATAGGCATTGACGGCGCGCTCGTACCGCTCGGCCTCGCGCCGTTCGGCGTTGAAATACTTCACCGTCTCGAAATTGAGGAGCGAGTCGACCGCGTGCGCGACCGCCCCGGTGTCGAGGTCGTTCATCGCCTCGCGCAACTTCTGGCGCCAGTCGGTGACGATCCGCGTGAAGGCGATGTAGATCACCACCATCGCCAGCGTCGAGGCGACCAGCCACCACCCGAACCGCGAGCCGAAGATCTGGAGCACCATGCCGAGCTCGAGGATCGTCGG
>CAJYLT010000044.1 GCA_913775795.1 uncultured Sphingomonas sp. | reverse complement strand
CGCGTCAGCGGGACGAAGCGATCGGCGCGATCCTCGTCGATCACGCCCACCGGCATCGTCTCGATCAGCGTCAGGTCGTACCCCTCGGCTACGCACCAGGCCAGCATGTCGCCGAGCGCATGATCGTTGAGGCCCGCAAGGGCGACGGCGTTGATCTTGACCGAAAGCCCCGCAGCCTTGGCCGCGGCGATCCCGCCGAGCACCTGAGTAAGGTCGCCGTGACGGGTGATATGGCGGAAGGTCGCGGGGTCGAGGCTGTCGAGGCTGACGTTGATCCGCCGGACACCTGCGGCGACCAGCGCTGGGGCATGATCGGCAAGGCGCGTGCCGTTGGTGGTCATCGTCAGTTCGTCCAGCCCGCCGCCGACATGCCGGCCGAGCCGCTGGACGAGATCGAGCGCGTCACGCCGGACCAGCGGCTCGCCGCCGGTCAGCCGCACCTTGCTGACGCCTCGGGCGATGAACCGTTCGGTGATGAGCGCCATCTCGTCGAGCGTCAGCAACGCCGACCGCGGCAGGAAGCTCATCTTCTCGGCCATGCAATAACGGCAGCGCAGGTCGCAGCGGTCGGTGACCGAAACACGAAGGTACCGGATCGCGCGGCCGTGACGATCGATGAGAGGCGCTTGGATCGTCATGCTGTGAAATAACCTAGGTCGGGGGTGAATTGTGAACAACCCCGGATTGGCGAGCAAGTGCCACCGCGCTACACATTGTTTCCGAGGGGAAGGGGAGCGGGTGACCAGCGACGCCGAGATTGCACCGCGCGGCCAGCCGCCATTGTTCGTGCTTTCGTTCCGCCAGAGAGATGAACTTGCCAGCCTGGTGGCGCGGGCCGGGTGGCAGGCGGTCGCCGCCCGGCGTGGCGAGGCGGTGGAGCGGCGCTTTCGCGCATCGGGCGCCTCGATCGCGCTGATCGACGCGCGCGGCGCGTTCGAGGACGGCCTGATCGCCGCCCGCGCGCTAGGCGAGGCGATCGAGCGGCCGGCGGCGATGATGGTCTGCGTGTCGAAGACCGACCTGTCGCGGCTCGGCGCCCTCTATGATGCCGGCGCGACGCATTTCCTCGCGAGCCCGTTCGGCGAGGAGGAACTGCTCCACGCGCTCCGCTTCGCCGCGCGCGGGGCCGAGCCGCGCGGCGGCGGTGTCGTGCGCGACCTGATCGGCTGGCGTTGGGATCCCGAGCGGCGGCGCGTCCAACTCTCGCCGCTCTTGGCGCGGCTGTCCGACCAGCCCGATTCGCTGACGCTGCGCGCCGCGATGCGGCTGCTGACGCGAGAGGCGCGGGGCGACCTTCGCGCGGCCCTGCGCGGGATCGAGGGCGCGACTGCGCTCGTCCAGACGATCGAGCCGCTGGGCCGCGTCGTCCAGCATCTGCAGCGCGACCCGCGCACAGGCCGCCTGCTCACGCTCGTCGAGCCGCTCGGCGCCCCGCCCGACGTCGCCGTGCTGCTGCGCGAGGCGATGCCGCGCGTCCGCGATGCGGCGGGTGCGCGCCGCTGGATCGAGCATGCGCTGGCGGAGGGGGAGGTCCACCTGCTCGCCGTATCGCTGGCGCGGCTCGATATCGTCAACCTTGCCTATGGACGCGGGGCGGGGGACCGGCTGATCCAGTCGGCGGCGCGGCGGATCGACGATGCGCTGGGGCCGCTCGGCGGCGCCCGGCCGCTGGTCGCGAGGCTCGACGGGGCCGAGTTCGCCGTGCTGTCGCGCCGGCCGCTGGAAGAGGCGGCGGCCGCGATCGAGGCGGCGCTGGCGCGGCCGTTCGTGGTCGAGGGCGAACTGATGCCGCTCGGTGCCGCGCTGCGCACCGTGGCGAGCCGTCGGGGCGACGATGCGGCCGCGCTCCTCCGCCGGTTGAGCGAGGGGGACGAGGCGCAGGCGGTGTCGATCGACACGCTTGCCGTCCAGCTTCGCGACGCGATGGATGCGGGGCAGGTCGATATCCTGTGGCAGCCGCAGGTGGCGATCGCCAGCGGCGCGATCGTGGGGGTCGAGGCGCTGGCACGGTGGCGGCATCCGCAACTGGGCGAGCTGGGCGCCGAGCCGTTGTTCGCCGCCGCCGACCGCGCGGGCCTGTCGACGGCATTGTCCGATCATGTTCAGACACTGGCGCTTAAGCGCGCGGCGAAATGGCCCGCCAGCCTCAAGCCCCTGCGGGTATCGATCAACGTCACGGCGGGGGACGTCGCCCGCGCGGGCTTTGCCGACCGACTGCTCGACCGCGTTGATTCGAGCGGCTTCCCGCGCGGGCGGCTGACCGTCGAGATCACCGAAAGCGGGCTGATGGCCGAACTGGGCGAGGCGGCGCGGCTGCTCGCCGAACTGCGCCGCGCGGGGCTTCGCGTCGCGATCGACGATTTCGGGACCGGCTATTCGAGCCTTGCCTATCTAAAGGCGCTGCCGCTCGACTATCTTAAGATCGACAAGGCGCTGGCGCAGGACATCGGCGGCACCGCGCGCGACCGCATCGTCGTGCGCGGTGTCATCGACATGGCGCGCTCGCTCGGCCTGTCCGTGGTGGCCGAGGGGGTCGAGACCGAAACCCAGCTCGAACTGCTGGCGGCGGAGGGCTGCCAGTATTTCCAGGGTTTCCTGTGCGCGCCGCCGCTGACGTTGGACGCGCTGGAGGCGTTGGTGGTGGCTTAGTTTCAGGCTCATACCCAGGCGAAGGCCGGGGTACGGCCAGTTTTCAGACCCGCAGCCCCGCCGCCGGGTCCAGCCCCGCCATCAGGTTTAGGTTCTGGACCGCCGCGCCGCCTGCGCCCTTGCCCAGATTGTCGAGTGTCGCAATCAGCCGAGCCTGCCCGGTCGCGGCATTGCCGAATGCGCGCAGCGTCATCTGGTCAGTGCCGGCGTCCGCCTCGATCTCGACGCTCGTCGCTTCCTCGCTGGCTGCGACGCGGACGAGGGGCTGGTCGCGATATGCCTCTCGCCACGCCGCCTCGATCGCGGCGAGCGAGGGTTTGCGGGGCAGGGCGTAGAGCGCCAGCGGCACCTCGACCAGCATGCCGCGATAGGTACGAGCCACCGCCGGCTGAAAGATCGGCGGATGGGCAATGCGCGCATGCCGCTGCATCTCGGGCAAATGCTTGTGCGAGAGCGAAAGGGCATAGGCACGGTGCGCGGTTTCGGTCTCGCCGCTTTCGAACTCGGCGATCATCGCCTTGCCGCCGCCCGAATAGCCGGACACCGCGTTGACGCTGAGCGGCCATTCGTGCGGCACCAGCCCGGTGCGGACGAGCGGCCGGACAAGCGCGAGGAAGCCTGTGGGATAGCAACCCGGATTGCTGACGCGGGCCGCTTCGGCGATCGCCGCAGCCTGAACCGGCTCGAGCTCGGGAAAGCCGTAAGTCCAGCCGTCGGCGACGCGATGCGCGCTGGACGCGTCGATCACGCGGACGGCGGGGTTTCGGATCAGCTCCACGGCTTCGCGCGCGGCGTCGTCGGGGAGGCAGAGGATGACGAAGTCGGCGGCGTTGAGCGCCTCTGCGCGCGCGGCGGGATCCTTGCGCGCGTCGCCTTCCAGCGTCGTCACGTGGAACTCGGGCCGGTCGGCGAGCCGCTCGCGGATCTCAAGGCCGGTCGTGCCCGCGCCGCCGTCGATGAAGACGCTGCGCATCAGCCGAGCATGCCGTGCGCCGCGGGGGCGCCGTGCCGCTCGATCAGGGTCGACAGCCGCTCGCGCGCAACGCGGCCCTCGACATGCACGGCACTCACCGCGTCGACCATGATCGCCAGATGCTGGTCGGCAAAGACGACGACGTCGCCGGCCGCTGGAGCCTGACTGCCGGGCGCAACCGATGCGGCGATCAGGTCGGGCAGCCGCGGGACGGCGAAACCCGCGACGTCATGGGCGAGGAAGACGAGGCCGGCGCCGTCGACGCCCGCCCCCGAACGGCCGCCCGGCCGTTCGCTGACGCCGATCGTGCGCAGTGCGGCGGCGACCACTTCCGCGCGGTCGGGCTCGCCTAGCGGGCGCACCGCGTCGGCTGCGACATAGCCATGGTCTGTCAGGAGGAAGTCGCCACGTTCGCCCAGCGCGGCGATGCGGCTCCCCATCGGCAGCGCCGCCAGTGCCGCCGCGTTGCGGTCGGGCGCTTCGCCCAGCGTCGCTTCGCGCGCGCAGATGATATGGGTGGCGATCACCGGCTCACCCAGCAGGCCCTCCGCCACATAGCCGACGATCCCGTCGGCCAGCGACCGGCCCCAGGCCATGCCGCCGCTCAGTTCGAGCAGGTCGAACGCATCACCAGGCAGCAGTTCCGAAACGGCGGCGCCGCCCGGTGATTCGAGGATCGAACCGGCGGTGAGCGCGCTCTGCATCCGAGCCTCGGCATAATGGGGGGCGAACACCCGATCGGCGAGACGCAGGTCGGTAAGGTCCGCGCGCACCGCATCGACGCGCGGGTCGAGCCGGACCGACCGGCCCGTCAGGGCGTGGCGTTCACGCGGTGCCGATTCCGTTACGGCGGGGATAGGCGTCGTCTGCCCCGAGGAAATGCCCGAATTCTGCAAGAAAGTCCGCCCCTTCCGGTGTGCGCGTCACGAAGATGTTGCGCTTGTCGCTATCGTCGCGCTGTCGACGCAGATAGCCGAGCGCGCCCAGCCTGTTCAAGGCGCGCGTAACGACCGGTTTCGAAACGTTGAGCGCGCGGGCAAGGCCGCGCACCGTATGGGGGCCTGGTTCGAGATAGACGAGCATCAGCAACGCCATCTGGCGATTGGTCAGATCGGGCTCGCCCGAGCGGACATAGTCGACCAGCGTTTGCATCCACGAGGATAGTGCAGCGGGGGTGATCGCATTCACGCGCGAATCCATATCGTTACAGCTCCGCAAGCACGGACGCTCTCTGCGCACCTGAACGCCCCTGCGGCGCTGCGGTTTCGCGGCGTTTCGCAAATGTCACATTCATCCAGTTTCGCGGTCCAAAAGGGGTATCCGCCCGGCCGGGTGAGGCCGTGGTTGATCCCGCGGCGCGCCCGGCTTATGTGCGCGGCAAGCCGGGCGTCGCCGATACGCCCCAAAACTGGATTCCTGGTCTCCGATGCTGTTCTCCTTCCTTCTCGTGGTGCATGCGATCATCGCCGCGCTGCTCGTCACCGTCATCCTGATGCAGCAGTCGGAGGGCGGCGGCCTGACCTCGAGCGGCAGCCCCTCGGGCCTGATGTCGGCGCGCGGTGCCGCCAATTTCCTGACGCGTGCGACCGCGGTTCTGGCGGGCCTGTTCATCGGCATGAGCATCCTGCTCGCGGTGATCGCCGCGACGCGCAGCAACAACGCGATCGACACCAGCCTTGCGCGGCCAGCCACGGCCGCGCCCGCCGCTCCGACCGGTCCCGCCCCGGCGGCGGCACCCGGCGTCGACCCGCTCGACGCGGCGGCCGGCGCGGTCGCGGCGAACCAGGCGGCACCCGCCGGCGGCAATTCGAGCGCGCCGGGCCAGTAAGGCCCGCCGCTCGCGAGCGTCGTCTCGCACGATTTTTCGAGAGCGTGCGGATTCGCGCGCTTGGTCCCCATGACTTTCGGCGTTAGGCGTTTCCTCCCATGGCGCGGTACATCTTCATCACCGGCGGCGTGGTCTCGTCGCTCGGCAAGGGTCTCATGGCAGCCAGCCTCGCGGCGCTGCTCCAGGCGCGCGGCTATCGCGTGCGGATCCGAAAGTTCGATCCCTATCTGAACGTCGATCCGGGGACGATGAGCCCCTATCAGCACGGCGAGGTCTACGTCACCGACGACGGGGCGGAAACCGACCTCGACCTCGGCCATTACGAGCGCTTTACCGGCGTGTCGGCGCGCCAGTCGGACAACGTGACCTCCGGCCGCATCTATCAGACGATCATCCAGCGCGAGCGGCGCGGCGATTACCTCGGCGCGACGGTGCAGGTGATCCCGCACGTCACCGACGCGATCAAGTCCTTCTCTCAGGACCAGACCGAGGATCTCGACTTCGTCCTGTGCGAGATCGGCGGGACGGTCGGCGACATCGAATCGCTGCCGTTCATCGAGGCGATCCGACAGCTTCGTAACGATCTGGGCCGTGGCCAGTCGATCAGCGTGCATGTGACGTTGGTCCCGTACATCGCCGCGGCGGGCGAGCTGAAGACCAAGCCCACCCAGCATTCGGTGCGCGAGCTCGCGGCGCTCGGCGTCCAGCCCGACGTGCTCGTCTGCCGCTGCGAAAAGCCGCTGCCCGAAAGCGAGAAGCGCAAGATCGCGCAGTTCTGCAACGTCCGGCCCGAGGCGGTGATCGCCGCGCTCGACGCCAAGAGCATCTACGCCGTTCCGCTCCAATATCACGAGGAGGGGCTGGACGAGGAAGTGCTGCGGGCCTTCGGCATCGAGCCGGGCGAGAAGCCGGGCCTCGGCCGTTGGACCGAGATCACCGACCGGCTCTTCAACCCCGAGGGCGAGGTGACGGTCGGCGTCGTCGGCAAATATGTCGGCCTTCAGGACGCCTACAAGTCGCTGAACGAGGCGCTGGTCCATGGCGGCATCGCCAACAAGGTGCGCGTCAACATCCGCTGGATCGACGCCGAACTGTTCGAGGGTGACGAGGCCGAAGTCGCCGCCGCGCTCGAACCGTGCCACGCGATCCTCGTCCCCGGCGCGTTCGGGTCGCGCGGGGCGGAGGGCAAGATCGCCAGCGTCCGCTTCGCCCGCGAGCGGCGCGTCCCTTACTTCGGCATTTGTTTCGGGATGCAGATGGCGTGTATCGAAGGCGCCCGGAATCTCGCCGGGATCGAGGATGCATCCTCGACCGAGTTCGGCCCCACGGATGAGCCGGTCGTCGGCATCATCACCGAATGGATGAGCGACAAGGGGATCGAGACGCGCGAGGCCGGCGGCGACCTGGGCGGCACGATGCGGCTCGGCGCCTACCCGGCCAAGCTCGCCGGCAACAGCGTTGTCGCCTCGATCTATGGCGCCAGCGAGATCGAGGAGCGGCATCGCCACCGCTATGAGGTCAACACCGGCTATCGCGAGGCGCTGGAGAAGGGCGGGCTCGTCTTCTCGGGCATGTCGCCCGACGACATGCTGCCCGAGATCGTCGAGCGGCCCGACCATCCCTGGTTCGTCGGCGTCCAGTTCCATCCGGAACTGAAGTCCAAGCCGTTCGACCCGCACCCCCTGTTCGCGAGCTTCATCGCGGCCGCAGTCGCGCAGTCGCGGTTGGTCTGAATAATCAAAAGGCGCCCGGACCGAAGTCCGGACGCCTTTCGCCGCGGCGCCCAAGGGAGCAAGGCGCTTGGCGGATCAGTTGATCGCCCGAGCCGGGCGGCGGGTCACGCCGCCTTGTGCTCGATCGCGGGGCCGGTGTCGGTGCCGGTCGCGACGGCGATCTTCCTGGGCTTCATCGCCTCGGGCACTTCGCGGACGAGGTCGATCGTCAGCAGCCCATCAGCGAGGTTCGCTGCCTCCACCCGCACGAAATCGGCCAGCTCGAACCGCCGCTCGAAGCTGCGGTTGGCGATGCCAAGGTGCAGGAAGTTGGCGCCCTGGTTGTCGTTGTGCTCGCCCTTGCGACCGGCGACGAGCAGCAGGTTCTGCTGCGCGGTGATGTCGATCTCGTCAGCCTTGAAGCCGGCGACGGCAAGCGTGATGCGATACTGGTCCTCGCCCATCTTCTCGAGGTTGAAGGGCGGATAATTGTCCCCCTGATTCTGACGCGCGCTCGTCTCGAGCAGGTCGAAGAGGCGGTCGAAACCGATCGCGGAGCGGCGATAGGGGGTGAAGTCGAACTGACGCATGTCAAATCCTCCAAAGAAGCAATGTGACTGACGCGCGCCGCCCATCTGGCGCGGCGTGGTCGGCGACCCGTGCAACGGCGTCGGCGACACGAACAAGATGGGCCGGATCGGTACGATTTCAAGTGGAACGATCGGGGAGAGGCCGGCTTCGCGGGACCCAATTGCTTCTTTATCGACTATCCCGATGGGAATTGTAGGTTCAGCGATGTTCTAGGGAGAATCATCGATGAGCCTTGCCGTTCTGAAGGGGGTGCTGCTGCTTGCAGCCAGTCCGCAAGTCTTCGCCGCCGCGGAGCCGCCACGCGTGCCCGCGCCCGTCGCAACGCCCGCCGCCGCGCCCGGGGAGGAAAAGGAGCCCGAAGCGCAGCAGGGGGGCGAGGTTACCGTTACCGCGCGTCGGCGCGAGGAGAATGTGCAGCAGGTGCCGATCGCCGTCTCGGTGGTCAGCGGCGCCACGCTCGACGCGCAGGGGACGTACAACATCTCTCGCCTGACGCAGCTTACGCCGACGCTGCAATTCTATTCGCAGAACCCGCGCAACACCTTCATCAACATTCGCGGGATCGGCGCGCCGTTCGGCCTCACCAATGACGGGTTCGAGCAGGGCGTCGGCATCTATATCGACGACGTCTATTACAACCGCATCGCGTCGGCGACGCTCGACTTCGTCGATGTCGAGCGGATCGAGACGCTGCGCGGGCCGCAGGGCACGCTCTACGGCAAGAACACCACCGCCGGCGCGATCAACATCACGACGCGCGCGCCGAGCTTCGATTTCGAGGGGAAGGCCGAGGTGTCGGTCGGCAATCTCGACTTCAAGCAGGGCAAGGTCTCGGTCTCCGGCCCGCTGTCGGAGAACCTGGCCGCACGGCTGAGCGCCACCGTGACCGACCGCCGCGGCACGCTCTACAACACGCGCACCGGCCAATACATCCAGTCGCAGGACAGCGTCGGCGTACGCGGGTCGCTCCTCTGGAAGGTGAAGCCCGACCTCGACATCACATTGTCGGGCGACTGGAATCTTCAGGACCCGATCTGCTGCGCCTTCTCTTATGGCAGCTACGGCCCGACGCAGCGGGCGCGCAACCGGCAATACCCCGCGCTGGTCAGCTATTTCCCCGGCTATGCGGTGCCGAGCACCAATCCCTATGACCGCCTGACCGACGTCGATGCCCAGCTTCGCGCGCGCAACGAGCATGGCGGGCTGTCGGCGCGGTTGGTGTGGGAGATCGACGGGGCGAACACGCTGACCTCGATCACCGCCTGGCGCTATTGGGACTGGCAGCCGGCGAACGATCGCGATTACACCGGCCTGCCGGTCTATACCAAGGTCAACAACCCGACCAAGCAGGACCAGTACACGCAGGAGCTGCGCTACAATCATCAGGGCAACGGCTTCGACCTGACGCTCGGCCTGTTCGGCTTCCACCAGAAGATCCGGACGAGCGGCATTCAGGAGACGGGGACCGCGGCGAGCAAGTGGTTGCTCAACCCGACCAGCGCGCTGTCGAACAATCCGGCGGTGCTGAACAACGTCGTCGCGCTGAACGACATTCGACTCGACAACACCAGCGTCGCGGCGTTCGGCAAGCTCAATTGGGAAGTCACCGATCGCTTCACCGTGTCGCCCGGCATCCGCATCAACTACGACAAGAAGGACGGGCTCTATAACTCGGTCGTGACCGGCACCGCGTCAAACGGCACGCGGCAGGTGGTTTCGGCCGTCCCCGGCTCACCCTCCTACAACGATCCGTGGACCGCGGCGCAGCGCGGCATTCAGGCATCGCAGTTCTTCGAGCCGCAATTCAGCGCGTGGAACGCGAGCTACGACCTCAACCTGCGGTACGAGGTGGCGCGGGACATCAATGTCTATGCGACCTATGCGCGCGCGTTCAAGACGGGCGGCATCAACCTGAACGGCGTGCCCGCCGACGCGAACGGGGCGCCGATCCTGGCCGCCGCCACGATCAAGCCCGAAAAGGTCGATCACTTCGAAGCGGGCATCAAGACGCAGTTCTGGGACCGCCGGGCGACGTTCAACTTCACCGGCTTCTGGACCGATATCAAAGACTTCCAGGCCAACGTCAGCAACGGCCAGTTCGGCACGGTGCGCGGCTACCTCGCCAATGCCGAAAAGGTGCGCAGCCGCGGGTTCGAGGCGGACTTCTCCGTCCGGCCGAGCGCGCGGTTCAACGCCTATGCCAGCGGCGCATTCACCGACGCGGAATACGTCAAGTTCTGCGACGCGCCGCCGCCGCCGGAGCTGTCGGGCGGCACGACGCTGCCCGCGACGGGGCCGTGCACCTATTCGGGGACGGTGAGCGCGCCGGGGACACCGGGGGGCAACAGCCCGCCCTTCGTCGACGCCTCGGGCCAGGACCTGCCCGGCGTGTCCAAATGGGCCTTCTCCTGGGGCGCGGAGGCGAACACCGAGGGGCGGCTGTTCGGCGAGGGCGGGCAATTCTATGTCGGCTATGACGGCAGCTACCGCTCCGACTGGTCGTCGAACCCGACGCCGTCGATCTACACCAATGTCGACGGCTACTCGATCCACAACTTCCGCGCCGGCTTCCGCACCGGCAAGTTCGACCTGTTCGGCTGGATCCGCAACGCCTTCGATCAGGACTATATCGACCTGCTGCTGGCGGGCACGGGCGGCAATACCGGGCTGATCGCGGCGCAGGTGGGCGATCCGCGCACGTTCGGTGGCACGGTGAAGCTCAACTTCTGATGGTTAAAGGGGCGCCCGTAGCGGGGCGCCCCTTCCTTCATCCGCCCAGCTTGTCGAAGCTGTCCGGCCCGGTCGCCGGCGGCCCGCCGCTCGGCGCGCGGGCGGGGACGATCTCCGCCGCTTCGGGCGTGTCGAGCCGGCCGCCCTCCCACTTGGCGATCACCGCGCTCGCCACCGCATTGCCGACCACGTTGGTCGCCGATCGGCCCATGTCGAGGAAGTGGTCGACGGCCAGGATCAGCAACAGCCCCGCTTCGGGAATCTTGAAAAAGGCCAGCGTTGCCGAAATCACCACCAGCGACGCGCGCGGCACGCCCGCCACCCCCTTCGACGTGACCATCAGGACGAGCAGCATCGTGATCTGCTGCCCGAGGCTCAGGTCGATGCCGTAAGCCTGCGCGATGAACATCGTCGCGAAGGTCATGTAGATCATCGACCCGTCGAGGTTGAACGAATAACCGAGCGGCAGCACGAAGCTGGCGATCCGCGGCGGCACCCCGAACTTGTCCAGCGCCTCAAGCGTCCGCGGATATGCCGCTTCCGACGATGCGGTCGAGAAGGCGAGGAGCAGCGGATCGCGGATGTAGCGGACGAGCTCCGCCATGCGCGGACCGACGATCAGGAAACCGACGCCGATCAGCAGCGCCCAGAGCGTCGCCATGCCCAGATAGAAGGTCGCCATGAAATAGGCGAGGTCGCCGATGATCCCCGCGCCCCGCTCGGCCAGCGTCCCCGCCACCGCGGCGAATACCGCCAGGGGGGCGAAGCGCATGACGTAGTTGGTGACCTGAAGGATGACCTGCGCCAGCGCCTCGATCCCGCGCAGGAGCGGCGCGGCCTTTTCGCCGACCGCGGTCATCGCGACGCCGATGAACAAGCTGGCGACGACGATCTGGAGGATCTCGTTGGTCGCCATCGCCTCGACGATCGAGGCGGGGACGATATGGGTGACGAAATCCTTGAGGTTGAACGCCGCCTTGTCGACGCCGGAGGCGGTGTCGATCGGCGGGATCGGGATGCCGACATTGGCCCCCGGCTGGAAGAAATTGACGAGGATCAGGCCGAGCGTCAGCGACACGAGGCTGGCGCACAGGAACCAGCCGATCGCGCGCCCCCCGACACGGCCGAGCGCCGAGGTGTCGCCCATATGCGCGATGCCCGCGACCAGCGTCGAGAAAACCAGCGGCGCGATGATCATCTTGATGAGTCGCAGGAACAGGCTCGTCACGATCGAGAAATAGCCGGCGATCTCCTTCAGCCGCGCATCTCCTGCGCCGCCGCCGTCGGCCAGCGACAGGTTGAGCGCAAGGCCGACGACGATGCCCAGCACCAGGCCGATCAGGATAAAAAGGGTCAGGCGCTTGGCCACGCAGTCACTCCGGTTGGTTCGGCGTGCAACCAAGGGGATTGCGGCGCGTCGGTCAAGTCGGCGGACGATTGCCTGGCCGATCGAAGCATGAGAGGCTTCGTGCCGAACGATCGACGGGGGCGACGATGCGGGCGACGATTCTCGGGGTAGCAGGCATATTGCTGGCAGCGGCAGCGCCGCAGGAGACGACGCCGCAGGACATCGACAAGCTCCCGCGGTCGAAGCCCGACGCGATCGAGAAGTACGGCACCGAACCGATGCAGTTCGGGGAACTGCGGCTGCCCAAGGGGAAGGGGCCGTTCCCGGTCGCGATCCTCTATCACGGCGGCTGCTTTCTGCGCGCCTATGGCGGCGTCGAGAGCACCGCCCCGCTGGCGACCGCGCTGGCCGAGCGCGGGATCGCGACGTGGAACGTCGAATATCGCGCGATCGGCGACAAGGGGGCGGGCTGGCCCGGCACCTATCTGGACTGGGCGGCGGGTGCCGATGCGCTGCGCACCGTGGCCAAGCGGCATCCGATCGACCTGCGCCGCGTGATCGTGGTCGGCCATTCGGCGGGGGCCCCAGCCGCCGGGTTCGTCGCCGCACGGCCGCGGCTGACCGGGGAGCTTCATGGCCGCAACCCGATAAGGGTGCGCGCGGCAGTGATCGTCGACGGCCCGCCCGACCTGTCGGGCCTGAACGGCCGCGACGAGGCGATTTGCGGCCAGCCGGTGCTGAAGGGATTGCTTGGCGGTACGCAGGCCGAGCAGCCCGCACGCTACGCGTCGGTCTCGCCGGCGGGGCATCTGCCGATCAGTGTGCCGACCTATCTCGTCAGCGCCTCGCCCGTGCTCGCGCCCGACATCGTTGCCGCGTGGCGCAAGGCGGCGGAGAGCAAGGGCGACCGCGTGACCGTCGTCACGCCGAAGGACGGCGACCACTTCAACATCATCGCCCCCGGCCGTCCGCAGGCAGCGGAGACGGTGGCGTTGATCGAGCGAGCCATCGCCCTCAAGTGACCGTGTGCAACGGGGTGCTTGAGCCCGGACGCGGCCTCGCATAAGCGGCGGTCATGACCTCGACCAACGACATCCGCCGCTCGTTCCTCGACTATTTCGCGGGGGAGGGGCATGCCAAGGTGCCCTCGGCGCCGCTGATCCCGCAGAACGATCCGACGCTGATGTTCGTCAATGCGGGCATGGTGCCGTTCAAGAACGTGTTCACCGGCCTCGAAAGCCGACCCTATTCGACCGCGACGTCCAGCCAGAAGTGCGTGCGCGCGGGCGGCAAGCACAACGACCTCGACAATGTGGGCTATACCGCACGGCACCACACCTTCTTCGAGATGCTCGGCAACTTCTCGTTCGGGGATTACTTCAAGGAGCAGGCGATCACGCATGCGTGGACGCTGCTGACGCGCGAATGGGGCCTGCCGGCGGAGAAGCTGACCGCGACGGTCTATCACACCGACGACCAGGCGTTCGACCTGTGGCGCAAGATCGCCGGCCTGCCCGAAGAGCGGATCATCCGCATCGCGACCAAGGACAATTTCTGGGCGATGGGCGCGGACGGGCCGTGCGGGCCGTGCTCCGAAATCTTCTACGATCACGGCGACCATATCTGGGGCGGTCCGCCGGGATCGCCGGAGGAGGACGGCGACCGCTTCGTCGAGATCTGGAACCTCGTCTTCATGCAGCATCTGCAGGAGGCGGACCAGATCGTCGGCGACCTGCCGCGCCCGTCGATCGACACCGGCATGGGGCTGGAGCGCATCGCCGCGGTGATGCAGGGTGTCCACGACAATTACGATACTGACACCTTCAAGGCGCTGATCGCCGAGAGCGTCGCGCTTACCGGCACGGCGGCGGAGGGCGAGGCGCGGGCGAGCCACCGGGTGATCGCCGACCACCTGCGCGCGTCGGGCTTCCTCGTCGCCGACGGCGTGCTGCCTGCCAATGAGGGGCGTGGTTACGTGCTGCGCCGAATCATGCGCCGGGCGATGCGGCACGCGCACCTGCTGGGCGCCAAGGACCCGCTGATGCATCGCCTTGTCGGCGGGCTGGTGGCGCAGATGGGCGCGGCCTTCCCCGAACTGGCGCGCGCGCAGTCGCTGATCGAGACGACGCTGGAGCAGGAGGAAACCCGCTTCCGCCGCACGCTCGCGAATGGCCTGCGCCTGCTGGACGAGGCGACAGCGGACATGGGCGAGGGTGAAACGCTGGCGGGCGAGACCGCGTTCAAGCTCTACGACACCTATGGCTTCCCCTATGACCTGACCGAGGACGCCCTGCGCGCGCAGGGCCTGTCTGTCGACCGCGCGGGCTTCGACACGGCGATGGCGGAGCAGAAGCGGGCGGCGCGTGCGGCTTGGAAAGGGTCGGGCGAGAAGGCGTCGGACGAGCTCTGGTACGACATGGCCGAGCAGGCCGGCGCGACCGAGTTCGTGGGCTATGCCGCCGAAGAGGGCGAGGGGCAGGTCGTCGCGATCGTCAAGGACGGCGTGCGCGTGGAGCGTGCGGGCGCCGGTGAGGCGGTCGAGGTCGTCGTCAACCAGACGCCTTTCTATGGCGAGAGCGGCGGACAGGTCGGCGACGCCGGCAGCCTGACGACGGAGGGCGGCGTGCGCGCCGTCGTCAACGACGTGCAAAAGCATCTCGGCCGCATCTTCGCACATCAGGCGGTGATCGAGGCGGGCGAACTGAAAGTCGGCGATGCCGTCCACCTGACCGTTGACCACGCCCGCCGCGCGGCGATCCGCGCCAACCATTCGGCGACGCACCTGCTGCACGAGGCGCTGCGCGAGCATCTGGGCACGCATGTCGCGCAGAAGGGCAGCCTCGTCGCCTCGGAGCGCCTCCGCTTCGACTTCTCGCAGCCGACCGCGGTCAGCGCAGAGCAGATGGCGGCGGTCGAGGCCGACGTGAACGCGCAGATCCGCGGCAACGGCGCGGTCTCCACCCGGCTGATGACGCCCGAGGACGCAATCGCCGAGGGCGCGATGGCGCTGTTCGGCGAGAAATACGGCGACGAGGTGCGTGTCGTGTCGATGGGCACCAACGGCGACGGCTCGACCTATTCGCTCGAACTGTGCGGTGGCACGCATGTCCGTGCGCTCGGCGACATCGGCCTGTTCAAGGTCGTCGGTGAAAGCGCGGTCAGCTCGGGCGTGCGCCGTGTCGAGGCGCTGACCGGCGAGGCGGCGCGCGCCTATCTGGCGGGCCGTGACGAGAAGCTGCGCGAGGCGGCGGCGGTGCTCAAGGCCTCGCCCGACGAGGTGCCCGCGCGCGTCGCCGCGCTGGTCGAGGAGCGCCGCCGGCTGGAGCGCGAACTGGCCGACGCGAAGAAGGCGCTGGCGCTCGGTGGCGGCGGTGCGGCGGTCGCCGGGCCGGAGCAGGTGGGCGGCGTCAACTTCGTCGGCCGCGTGCTCGGCGGGCTGGAGGCCAAGGCGCTGCGCGGTGCGGTCGACGAGGAAAAGCAGCGCATCGGTTCGGGCGTCGTCGCGCTGGTCGCGGTCAATGACGGTCGCGCGTCGGTCGCGGTCGGCGTGACCGATGATCTGAAGGACACGAAGAGCGCAGTCGATCTGGTCAAGGTCGCCGTCGCGGCGCTTGGCGGACAGGGCGGCGGCGGGCGGCCCGACATGGCGCAGGGCGGCGGGCCGGATGGCGCGGCGGGCGATGCGGCGGTCGCGGCGGTGCGTGCGGCGCTGGCAGGCTAAGTCGGCCGCTGAATCGCCCACAAACGAAAAGGGGCGCAGCGATCGAACGCTGCGCCCCTTTTCACGTCAGGCAGTAAACCTCAGTCGCCCGCGCCGGGCTCCGGCGAGAAATACTTCTCGAACTTGCCCTCGACGCCCTTGAACTCGTCGGCGTCGGGCGGCGTCTGCTGTGCGTTGCGGGTGACGTTGGGCCACTGGGCGGAAAAGGTGTTGTTGAGCTCCAGCCACTTTTCGAGGCCGTTCTCGGTATCGGGCAGGATCGCCTCGGCCGGGCATTCCGGCTCACACACGCCGCAGTCGATGCACTCGCTGGGGTTGATGACGAGCATGTTCTCGCCCTCGTAGAAGCAGTCGACCGGACAGACTTCGACGCAATCCATGTACTTGCAGCGGATGCAGGCGTCGGTGACGACATAGGTCATTGTCGGGTCAGCTCCAGTCGGAAATCGCGGCCCCTGCTATGCGGCGGCGCCGGGTGCGTCAACGCCCTTGGCATGGCGAAGGTCCAGGTCGGCGTAACACGCCTGCGCCTCGGGTGCGGGACCACGGCGGTGGGGCAGGGTCTCGACGCGGATCACGCGGACGACGCCGTGGCATGGGAAGGCAAGCACCGACCCCACGCGGACGCACGCATGCGCGCGGTCGATCCGCCGCCCGTCGAGGCG
>CAJYLT010000043.1 GCA_913775795.1 uncultured Sphingomonas sp. | reverse complement strand
AACGAGGAGAGAGCCATGGCGACCGCGATCCGCGAAACCACGATCATGTCCGATGCGGAGTGGGAGGCGCGCCAGCAGCTTGCCGCCTGTTACCGCGTGTTCGACCATCTCGGCTGGTCGGAGATGATCTACAACCACATCACGCTGAAGGTGCCGGGCGAGGAGGGCGCGTTCCTCATCAACCCGTTCGGTCTGCATTTCAGCGAGGTGAAGGCGTCGAACCTCGTGAAGATCGACCTCGACGGCAACAAGCTCGATGCTTCGCCCTATCCGGTCAACCGCGCTGGATTCGTCCAGCATGCGGTGTTCCACCGCCACCTGCCCGACGCGCATTGCATCATGCACACGCACACGACCGCGGGGATGGCGGTGAGCTCGCTGGAGGGCGGGCTGCGCCCCGTCAATTTCTACGCCGCCAATTTCGCCGGCCAGATCGCCTATCACGATTTCGAGGGCGTGACGGTGCGCGACGAAGAGGGCGCGAGGCTGGTCGAGCATCTGGGCGACAAGCGCATGATGCTGCTCCGCAACCACGGCATCGTTGCGATGGGGCGGACATTGCCGGAGGCGTTCATCAAGCACTGGTCGCTCCAGCGCGCGTGCGAGATCCAGCTGGCGACGATGAGCATGGGCACGCCGATCGAGGTGCCGGCCGAGGTCGTCGCCGTCCACCAGCGCGATATCGGCCAGGCACAGGCGCCGGGCGGACCGGGCGCCGCCGACTTCGCAGCGATGGTCCGGCTGGTCGATCGCACCGACCGAAGCTGGCGGGAGTAGCTTGCGGGGCGGCGGTCGGACGCTACAACCCGGCGGCAAAAGGGGAAAATGCCGCATGTCGCTTCGTACGTTCGCCTGCCTTGCCGCCCTCGCCGTCGCGGCGCCGCTCGCCGCGCAGGACAAGCCCGCAGCCAAGGATGATGCCGCCGCCGACGCCGCGATCCCCGCGCCGGTCCGCTCGGTCACCCGGCACAGCGGCAGTTTCGGCGGCACGCGCATCGCCTATCGCGCGATCGCCGGCGACACGTATCTGAAGGACAAGGACGGCAAGCCGCTCGCGTCGATCACCTCGTACAGCTATATCAAGGAGGGGCCCGTCGACCCCAACCGCCCGGTGACGTTCCTGTGGAACGGCGGGCCGGGATCGGGCTCGCTCTGGCTTCAGATGGGCGCGTTCGGGCCGAAGCGCGTCGTCATCCCGTCGGACGCGCGCGACGACGGGGCGCCGCCCTATCCGATCGTCGACAATGCCGAATCGCTGCTCGACGTCACCGATCTCGTGTTCATCGACCCCGTCGGCACGGGCTTCAGCCGCGCGCTCGGCAAGACCGATCCCAAGGATTACTGGGGCATCACCAAGGATGCCAAGTCGATGGCGGCGTTCATTCGCCTGTGGCTGAACGAGAACGGCCGCTGGAACGCGCCCAAATTCATCGGCGGCGAAAGCTATGGTACCACGCGGTCGGCCGCGGTCATCAAGGAGCTGGAAGGGTCATACACCGACGTCGCGATCAACGGCATCATCCTCATCTCCTCGATCCTCGACTTCAGCCAGGCAGCGGACACGCCGGGCAACGAGCTGGGCTATGTCACCAACCTCCCCTCAATGGCGGCGACCGCGTGGTATCACGACAAGGTCGCGAACAAGCCCGCGACGGTCGAGGCGTTCGTCGAGGAAGCGCGCCAGTTCGCGATAGGCCCCTATGCCGCGGCGCTGCTCAAGGGCAATTCGCTGTCGGCGCAGGAACGCCAGCAGATCCTGCCGCAACTGTCGCGCTTCACCGGCGTCAGCCAGACCTATTTAGCACAAGCGGACCTGCGCCTGTCACCCAGCCGCTTCTACAAGGAGCTGCTGCGCGATCAGGGCAAGGTGATCGGCCGGCTCGACACGCGCTATACCGGCCGCGACTATGACAATGCCGGTGAGACGCCCGACAACGACCCCAGCTTCTACGCGATCGACGGCGCGTACACCGCGGCGATGAACCAGTGGTCGCGCGAGGGGCTGAAATACTCGCCCGACCTCACCTATTCCTCGATCGGCGGGGTGCAGGGCTGGGACTGGAACCTCGGCGAGGGACCGCGCGGCGGCTCGGGCTATCTCAACGTCGCGCCGTTCATCGGCACCGCGATGCGCGAGAATTCGAGCCTGCGCGTGTTCGTCGGCCAGGGCTATTACGACTTCGCCACCCCCTTCTTCGGCGCGGAATATTCGCTCAACCGGACGGGCATCCCCAATGACGGGCGGATCGTCTGGAAATATTACCACGCCGGCCACATGATGTACGTGCGCGAGGACGACCTCAGGAAATTGTCGAGCGATATCCGCGCCTTCATCCGCTCGCGGTAGGAAAGCGGACCAAGCCGCGCGCCACAAGCGCGCGCGGCGCGTTCAGGTGGCTCCCCGATCGAGGAAGCCCGCGCCTTGTCCCATCCGCACCGTCGTTCGCTGATCGCGCTCGATGCGCTCAATGCCGTGCTCGCCGATGTGCGCGACGGGTTGGGGCCGTATCTCGCCATCTACCTCGTCGCCGTGCGCGGGCCGAGCCATGGCTGGTCGGAGGCGAGCGCGGGCGCGGTGATGACGATCGCCGGGATCGCCGGCCTGATCGCACAGGCGCCGGCGGGCGGCCTCGTCGACCGCATCCACGCCAAGCGCGCGCTGCTCGTGGCGGCGGCGGTCGCGGTCACGTTGTCGGCGGTGTCGCTGCCATTGGTGGAGGGGTTTGCCCCCGTCGTCATCGGCCAGTCGATCGCCGCGGTCGCAGCCGCCGTCTTCGCGCCCGCCATCGCGGCGATTTCGCTCGGCATCGTCGGCCCTAAGCTTTTCACCCGCCGGGTAGGCCGGAACGAGGCGTTCAACCATGCCGGCAATGCAGTGTCGGCGGGGCTGGCGGGCGTGCTAGCCTTCAGCTTCGGGCCGCAGGTGGTGTTCTGGCTGATGGGCCTATTCGCGATGCTTAGCATCGGCGCGACGCTGATGATCGATCCCAAGGCGATCGACCACCGCGTCGCGCGCGGCATGGGCGACGGCGAGGATAGCGGCCCGCCGCAGTCGATCTTCGCCACGCTGCGCAACCATCCGACGATCGCCGCCTTCGGGTTCGCCGCCTTTCTGTTCCACCTGTCGAACGCGGCGATGTTGCCGACCGTGGGGCAACAGCTCGCGCGGATCGTCGGCAGCGGCAGCGCGACCTCGCTCGTCGCCGCGTGTATCGTCGGCGCACAGGTGGTGATGGTGCCCGTCGCGTTGATCGTCGGCGCGCGCACCGACCGGTGGGGGCGCAAGCCGCTATTCCTCGCGGCGTTCGCCATGCTGACGTTGCGCGGGTTCCTCTATCCGCTGTCGGACGCACCCGCCTGGCTGCTCGGCGTGCAGTTGCTAGACGGGATCGGCGCGGGCATTTTCGGCGCGCTGTTTCCGATCGTCATCGCCGACATGACGCGCGGCACCGGCCGCTTCAACGTCGCGCAGGGGGCGGTGGCGACGGTACAGGGGCTGGGCGGTGCATTGTCCGCGAGCCTTGCCGGGTCGATCGTGGTGCTCGGCGGCTTCGGTCCCGCCTATTGGACGCTGGCGGGCGTGGGCGCGGCAGGGTTCGTCTTCTACGCTTTCTTCATCCCCGAGACGAAGGGTCGGCTTTCCCCCGACTGAACCGCGCGTTCAGCCAATCGTTGTCTGGCGAGGCCTAGCCTTCCCGAATCGAGGGAGAGAGACGATGCGCAGACTGGCGATGGCAGCAATGGCGATGATGGCGGCGGCACCGGTGACGGCGCAGCCGGGCTGGACGGGCCGCTATGTGTTCGATGCCGATCTCGGCCGGGACGGGCTGGGCAAGGGTATCACGATCGGTGTCACGCATACGCTGGTGCTGGGCGGCAAGGCCGGCTGCGTGCTGGTGGCGGAGGGGTATCAGACCGACACCTATATCCGCTGCACCGCGACCCCCGCGGGCACCGGCGTACGGATCGCGTTCAAGAGCCATCGGGACGGCAGCCTCGTCAACGACTATGGCGTGGCGCAGTACAAGCCCGGCGCGACGCTCTTCACCCTGACGCGCGGCAAGCGGGGTGTCGTCACCACCTGGGGCGCTTACGAACCCGACGGCATCAAGGGCAAGTCGGGCGTCTATTTCCGAAAGGGCTGAACCCATGCGGCGCCTGATGCTGGAACCGAATGACGGCATCCCCAACAATCCGGCGCTGCCCGTCCGCCTCGGCCTCCTTTAGAATACCGATGATCTGCTCTTCCGTGAACTGCTTCCGCTTCATTCTGTCCGTCCCTTCGAAGGGCCGGTCTCTAGGTCCAGGTGGATGAAGAAACGGGGGTCACGTCATGTGCTCCGAACGAGATCTTCTGATCGACCTTAGTGGGGGGAGGGGTAGCAGATTCTGACAGGTAGAGACTGATCGATTGAGATAGCTCCGCCGACCGCAGCATTTCTGCCGCCCCTCCCTCCACCAGCCTCCCCCCGCGTCCGCGCCACGGAATGGCTGTCCGCGCCCGCACGAAGCGATGCGCACCCACACCCTCTGCAGCAACGTCCGACCTGTCCTGCTTCGTCAGGTCCGGTGGCGACCGGCTGCGTCTGCAATCCAAACCTTAAAAGGAGAACGGCTCATGCCGAAGATGAAACTCGACGCGACGTTCGTGGCGATTGCCACCTAACCGCCTGACAAAAAGAAGATCGACTATTACGATACGGTAACGACCGGGTTTATCCTCGAAGTCCGTCCGAGCGGCTCGAAAACCTACTACCTCAAGTACCGCGATCCCCATGGCGATCTTCGCCAGCACAAGATTGGCGGCTTTACCGACCTCAGCTTCGACAAGGCCCGCCGCAAAGCGCAGGAGCTGCGTGGCCGCGTCGTCGTCGGTGAAAACCCGACCGAGGAGCGCAAACAGAAGCGGCAGGTCCCGACCATCGCCGAACTGGCCGAACGCTACATGGCTCACGTTCGCAGCTACAAACGCAGCGCCGACATCGATCAGCGCTATCTCAACAATCACATCCTTCCACGGTTCGGCCGCATGCGGTTGGACGAAATCACGCAGGAGCAGGTCGTCGCGTGGCTCGACGCGAAGGTGAAGAAAGAGGGCTACGCCGTCGGGACACGCAATCGCCTGCACGTCGTCCTCAGCTATATGTACAAGCTCGCCAAGCGCTGGGGCATGCCCGGTGCCGAGGTGAACCCGCTACTCGGTGTGCCGCTCCCCAATCCGAACAACGAACGTGAGCGGTTCCTGACCCCCGAGGAAGCTCGCCGGTTGAAGGCCGGTGCCGAGGCTGACGATAATCCGATGATCAAACACATCGTCGCTCTGCTGCTGCTCACCGGATGCCGGAAGCGCGAGCTACTGGATGCCCGCTGGGAGGATTTTGACCTTCCGGCGCGTCAGTGGAAAGTGCCGATGGCAAAGAGCGGCAAACGTCGTTTCGTGCCGCTGTCGATGGAAGCGATCGCGGTGATCGAGCAATTGCCGAAATGGGAGGGATGCCCCTGGCTGGTCCCCAACCCCGAGACGAAGCTGCCTTATACGTCGATCTACTACGCTTGGCATCGATCGACCAAGCGGGCGGGCCTCAAGGGTCTTCGGATCCACGACCTCCGGCACAGCGCCGCCAGCAACATGGTGAACGCCGGTCAGTCGCTCTACGTCGTTGGTCAGGTGCTCGGACACGCTCAGCCGCGCACGACGCAACGATACGCCCATCTCAGTCAGGACACCCTTCTCGCCGCCGTCGATGCGGCAGCCGGGTTCATGGGCACGACCTGGACGGACACTGACCCAACGACTTGACGCCCCGCGCCCCAAGCTCGGATCGAGAGTGCGCTCCTCTCGATCTGGGCGGGCGATGGGTCAAATGGGCCGGCAACCAACCGGCGAATGCGATGCTCGATTGGTGCTGGCGAGCAATCACGCCGGGCAGTCAGATTGGGTCCTCGATGGGTCGAAGGAAAACGGGCCGCCGAAACAGAAAAGTTTTCGTTATTTTTCTTCAACTATCTGAAAACGCGGGTGAAATCTGTTCATGCTGGTCTCTGCGCTGATGGGGCTGGAGACCATGCAGGCCGCGTATGCGCACGCGATCTCGAGCGATTATCGCTTCTATTCCTACGGGGACGCCTCGCTATTGCTTCCGTGAGCGCGCGTCCCCTCGGAACTTACTTCAGCGTCGCCAGATACTTGACGATCGCCGCGCGCTTGGCAGGGTCCTTGATGCCCTGGTACATCATCTTGTTGCCCGGCGCCCAGGCGCGCGGGTCGGTCAGGAAGGCGTCGAGATTGGCGGGCGTCCACGCCGCCGTGCCCTTGGCCTTCAGCGCCGGCGAATAGGCGAAGCCCGGCGCGCTCGCGACCTTTCGACCGACGACGCCGTGCAGCGACGGGCCGACCCGCTTGGTGCCCGGCGTCACCGCGTGACACGCCGCGCAGGGCGCGAACGCCTGCTTGCCGGGGTCGGGTGCCGCCTGCCCCGCCAGTGCCGGCGTGCTCGCCATCAAGGCCAGGCCCAGCTTCGCGATCGTCGATCCACGCATCCGCAACATCCTTTCACCGTTCGTTTTATTCTGCGGACGCTTTGATACGCCCGCGCGCTTGAACGCAAGCTGCATACGTCGTCTTGCCGCCCGGGGGCGCGCGAGCCTGTGCGCGATAGCGGACACAGCCCGCTAAGCCTTTGGCAACGCTCCGCCGCTAAGCCGAACCGGATGAGTGCGGGGCAAATCTTGGGCGGCGGCGGCGCGGCGGCGATCAGCCTTGCGCTCTTTTGCTGTGCCGCGGCGATGCTCGTCCTCTGGAATGTCGAGCGGCGGCGGATGCGCCGCCTGATCGTGGCCGCAAGCGCGGTGATCGGCGGCGAGCGGGCCGCCCGCTCTCCCGATGCTTTGCTCCGCCGGATCGGCGAACTCGCCGACCTGCGCGGCCGGGCCGCACAGACGCACGGGGTCACCGGACTGCCCACGCGCGAGCCGCTGATCGCGCGGATGCACGCCGATGGCCGCGGCACGCTCGCGATCTTTGCGCTGGCCGACGTCAATCGCCTGAGCGCCTTCGACCCCGATCTGGGGGACGAGGTGCTGCGCCTCCTCGCGCATCGGATGGTCGCGATGATCGGTGCGCGGCGCCTGGTGGCACAGGTCGACCGCAGCCACGTTGCGGTATGGATCGACGCGCCGCCCGCCGCCGCGATGGCCGAGATCGAGGCGCTGGCCTATGCGATGGGCGACCGGCTGTCGGCGGGCGGGCGCGAGATCGTGCCCGCGATCGGCGTCCGGCACGCGGTGCTGGGCGGCGGCGATCCCGCACCCGAACTGATCCTGACCCGCACGCTCGCAGCCTTTTCGGCGCCGATCGAGGCCGCCGACGCCGCACCGATCGACATTCAGGCGATCGCGCGCGAGCGCTATCGGATGGAGCAGGACCTGCGCCACGCGGTCCAGCGCGGCGAACTGCGCCTCGACTTCCAACCGCTGATCGATGCCGAAACCGCCCGCGTCGTGGGGGCCGAGGCGCTGATCCGCTGGCGCCATCCGACCCGCGGCCTCGTCTCCCCCGGCCAGTTCGTGCCGGTGATGGAGGCCAGCGGTTTGGCGCCCGAGATCGGCACCTGGGCACTCAACACCGCGATCCGCCATGCCGCGGCGTGGCGGCGCGAGGGGCTCGGCCGGCTGCGCATTGCGGTCAATGTTTCCGGCCGACAGTTAGAGGCGCACGACCTCGATCGCCTCGTCGCGCGGACGCTCGCCCGCCACAATGTCGGCCCCGACGCGGTCGAGATCGAGCTGACCGAAAGCGTCGCGCTGGGCGACGGCGCGGCCGGCCGGGCGACCTTCGATGCCTTGCGCGCCATGGGCGTGCGCGTCGCGATCGACGATTTCGGCACCGGCTATTCGAGTTTCAGCACGCTGCGCACGCTCGCCTTCGACAAGATCAAGATCGATCGCGAGTTCGTGTCCCACGTCGATTCGAGCCGAGAGCGGCAGGCGATCTGTCAGAGCATCCTCGCGCTCGGTCGCGGCCTCGGCATCCGGGTGCTGGCCGAGGGTGTGGAGCGGGCCGAGGAAGTCGCCTGGCTCCACCGCCACGGCTGCCGCCATTTCCAGGGCTATTTCTTTGCCGCACCGCTCGATCCCGCGAGCTTTGCGGCCTTCGTTCGCGACCAGGATGCGCTGTCCGCGCGGCTGGCGTCCGCGATCGACAAACCGACAGTTGAGGAGCGTTTATGGGCATGACGTGGCGGACGATGGGGGCGGCTTCGCTCGCGCTGGCATTGGCGGCGTGCGGCGGCGGACCACGCGTGGAGAAGTCGGCGCCGCCGCCGCCCGCGGCGACGACTGCCGGCGAAGTCGACGCGATCGCCGCGATGCTCGACCGCGGCGAGGCGAAGTTCGCGCGCAAGCGGATCGCCGCCGCGCTGAAGCGCGATCCGATGAACGCGAGCCTTCTGCTCCTGCGCGATTCGATCGAGCGCGATCCGGTCGATCTGCTCGGCCCGCAAAGCTATCCCTATGTGACCAGGCCCGGCGATACGATGCAGGGGCTCGCCGCGCGTCTGCTCGGCAACCGGCTGAAGGCGTATCAGCTCGCCCGCTACAACAGGATCGAAGTGCCCGCCTCGCTGATCGCCGGCACGACCCTGCGCATCCCCGGCCAGCCGCCGCGCCCGCCAGCGCCGGTACCCGTCCGCCGTCCCGATCCCGCCCCTGCCCGCCCTGCGCCCGCACCGGCGGCCAAGCCGAAGCCCGCACCGGCCGCTCCGGCAACGCCCGTGCGCAATCCAGCGGCGGCTGCACGCGCGCGCGGTGCCGGTCTTGCCGCGCTCAATGCCGGCAAGGCGGGTCAGGCGGTCGGCCTGCTTCGCCGCGCCGCCGCGCTCGATCCAGGCAACCCGGCGATCGCCCGCGACCTAGCCCGCGCCGAGCGGATCGCCGCCGCCGTCCGGGCGCGGCGGTAAGACGATCTAAACGCAGGCTTGATAATGCCGCCACTTCGGATGGCCGCGTATCGGGCCGGAGAGGAACGGCATGCAGACGCTGGGGCGGTATCGGATCGAGGGATTGCTGGGCGAAGGCGCGATGGCGGAAGTCTATCGCGCCCACGATCCCGACATCGGCCGCGCCGTTGCGGTCAAGATCCTGAAGCCCGACTTCGCCCGCGACGCCGACCTCGAGGCGCGTTTCCTGCGCGAGGCGCGGGCGGCGGGCGCGCTCAGCCACCAGAACATCGCCACCATCTACGACGTGGGCGAGGCGCAGGGCGTCGCCTATATCGCGATGGAGCTGGTCGAGGGGCAGCCGCTCGACGCGCTTCTCGCCGCACAGGGGCGCCTGCCCTATGAGCGCGTATTATCGATCGCGCGCCAGCTGGCCGACGCGCTCGCCTATGCCCACCGCGCAGGCATCGTCCACCGCGACGTGAAGCCGTCGAACATTCTCGTGACCGCAGACGGGCGGCAGGTGAAGCTCGTCGATTTCGGCGTCGCCCGGCTGGGCGAGGCGGATGCCGGACAGCTCGGCCGCACCCATGCCGGCCAGCTCGTCGGCACGCCGCGCTACATGAGCCCCGAACAGGCGCTCGGCCTGCCCGTCGACCACCGCGCCGATCTGTTTTCGCTGGGCGTCGTCCTCTACGAGATGATGACCGGCAAGGTCGCCTTTCCCGGCACCGGCCTCGCCACCATCGCGATCCAGATCGCGCAGGAGCGGGTCGAGCCGGTCGGCCGCATCGTTGGCGACTGCCCGCCGGGCCTGTCCTTCATCATCGACAAGCTGCTCGCCAAGAAGCCCGAGGCGCGGTTCCAGGACGGCACGCAGCTCGTCGCGGCGCTGGACCGTGAGATCGGTCAGGCGAAGGAGGCCGAACCCGCCCGCCGCGGCCTGCCGCTGCGCGTCAAGCTGCCGCTCGCGCTCGCCACCGTCACCGCGATCGCGCTGGCGGGCAGCATCGTCCCGATCCTCGACCGACAGGAAAGCGCGCTGAACCGCATGGCGGTCGTCTCGGGCGAGACGATCGCCTCGTTCGTGACCAGCAACGCTGCCGTCCTTGCCGCCGACAATGCCGGGTTGCCGGCCGAGCAGCAGGACTGGGCTCCGCTACAGGCGTTCGTCGCCGCCGCCGCGCGCGACGCCAACGTGCGCGAGATCGTCGTCGCCGACGCGAACGGCACCGTCCGCGCCGCCACCGACCCCGCGCGCGTCGGCACCCGCTATGCCGCCCCCGCGGGCGAGCCGGCGTTCGGCGGGGACGCGACGCAGGCTGCCGATCGAGGGCGGGGTCCCGGCATCCGCTTCGTCCGGCCGATCGACTATGCCGGGATCGAGTTCGGCCGCGTCGATCTGGTCCTCAAGCGCACCGCACTCGACGGCGCGGTGGCACAGGCACGCACGATGCTGGCGCTGCTGGCGGGCATCGTCATGCTCGCGGTTCTGGCCGTCGGCTACCTGAGCGGTGCGCTGGTCGCCCGCCCGTTGCGGCGGTTGCGCAATGCGCTTGCCGAAGCGGCCGACAACGGCTTCGGCCTGCGCATCTCGCATCGCCGGCGCGACGAGTTCGGTGCCGCCTTCGACGCGTTCAACAAGACTGCCGAGGCGACAGAGACACGCCTGTCCGCCGCACCCGGCGCCCCGCCCCCCGATCTTCGCGCGACCTGCGTCGTCGCGCGCGCCGCGTAAGGGACGCGCATGTACCTTCTCCAACTCTACGACGATGCCGTCTCGCCCGATCCGGTGGAGGCGCGGCTGCTGGGCGAAGGCAGCCTGATGCTCGGCCGCGATGGCGAGGCGGACTGGACGATCGCCGATCCCGATTGTGCGCTGTCGCGTCGCCATTGCCGGCTGAGTGCCGCTCGCGGCGCCCTGAGCCTCGAAGTGCTCGGCACCAACGGCATGGTCGACGAGGCGACGGGCGAGCGAATGGCCGAGGACGGCCCGGCGCTGGTTGCCACCCCCGCCGCCTGGCGGCTCGGCCGCTTCCGCCTCGTCGCGACGCGCGCGCCGATGGCCGATACCGGACACGACGCCAGCCGCACGCTGGTATCGGTCCCGCCGCTCGATGCGACGCTGCCCGTCCCCGCCGACTGGCAGGATGCGGCCCCCGTCCATGCCTATGCCGAAGGCTCGCTGCTCGAGGCGTTCTGCGAGGGCGCGGGCCTCGACGCGTCGCTCCTGTCGAGCGAGGAGCCCGAAGAGATCATGCGCCGCGCGGGTGCGCTCTATCGCCAGATGCTGCTCGGCGTCGGCGACCTCATGTCCGAACGGGACAAGGCGCGCGCCCGCTACAGCCTCGCCCGCACCACGATCGGGGGCGAGGGCAACAATCCGTTCAAATGGGCGCCGTCGCAACGGCTGGCGATCGACCTGCTACTCGCCGGCCCCAGCGGCTTCCTGTCGGGTCCCGCCGCGCTCAAGGCTTCGTTCGAGGATGTGAAGCGCCACCTCGTCGCGACGTTCGCAGGGCTTCAGGCGAGCCTTCGCGCCGCGATCGATAGTTTTGAACCGGCCAAGCTCGACGAGGGGAGCAAGCGCGGTCTGTTCGCCGGCCGCGGCGCGGGCCTGCGCGATGCCGTCGCCGAACGCCATGCCGCGCTCGCAAAGGAGGTCGAGGGCGGCGAGCCGGGCGCGCTCGATCGCGCCTTCGTCGAGGGTTACGACCGGACCGAACGCGAACTCGGGCGCCGTCGCGGGTGATCGCGATCCTCGGCCGCCTGCGCCGCGCCGCCCCGCCCCTGCCACCGACCGGCGCCTTCGCCTCCGCCGCTGCCAGCCATGTCGGGCGTGTCCGCCGGGTGAACGAGGACCGGACGCTCGACCGGCCCGATCGCGGGCTGTGGGCGGTCGCCGACGGGATGGGCGGGATGGCGCGCGGCGACCTTGCCGCCGAGACCGCGATCAAATCGCTGTCGGCTCTCGCCGATCAGGGCACCGTCAGCGAGGATGCAGTGACCGCGGCGCTGGCCGACACCGACCGCCGCCTGCGCGCCGATCCGGCGATGCAGGGCGGCGGCACGACGATCGTCGTCCTCCTCGCCGACGACGCGGGCGCGACCTTGTTCTGGGCGGGCGACAGCCGCGCCTATCGGTTGGAGGCGGCGCGCGCGGTGCCGTTTACGCGCGACCATAGCCTCGTCGCCGACCTCGTCGCCGCTGGCCTGATCGAGCCCGCCGCCGCCGACACGCATCCCCAGGCCAACGTGGTCACCCGCGCCCTCGGCGCCGGCGACCCGGCGCCGGTCGAGCGCCTCCGCATCGACTTCGCGCCCGGCGACAGGCTGATGCTGGCGAGCGACGGTTGCTACCGTTCGCTTGCCCCCGGCGACGCGCCGCCGAACCTCGGCGTCGAGGAATGCGCCGCCCGCCTCGTCGCCAACGCGGTCGCGCGCGACGGCAGCGACAATGCCAGCTGCGTAGTGGTGGAGCGGCGGGTCTAGGCCCGATCGACGTCCAGCCGTACCAGGCGGAAGGTCGTCGGTCCCGTTGGAAGATATCACTTTTCGTCACCCCGGACTTGTTCCGGGGTCCACGGTGCGGCCGGCAATGCCATCTGAGCCTTTAACTGCCGCGTTCACGGCAAGGTGGACCCCGGAACAAGTCCGGGGTGACGCAGAAAGCGTGATTGTCGATCGGTGCTAGATCTGCACCAGATTGTTGAGGTTGATGATCGGCAGCAGGATCGCCAGCACCATCATGAGGACAAGCCCGCCCATCAACAGCAGCACCATCGGCTCGACCAGCGCGACCAGCGTCGCCACCAGCGCGTCGAGCTCGCGCTCCAGCTCGCCCGACGCGCGGCCGAGTGCGGGGGCCAGCCGCCCGCTCGATTCGCCCGACGCGACGATCGCGACCAGCATCGAGGGGAACACCCCGCTCTCCGCCATCGCCGCGCGCAGGCTGATCCCCTCGCGCACCCGCGCCGCGATCGCGAGCGCCTTTTCGCGCACGAACAGGTTGGGCGTGACCGCGGCGGCGGCCTGAAGCGCCTCGACCAGCGGCACCGCGCTTTCAACCAGGGTCGCGAGGCTGCCGGCGAAGCGCGCGGCGTTGAACTGGCGGCTGAACCGCGCGAACGGCCGCGTCTCGCTGAAGAAGCGATGCACACGCAGGCGATTGGCCGGCACCCGCGCCCATCGGCCATAGAGCAGGAACGCCGTCGCCGCCGCGATCAGAACGTAAAGCCCGTAATGCTGGATGAACGCACTCACCGCGATCAGCGCGCGGGTCAGGAACGGCAGCTCCGCCCCGCGCGACACGAACACCCGGACGATGTCGGGCACGACATAGACCATCAGCAGCACCATCATCCCGAAGCTGACGCAGGCCAGCAGCGCGGGATAAAGGAGCGCCAGTTGCAGCTTCTGCCCGTTCGCCTGCCGGTTCTCCACGAATTCGGCAAGGTGGTCGAGCACGCTCGCCAGCCGCCCCGACTGCTCTCCGGCGGCGACCGACGCGCGATAGAATTCGGGAAACGCGCGCGGGTGCAGGCCGAGCGCCGCGGCAAAGCTGCGCCCGTCGAGGATCGCGCCGCGCACGTCGGTCAGCAGCGCCGTGACGGCGGGCACTTCGGACTGCTGCGCGACCAGCCGCAGCGATTCCTCGATCGTGATGTCCGAGCCCACCAGCGTCGAAATCTGCCGCGTCACCGTCGCCAGTTGCCGCGCGGTCAACCCACGCCGGCGCAGCGACGGCAGCTTCAGCCCGCCGACCGCCGGCCCGGCGTCGTTGGCCGGCTCGACCGACAGCGGCAGCAGCGCCTGTTCGCGCAGCAACGCACGCGCCGCGGCGGGTGACGACGCCTCGATGATCCCCTTGCGCGAGCCCCCCTCGCGCGTCGCGGCGCGATAGGCATAGGCGGTCATGCGCGGGGGACTTCGGGGCGGGTCATGACCGCGTTGCTAAAGGGGAACGCCGCGCCCCGCAATTCGGCGTTTGCGCCGCAGCCGCCCCGCGCTAACGCACGCGGGATGGCAAAGGGCGCGACCAAGCAGAAGACCGGCGGCTGGGGCCGGCGCATCGGCGGCTGGCTGGCAAAGGCGGCGATCGCGTTCGTGCTGCTCAGCCTCGCCTTCGTCGCGCTCTATCGCTTCGTGCCGCCGCCCTTCACGCTGACGATGGCGGGCGACATCCTGGCCGGGCGCAGCGTGACCAAGTCATGGCGCTCGCTGGACGAGATCGACCCCGACATGGCGCGCGCGGTGATCGCGGGCGAGGACAGCGCCTTCTGTTCGCACCACGGGTTCGACTACACCGCGATCGCAGCCGCGGCGATCCGCAATGCCAGCGGCGGCCGGATCCGCGGCGGCTCGACGATCAGCCAGCAGACAGCCAAGAACGTCTTCCTCTGGCAGAATGGCGGCTATGTGCGAAAGGCGGCGGAGGCGTGGTTCACCGTCCTGATCGAGGCGCTCTGGGGCAAGCGGCGGATCATGGAAGTGTATCTCAACGTCGCCGAGACGGGGATCGGCACCTATGGCGCGGAGGCAGGCGCGCGCCGCTATTTCGGCCATGGTGCGGATCGCCTGACCGAGCGGGAGGCGGCCCGAATCGCCGCCGTCCTGCCGCTGCCCAAGAAACGGGCGGGCGTCGCCCCGCAGGGCTTCACCCGCCGCTACGGCAACACGATCGCGCGCCGCATCGGCATCGTCCGGCGCGAGCGCCTCGACGCCTGCGTGCGCTGAGAATTACTCGACCGCCTTCTGTGCGGCGTCGCCGACCTTCTTCGCGCCGTCGCTGACGCTTTCGGCGGCGCCGGTGATCGCCTTGGTCTGCGCGCTCTCGTTGCGGTTCTGATTCATCAGGTAGAAAGCGCCGATGATGACCGCGATCAGCAGGACCACGCCGATCAGGATCGTGCCGCCCCCGCCGCTTTTGCGCTCAATGACGGTCGTGGTGTGCGGCTGGTCGCTATAGGTCGTGCGTTCCTCGATCATGTCTCGGTTCCCTCCGTTGATGATGGAGCCAACAACCGAACGCGAAAAAGAATGTTCCCGGCGCGAAATGTTCGCCTTGACAAGCGGATGGCGGAAACCTTCAACCGACCTGGCTGTTCGCTGGAGACCAGCTTGGCGCGCTTGCGGCGGGCCGACGAATACTGACTATTCCGGGGGAAGATCATGCGTGAGACCGTCACCGTCCTTGCCATCGCCACGACGGCGGTCGCCGTCGCCAGCGTCGCGATCGGCGCCCCGCAGAACCAGCGCGCGGCGCTGAAGGCCGCGGTCGCCGCCCCCACCCGCACCCCCGCCAACATCGCCCGCGACGGCGCGCGCCACCCGGTCGAGACGCTGTCCTTCTTCGGCGTGCAGCCGAACAACACCGTCGTGGAGCTCTATCCGGGCGGCGGCTGGTACACCGAAGTCCTCGCGCCCTATCTGAAGGACAAGGGCCAACTCTGGGTCGCCGCGCCCGAAAAGGCGCTGGGCGGTGTGCAGAAGCTCATCACGACGAACAACGCCGTCTATGGCAAGGTCAAGCTCGCGAACGGGCTCGACGCCGTGCCCGCGGGCAGCGCCGATGTCGTCCTCACCTTCCGCAACGTCCACAATTGGCGCTTCGGCGGCCAGGACGCGGCGCAGCAGGTGTTCAACTCGGCCTTCCGCATGCTCAAGCCCGGCGGCACGCTCGGCGTGGTCGAGCATCGCCTGCCCGAGGCGCGCGACGCCGCCGCCGAGGAAAAGAGCGGCTATATGAAGACCTCGTCGGTCATCGGCTTCGCCAAGAAGGCCGGGTTCGAGGTCGTCGGTCAGAGCGAGGTCAACGCCAATCCCAAGGATACCGCCGACTGGCCGGGCGGCGTCTGGACGCTCCCCCCGACGCTCGCGCTCAAGGACCAGGATCGCGCGAAGTACATCGCGATCGGCGAGAGCGACCGAATGACGATCCGGTTTCGCAAACCAAAGAAGTAAGGGAGGAGCGGGATCCCAGCTCTAGACCGGGGTGACGTTAGAGGCTGGACGGGCGCGGCCCCACTCACGTCATCCCGAAGTTGATCCGGGATCCCGCTTCTTCTTCACTACGCCCGGACAACCGAGATGCAGCTCACCTTCACCAAACGCGCCGGCAAACATGACGACCTGACGATCACCCGCGCGTCCGGCCCGGCGCAGGCGATACAGTGCCCGAAACAGGGCATCATTCCGCACGACATGGTGCACTATGCGGTCGAAAGCGTGCTCGCCGACCGCGGCTTCCTGTCGATGGTCGAGACGGGCGCCGCCGCCGACTTCACCACGCAGGGCGGCGACAGCGAGGAAGCGGTGGAGCGCCTGGTCGAGACCTTTCAGGCCGAACTCTGGGGCGGCCGCGTGGCCGCCGACGACCTGATCGCCACCTACGAACACGCGTGCGGCGCGCGCGGGCACCCCGCCGCCCCCGTAGCCGCCGCCGACATCGACGCGATCCGCGCGCAGTTGAACCGGTTGTCCGAACGCTGGACCAGCCTCGCCGTCAACGAGGCGATGACGCTCGAGCTTTCGTCGCGCGGACGCGAAATGTTGCGGGTGCCGGGATCTGTTGGTTTGCGCGCGGTGGAGCGGTCCCGATCGAAGGACCGGGCGCGTCGGTTTTCGATCAATCGGTCCGATTGTTGATGATTTGAAACGCGGTCACGAAGATCGGCTGCCGTCGCTGCGGCTCCCAGCGCCAACCCTCGTACCGCAACCCGCCAGCCGATGCGGCTTCGACGAGCGGGGAGATTCTTGCGGTCATCCAGTCGATTGTCGGCAGGGCGCGCTCCCACGCCTCCAGCCGATCTGCGGCGAAGTCGAAACCCAGCATCGCGAAGACGGGCGCCAGCGCGGCGTAGGTGCGCTCGACGCCGACCCGTTCAGGGTCGACCGGGACGATTTCCGCGAAATGATGGCAGACCGGCTGCGGCATGCCAGCGGCCAGATCGCCCGCGATCCGCGCGATCGCCGCCCGGCCCGCCCCCAGATGCTGTTCCAGCGTCCGGGGTTCGTTGTCGGCCTTGTCGC
>CAJYLT010000042.1 GCA_913775795.1 uncultured Sphingomonas sp. | reverse complement strand
GGCGATCCCGATTATTACGGTCGCTTCTTCGGGTTTACCGCCGCGCGGACGGGCGGCTGGCGCCTGCCCGGTCCGTTCGAGAAGCATCGGCTGCTGGCATTGGGTACGGGCGTGCCCGACGCGGCGGGCCTGGTCGGCCCGCGGGTCAGCGCCGACGCCGCTTGAAGCTGCGCGCAGCGACCAGCGCGCCGATGATTAGCAGCGCCAGCGGCGCGATCCAGAGCGGCGCGGTCGCCCCGCTCAGGGGCGGATCGTAGCTGACATAATCGCCGTACCGCTCGATCAGCCAGTCGCGGACCCGATCGGGCGGCTCGCCCTTCGCAATGCGCTCGCGCACCAGCGACCGCATGTCGCCCGCCATCTCGGCATCCGAATCGGCGATCGACTGCCCCTGACAGACGACGCAGCGCAGCGTTTCCATCAGCGCCTTGGCATCGCGTTCCTTCGCCGGGTCAGGGAGCTGGACATTCGCCATCGGCGCCGCGGCCTGGTTCGACTGGCCGAGCGCGGGCGCGGGGACGAGCGCGAGGAGGAGCGCGGCGCGCCTCACTTCGCGTCCTCGACCGCCTTCAGGATGTCGTCGATGTCGCTCGCGTTGATCGGCCCGACATGCTGGAGCGCGATCTTGCCCTGCGCGTCGATCACGAACGTCTCCGGCACCCCTGACGAGCCGAGCGACAATTGCACCTGACTGCGCGAATCGTCGCCGATGCGGGCATAGGGGTCGCCGTTCTCCCTCAGGAAGCGTTGGACCGCCGGGCCGGTATCGCGAATCGCGATCGCATCGATCTCGACGCCGCGATTCTTGAGCGCCATCAGCTGCGGCGCCTCGGCGATACAGGGGATGCACCAACTCCCGAACACGTTGAGCAGCCGCACCCCGCCCTTCATGTCCGCCGCCGCCAGCCCCGGCTTGCCCGGCGCGATGGGGGCGAGGCGGAAGTCGGGCAGTGGCTTGCCGACCAGCGCCGAGCGGATCACCGTGTTGTCCGGCCGGAACAGGCCATAGAGGACGAGGCCCGCCAGCACGACGAACACCGCAAGCGGCACCCAGATCAACAGGCCACGCCTCACGCCAGTGCCTCGCGCCGCGGTGCCTTTCGCTCGCGCCGGACGCGGCCGATCAGGCTCACGAGGCCGCCGAACCCGATCAGCGCGCCACCGGCCCAGATCAGCGTCACCCATGGCTTCCACCACAGGCGAAGCTGCCAGCGGCCCTGTCCGTCGGCCTGGCCGATCACGGTATAAAGCTGGCCGTCGACCGCGGTCAGGATATCCGCCTCGCTCGTATTGGTGGGCGGGTCGGAGAAATATCGGCTCTGCGGGTGCATCCAGAAGCTGGTGCCGTCGCCGCGCCGGACCGACAGCGCCGCCTCGATCGCCGACCAGTTGGGGCCGATCGCCGGGCGGATGCCGCGCATCTCGACGCGGTACGGTCCGACCCAGAAGGCATCGCCGACACGCGCGGCGACCAGCTTCTCGACCGTGAACGCGCGCTCGCTCGCCATGCCGGCGATGCTAACCGCGACGCCCAGATGCGCGATCACCATGCCCCAGGTGAACAGCGGCGTGCGAAGGAGGTTGCGCTTCCACAGCGGCGCCACGCTCGCCACCGCGAGCCCGGCGGCAAGGCCGAGGCCGAGGATCGGGAACAGCCCCGCACCCCAGGCGAAGACGAAGAACGCCGCCGCCACGAACACCGCAACCGCCAGCGGGATCGTCACGCGGTTGAGCAGCGCCTGACCGTCGTCGCGGCGCCAGCGCATCATCGGCCCGACCGCGATGCCGATCATCAGGATCAGCGTGATCGGCACGATCGTCTTGTTGAAGAAGGGCGGGCCCACCGACAGCTGCGTCCCCATCGCCTGCGCGACGATCGGATAGAGCGTGCCGATCAGGACGATGCCGAGAATGACCGAAAGGAGAAGGTTGTTGAGGACCAGGCCACCTTCGCGGCTGATCGGCTCGAAGGTCGAACCCTGCTTGACCGTGCCGATCCGCGCGCCGAACAGCGCCAGCGCCCCGCCGATGTAGAGGACGAGCAGCGCGAGGATGAAGCTGCCGCGCGTCGGATCGACGGCGAAGGCGTGGACGCTGGTCAGGATGCCGGAGCGGACGAGGAAGGTACCGATCATCGACATGCTGAACGCGACCACCGCCAGCATCACCGTCCAGGCGCGGAGGCCATCGCGCGTCGCCAGTACCGTCACCGAGTGGAGCAGCGCCGTCGCGGCGAGCCATGGCATCAGCGAGGCGTTCTCGACCGGATCCCAGAACCACCAGCCGCCCCAGCCAAGCTCGTAATAGGCCCAATAGCTGCCCGCGGTGATGCCGATCGTCAGGAACACCCAGGCGCCAAGGATCCAGGGCCGCATCGCCCGCGCGAACGCCGCGCCGACGTCGCGCGTCACCAGCGCGCCGACCGCGAAGCTGAACGCGACCGACAGGCCGACATAGCCGAAATAGAGCGTCGGCGGGTGGAAGGCGAGGCCGGGGTCCTGCAAGAGCGGGTTGAGCCCGTTGCCGTCGACCGGCGCCGGATTGACCCGCGCGAACGGGTTCGAGGCGAAGAGGAGAAACGCGTAGAAGCCGAGCGCGATCAGCGCCTGCGCACCGAGCGTCGCGACCAGCGTCCGCTCGGCCAGCCGCCGTTCCAGCACCGCGATCGCCCCGCCGGCGAGGCTGAGGATCGTGACCCAGAGGAGCATCGACCCCTCATGGTTCCCCCACGCGCCCGCGACCTTGTAGATCAGCGGCTTCATCGAATGGCTGTTGGTTGCGACCAGCAGCACCGACATGTCGGACCGGACGAAGACGAGGATCAGCAGGCCGAAGGCGAAGGCTGCGAGCAGCCCCTGCACCACCGCCACCGGCCGCACGCCGCCCATCAGTTGCGCCGCCGCCTCGATGCTCGCGCGATCCTGCCGGTCGGCACGGCCCGGCCGTGCGGTCCACAGCCCGCCCGCCGCCAGCATCAACTGGAGAAGCGCAAGCGCGGCGGCAAGCCACAGCGCGGCCAGTCCTGTTTCTGCGATCATTGCTTGGCTTGCTTGGTGTCGAGCGTCTCGGCCGCGGCCATCTTGCCCTTCATCTGCGGCGGCATGTACCGCTCGTCATGCTTGGCGAGGAGGTTGTCGGCGGCGAAGCTGCCGTCGGGGCGGAACTCGCCCTCGGCCACCACGCCCGACTTTTCCTTGAACAGGTCGGGGGTGATGCCGCTGAAGGTGACCGGCACGCTCGCCTTGCCGTCGGTGACGGTAAAGGCGATCGAGACGCCGTCGCCCTGCTTCTTGATCGACCCGGCCTCGACCATGCCGCCCAGCCGCACCGCGCGGCCGACCGGCGGCGCTTTGCCGACGACGTCGGCGGGGGCGTAGAAGAATGCCGCCTCGTCCTGAAGCGCGGACAGGGCAAGGCCGCTCGCCCCCATGATCGCGACGAGGCCCAGGCCGACGAGCGCGAGGCGTTGATGCTTGGCCTTCATCGGCGGCGAAGCTCCTCGGCGGCGCGTTCGGCGCGGCGCATCTGAATGTAACTGGCAAGCGTGATCCCGCCGCCCGCCAGGATCGTTACGGCATAGGCCACGGCGACGAAAGCCCATTGGTTCATGCCGCCGCCATCCGCCGCATCCGCGCCTCGACCTTCCCCGCCGCCAGCATCGCCCGCATCCGCATCAGCACGATGCCGGCAAACAGGAGCGTGAAGCCGACCAGCGTGAACGGCAGCGGCCAGAGAATCGCATTGTCGATCGTCGACTTGGTCAGCGTCAGGCTCTGCCCCTGGTGCAGCGTGTTCCACCACACCACCGAATAGCGGATGATCGGCAGCAACACCGTGCCCGCAAGCCCGAACAGCGCCGGGATGCGCCCGTCGCCGCCGCGCTGCCCGTCGGCACGCGACAGGGCGATGTAGGCAAGATAGACGAAGAACAGCAGCAGCATCGAGGTCAGCCGACCGTCCCACTGCCACCACGTCCCCCAGGTCGGCCGACCCCAGATCGAGCCGGTAATCAGGCAAACCGCCGCGAACAGCGCCCCCGGCACCGCGCACGCCCGCGCCGACAAGGCGGCGAGCGGATGGCGCCAGACGAGATAGGCGATGCTGCCGATCGCGATCCCGCTCCACCCGCCCATGCCGAGCCAGGCGGCGGGCACGTGGAGATAGAGGATACGGACCGTTTCCCCCTGCAGATAGTCGGGCGGCGTCTGCGTCAGGCCCGCCCAGGCCCCGAACGCGGCGAGCGCGATGCCGGTCCAGATCAGCATCGGCGTCAGCGGCCGCGCAATCTTGAGGAAACGGGCAGGATTCGCATAGGCGTGCAGCACGATGACCAATGCTTATCGCGGCTTCGGGCGAAACACCATGGCCCGAAAGACGAGTTGCGCGTTGCCGCACCGATCCCCCGCGGCTAAGCCCCGGCCATGCTCAAGCTCATCCTCGGCAACAAGGCCTATAGCTCCTGGTCGCTGCGCGGCTGGCTCGCCGCCAAGCATTCCGGCCTCCCCTTCGAAGAGGTCGTGGTGCCGCTCTACGATGCCGAGTGGGACGCACGGCGCGAGGGGGACGAGTTCGCGCCCTCCTCGGGCAAGGTGCCGATCCTGTGGGACGGCGACGACGTGGTGGTGTGGGACAGCCTCGCCATCGTCGAATATCTGAACGAAAAGACCGGCGACGACCGCTATTGGCCGAAGGACCCCGCAGCGCGCGCGATGGCGCGGTCGATGGCCGCGGAAATGCATTCGAGCTTCGCGGCGCTGCGCAAGAAGCACCCGATGAACGTGCGCCAGGTCTATGAGCCCAAGCGCCCCGACGACGACGTGATCGCCGACCTCACGCGGATCATGGAACTCTGGGCGCAGGCGCGCGCGCGCTTCGGCGGCGAGGGCGATTTCCTGTTCGGCCGCTGGAGCGCCGCCGACATGATGTTCGCGCCGGTCGTCACGCGGATCGTCACCTACTCGCTGCCGATCGCGCGATTCGCCGGCGGCTATATCCAGTCGGTGATCGCGCATCCGCACATGCAGAACTGGATCGCCGGCGCGCAGGAGGAGGACTGGGTGCTCGAGCAGTACGAGCGGGACATGGTCGCGGGCTAACCTCGCCGCCCCTTGAGTCCCGGCGCGACATCAAGGAAATTACGAAGCTCGCGGCGACGCTGATCCGCCACGGCGAAATCGTCGCCGACACCCAAGTGCCAGCGCGCGGCGCCGTCGCCGGGATCATTCTCCAGCGCGCCGAACCAGTCCGCCTGACGACCAACATCGTCGGGCGAGCGTGCCAGACCCGCCTCGATCAATTCGTCGGCCTGTCGCCGGATCGCGGCGCCGATCTCGCCGGGACTGAGTTCGGGGTGATACTGCACGCCCCAGAACACGCTGCGATCGTGCCGTATCTCGGCCGCCTGGACACGGGTGGCGCCGTTGGTGGCAAGCAGGCGCGAGCCCGGCGGCAATGCCTCGACCTCATCCCCATGGATTGCCGGCGCGTCCCACGCGACCGATCGCCCCGCCAGCAGGGGATGCGCCGCCCCCTCATATGTGGCGGTGATACGCCGTGCGATCCCCGCCTCCATCCGCTTCGGCATCGACCGCACCCGACCACCGGCGGCGGCGGTCGCGACCTGCAGGCCCGCGCACGATCCAAACGCCGGCGTGCCCGAGGCGAAGATCGCGCGAGCAAAGGCCAGCACCGACGCGACCTCGGGCCGCTCCTCATAGACATGGATCGGCGAGCCGGACAGGAACACCGCATCGAACGCAGCCAACCGATCGGCGTCCAGCGTGGCGGCTGCATCGCCACAGGGATCGACGATATCGACAGTTGCCCCGGGCGAAAGCTGTTTCAGCGTGGCGGCGAAGCTTTCGGCAGAGCTCTTGCCCGCATCGTCGCGGCGTTCGGCGCGTTCGGTCGGACTCTCGCTTTCGGCGATCAGAAAATGCGGCAAATCAATTCCTTGGCTGGGTGCGACCCTAACGCCGCCCAAGGGCTTCGGGTGCCCGCGTGAGCGCGCTTTCCAGCGCCGCGCCCCGGATCGTCCCCAAAGCCCGTAGGTTCGGGTCGGCTTGCACGGCTGCGCCGGTTGCGCGATGGCCGCGGCGATGGACGACAAGCTGCCCCTGCCCGCCCGACTGACCCAGGCGCTGATCGCCGCCGAGAGCGTGACGCCCGCGCGCGGGGCGGTGTTCGACGTACTCGAAGCGATGCTGCTGCCGCTCGGCTTCGCGGTCGATCGGTTCGTGGCGGGCGAGGCGCCGGACGGCCCGGTCGAGAACCTGCTGGCCGTGCGCGGATCGGGCGGGCCGCATTTCGCCTTTGCCGGCCATGTCGACGTGGTGCCCGCCGGAACGGGCTGGAGCGCGGGGGCGTTCGATCCGGTGGTGCGCGGCGACCTCATCCACGGGCGCGGCGCGGTCGACATGAAGGGGGCGATCGGCGCGTTCGTCGCCGCCTGTGCCGATCCGCAGCCAAGCGGCACGCTCAGCCTCGTCATCACCGGGGACGAGGAAGGGCCGGCGATCCACGGCACCCGCGCGCTGATCGAGCGGATGCACGAGCGTGGCCTCGCCCCCGACCTGTGCCTCGTCGGCGAGCCGACCTCCGCGCATCGACTGGGCGACACGATCAAGATCGGGCGGCGCGGGTCGGTCAACATCTGGATCGATGTGCCGGGGCAAGCGGGGCACGTCGCCTATCCGCACCTCGCCGACAATCCGATCCCGCGGCTGGTCGCGGCGCTGGCCGAGATCGACGCGCTGGTGCTCGACACCGGCACCGACTGGTTCCAGCCGTCGAACATCGAGATCACCGAGCTGACGGTCGGCAACCCCGCTACCAACGTCATCCCGCCGCTCGCCTCCGCGCGGCTCAGCATCCGCTTCAACGACCGGCACCGCGGCGCGAACCTGGGCGAGCGGATCGCGGCGATCGTCCATGCCCATGCCCCCGGCGCGACCGTCCGCCCCGTCGTATCGGGCGAGGCTTTCCTGACGCAGCCCGGGCCGCTCTCGACGATTGTCAGTGACGCGATCGAGGCGCGGACAGGGCTGCGGCCCGAATTGTCGACCAGCGGCGGTACGTCGGACGCGCGGTTCCTGTCGGCGCTGTGCCCGGTGGTCGAGTTCGGGCTGTTGAACGCAACGATGCACAAGGCGGACGAGGCGGTGGCGATCCCCGATCTCGTCGCGCTCGCCGACATCTATCGCGATATCGTCAGCCGCGCGCTCGCCTGAGGACGATGTAAAGCGCCCCTGCCCCGCCGTGGCGCGGATGCGCGGGGCGGACCGCGGCGATGCGGTCGGCGTGGCGGGAGGCGGCGATCCAGTCGCCCACCGCCGCCCGGATCGCTCCGCGCGAATAGGGCCGCTCCGCCTCCGGCCGCGGCGGCTTGCCCGTTACCAGCAGCAGCACCCGGTCGCCGCGCGCGATCGCCCGCGATAGACCTTGGTCGAGCATCGCATGCGCGCTGGCCAGCGTATGGCCGTGCAGGTCGATGCTGCTCTCCGGCGCGACCAGTCCGCGCGCCAGCTTCTTGTCCCACCCGGCGTCGAGCGTGACGCCGGGCGCCGCGGCGCGGCGCGGCAGCGGCTTGGCGACCAGCGGCGTCGCCTGGATGACGGGAGGGGTGATTGAGACCGCCTCGGCCGGCACCGGCGGGCGGCTGCGCCCCGGCAGCGGCTGCACCGACGCCATCACCCGCGCCCACAGCGCGGATTCGTCAGGGCCGAGCCGGCGCCCGGCCATTGCCCAGCCTCGCCAGCGCGCCGCGCGGCACCAGCAGGAACGCGGTCCCGCGCGCGGTTAGCCCGCCGGCGAACGCACGCGCATCGTCGCCCGCGCCCCAGAAAGTGTCGAAGCGGTTCGCGCCCTTGATCGCACCGCCGGTATCCTGCGCGACCCACAGCCCGCTCGCCTCCGCCCGGTCGAGCGAGAGGAAGACCGGCGCGCCCAGCGGCACGAAGCGGGGGTCGGCGGCGACGCTGCCGTTCGCCGTCACCGGCACGCCCATCGCGCCCAGCGGCCCCGGTCCGGTCAGTTCGCGGAAGAACACATAGCTCTTGTTCTCGCGCATCAGCGCCTGCCCCTCGGCCGGGTTGGCGCGCAGATAGGCCATGATCCCCTGCATCGACGCCTGCCCCGGCTGGACGAGGCCGCGGTCGCGCATCAGCGCGCCGATGCCGGTATAGGCGCGGCCGTTTTGGCTGGCATAGCCGATCCGCATCACGCCCCCGTCAGGTAGTCGAAGGCGGCCCGATCCTTGGACCTGAAGGAAGAACAGCTCGACCGGATCGGCGGCGTACGCCATCACCGGCGCCCGGCCGGCCAGCGCGCCGTTCTCGATCTCGGTCCGATCGGCATAGGGGACGAAGCGATCGCCCTCGACCCGCCCGCGGATCTTGCGCCCGGCAAGGTCGGTGGCGAAAGGGGTCAAGTCGACTTCGACGAGGTCGCTCGGCACGCCGTAGATCGGCGTCTCATAGCCCGCGCGGCGCGTGCGGCTGCCCCGGATCTCGGGCTCGTAATAGCCGGTGGCGAAGGCGCGGCCATCGGCGATCTGCACAGTCTCGAATTGCTTGCGAAAGAAACCAGCCGCATCGCTCGCCTGCCCCGCTGCCGCGCAGGCAGGTGCCCAGTCGGGCCCTTGGGTCAGCCCCGTGGCGTCGACCCGCTTCTGAAGGGATGCGCAGGAAAGGCGAAACGCCGCCAGCGCCCGCTGTGCCGCGGCGGCATCGATCGGCAGCGACGCGACCGACGGCCCGGCGACCCAGCCGGCCGCGACAGCGCTCGTCGCGTCCGCGGGCGCGGCGGCGGCGGGTATCGCCGGCATCGGCGTGGCGGGCGTGCCGAGCTTCACGCCCGGCGTGTAGCGGATCGCGCTCGGGCTGGCAGGCGCCGACTGCGCGGCACGCGGCCGCGATGGCGGCGGCGCCCCGCGATCGATGCCGGCGGGCACGATCGCGTTAGAGCACGCGCTCGCCAGCAACAGCGGCATAACTGCGACGCCGACGCGCCGCTCCCCCCAAGCGCGCATCGGGTCCCTTTCAGGCTTCGTCGGTTTCGGCGAGCTTCCAGTTCGGATCGTCGCTGCGCAGGCGGCGCACGAACGTCCAGACGTCGTGCGTCTCGACCGCATCGGTCAGCGAGCCGGCGACGACGTTCCCCTCATTGTCGCGCGTCACGGCGGCGATGTCGGCGTCGAAGCGCACGGTGATCCGCGCCGCCTGACCCTCGAGCATGGCGTCGGCGATGACCGCACGCTCGATCGAGACGAGCCGGTTTTCCAGCGTCTGACCCTCGGCCTCGCGCGCGTCGATCGCGGCGACGAACGCCGCCTTCACATCGGGTTCGGTCAGCCAGTCGAGCGTCTCGCGGTCGCCCTTCCAGAACGCCTCGAGGATCATGCGGTACGCGCCCTTCGCCCCGTCGAGGAACTGGACGACGTCGAAGTTCGAATCGGCACCGACGATGGCACGCACGCCCTGCTCGGCACGCCCCTCGATCGAGCGGGTCGCTGCCTCTCTCGGGGCGGGTTCGGCATCGATCGTGCGCGGCTGTGGCCGGGCGATCGACGCGCCGTCCTCGGCCGGCTTGGGCAGCGGTTGGTGATGCCCCGTCCGCTTGCCCAGGACCGAATAGAGCCGAAGCGCGAGGAAACCCGCGATCATGGCCAGGACGATGACGTATAGAAGCACCGGACCTCCGACAGATTACGTGTCCAACATAGGCGCGTGGCGCGCCGGATTCAAACGATCCCGGCACCTGCCCTTAACCCATCGTTGAACTGGTCCGTTCCCGCTGCTAGTCGCCGCGCTTTCGCGGGGGTGGCGACGACCGCCCGCCCCGGCCTTATTCGACGAGGATATGATGGACGAGCAAGACCAGGGCTTCGACGCGAACGCGCCCCTTCCCAACGGCGTGGACGATGCGCCCGCCGCCAACGTCCTGTCGCAGTACGTGAAGGACCTGTCGTTCGAGAACCCGAATGCCCCCGCCATCTACCAGTCGCAGGGCGCGCCCAAGCTCGACGTTCAGTTCAACATCGGCGCGACGATGGTGGGCGAGGACGTGCACGAGGTCGTGCTGAAGGTCGAGGCGCGCGGCGAGGTCGACGGCCGCGTCATGTACCTGTGCGAGCTCTCCTATGCCGGCCTGTTCGGCCTGCGCAACATTCCCGAGGAGCATCTCCAGCCGTTCCTGCTGGGCGAAGCGCCGCGCATCCTGTTCCCGTTCGCGCGCCGCGTGCTGGCCGATGCGGTCCGCGACGGTGGCTTCCCGCCGCTGCTGCTCGAGCCGATCGACTTCGGCGCGCTCTATTTCGCACAGGCGCAGGCCGCCGCCGAACAGGGCGAGATCAGCGGCGAAATCGGCAACGCCTGACGAACCGGCCGGCGCGCGGGTGCGAGTGAAACCATGAACCTCGTCCGCGCGCTGGGATCGGTCGGCGGCCTGACGCTGGCCAGCCGCGTGCTCGCGCTGGTGCGCGACACGCTGCAGGCCGCCTATATCGGCGCGAGCTTCGCGTCCGATGCGTTCTTCGTCGCCTTCCGCCTGCCGAACATGTTCCGCGCGCTGTTTGCCGAGGGGGCCTTCGCCTCGGCCTTCATCCCGCTGTTCAACAAGAAGGTGGGCGAGGACGGCGACCTTGCTCCCGCCATCGCCTTTGCCGAGCGGGCACTCGCCTGGCTGTTCCCGATCCTCGCGGTGATGACGGCGATCATGATCCTCGCCGCCTGGCCGCTGACCTGGGTGCTGGCGGGCGGGTTCGAGCGGCAGCAGCCCTCGGCCGGCGACTTCGCGTTCGCGGTCACGCTGTCGCGGATCACCATCCCCTATCTGTTTCTCATCTCGCTCGCCTCTCTCCTCGGCGGCATCCTCAATTCGCTTGATCGTTTCTGGGTCAATGCGGCCGCACCGATCCTGCTCAACATCTCGATGGTGAGCGCGCTCTGGTTCCTCCACGGCGACCCGTACGAAACCGCGCGGGTGCAGGCATGGGCAGTGACCGCGGGCGGTGCGTTGCAACTGGGTTGGCTGACGCTCGCCTGCCGCCGCGCGGGCGTGAAGCTCAGCCTTCGGCTGCCCCGCGTCGACGACGACGTGAAGCGGCTGTTGAAGCTGATCCTTCCCGCCGCGGCAGGCGCGGGGGCGGCGCAGATCAATCTCGCCATCTCGACCGCGCTGGCCGGCTGGCTGCTGGCCGAGGGGTCGATCTCGGCGATCAATTATGCCGACCGGGTCAACCAGTTGCCGCTCGGCATGATCGGCATCGGGCTCGGCACCATCCTGCTCCCCACCGTTACGCGCCTGCTTCGCAATGGCGACGACGCCCAGGCGATGGAGACGCAGAACCGCGGGATCGAACTGGCGCTGTTCCTCACCCTCCCCGCCGCCGCCGCCTTCGTCTTCGCGGCCGAGCCGATCGTGCGCGGGCTGTTCGAGCGAGGGCAGTTCGATGCGACCGACACGATCCGCACCGGCTGGGTGCTGTCGGCCTTTTCGATCGGCCTGCCGTCCTATGTGCTGGTCAAGGTGCTGACGCCCGGCTTCTATGCGCGCGCCGACACGCGCACGCCGGTCCGGCTCGCGATGCTGTCGATCCTCGTCAACATCGTCGGCAATCTCGTTTTGATCCCGACCGTCGGCATCATCGGGTCGGCGCTGTCGACCGCGCTGTCGTCGAGCCTGAACGTCGCGATGCTCTATACGACGCTCAGGAAGCGCGGGCATTTCGCCGCCGATGCACAGCTTCGCCGGCGGATCCCGCGGCTGACCATCGCCGCGCTGGCGATGGGTGGCGTGCTTTATCTCATCAAGCCGTGGTTCGCGCCCTATACGCACGGCTCGCTGCTGACGACGCTGCCCGCACTGGCCGTACTGGTCGGCATCGGCGTCGCCATCTATGCGGTCGCCTGTTTCGCGACGGGCGCGTTCCGGCCCGCCGACGTCAAGGCGCTCATCCGCCGCCGTTCCACCGACTAGGACCCCAGCCATGCGTATCGTCTCGGGCATTCAGACCACCGGCAACCTGCACCTCGGCAATTATTTGGGCGCAATCCGCAACTGGGTCGCGATGCAGGACGCGATGGGCCCGAGCGACGATTGCCTGTTCTTCCTCGCCGACCTGCACGCGCTGACTGTGCATCAGGAGCCGGCGCAACTGGCGTCTGCGACGATCGAGATGGCGGCGACGCTGATGGCGGCGGGCATCGATACCGACCGCGCGATCCTGTTCAACCAGGCGCGCGTCCCCGCCCATTCTGAGCTGTGCTGGCTGCTCGGCGGCACCGCCCGCATGGGCTGGCTCAACCGCATGACGCAATGGAAGGACGAGGCGGGCAAGAACCGCGAGGGCGCAAGCGTCGGCCTGTTCACCTATCCCGTGCTCCAGGCCGCCGACGTGCTCGCCTATCAGGCGACGCACGTACCCGTTGGCGAGGACCAGAAGCAGCATCTGGAGCTGGCGCGCGACATCGCCACCAAGTTCAACCTCGACTTCGGCGTCGAACTCTTCCCCCTGCCCGAGCCGATCATCCCAGCCGAGGCGCCGCGGATCATGAGCCTGCGTGACGGCACCGCAAAGATGTCGAAATCCGATCCCAGCGACATGAGCCGCATCAACCTGATCGACCCCGACGACCTGATCGCCAGCAAGGTCAAGAAAGCCAAGACCGATCCCGAACCGCTGCCCGAGACGATCGACGGGCTGGCCGAGCGGCCCGAGGCGCGCAACCTCGTGACGATCTATGCCGCGCTGGAAGGGCGCGCACCGGCCGACGTGCTCACCGAATTCTCAGGGCAAGGGTTCGGCGCGTTCAAGCCGCGTCTGGCCGACCTCACCGTCGCCAAGATCGGACCGATCCGCGACCGGCTGACCGCGCTTCTCGCCGATCGCGGCGAGGTCGCGGCGCAGTTGCGCAAGGGCGCGGCCAGGGCGCAGGCGCTGGCGGCCCCGACACTGCGCGCGGCACAGGATGCGATGGGGCTTCAGGTCGACTGAAGCCCCACGGGCTCAGTAGCGCGGCGTCGCCTTGTCCAGTTTCCGGAAATAGGCGACACGCGCCTCTCGCGTGGGCAGCGCGCGCAATTCGGCCTCGGCATTCGGATTGGCGGCGAGGACGCGGTTGATCCGGTCGCGGCGGAGGCGCTGATACTGTTCCTGGCTCGACGCACGGATGCGCGGATCGGGATCATGGCCAAAATTGTTGCCGACCGCCGGCAACCCCGCGCCCGACGCCATGCCCGGCGTGATCTGCGGTGAAATCTGGGCCGATGCGGCTCCCGAAATGCCAAGGGCAACCAGTCCGATCAACGCGTAACGCATGACGACCTCCAGCAAGACACCTGTGTTAACACAGGCTATGACGGGGCCAACGCATTGACAAGCGGTTCTATCCCTCGAGCTGGCGAAGCAGCCCGCGCACCGCGGTGTCGATCTCGCGATCCTTGTCGCGCAGTTCCTCGATCCGCTTGACCGCGTGGATGACGGTCGAATGATCGCGGTTGCCGAACTTGCGGCCGATCTCGGGCAGGCTGCGCGTCGTCAGCTTCTTGGCGAGATACATCGCGATCTGACGGGGCCGCGCGATCGCGACGGCGCGGCGTTCGGACACGAGATCGAGCTGCTTGACCTCGAAATGCGCGGAGACCGCCTTTTGGATTTCGTCGATGGTGATCCGGCGCTGCGGGCCCTTCAGCACCTCGCCCAGCGTCTGGAGCGCGAAGTCCATCGTCACGGCCTCGCCGATCAGCTGCGCATAGGCGACGAGGCGGTTGAGCGCCCCCTCCAGCTCGCGGATGTTTGCGGTGATCCGCATCGCCAGCAGTTCGAGCACTTCGTCGGGCACGCCGACCTGCGGCATCTCTGCCACCTTGGCAGCCAGTATAGCCCGCCGGAGCGCATATTCGGGCGGCCGGATGTCGGCAACGAGGCCAGAGGCGAGCCGGCCGACCAGCTTGGGGTCGATCCCCTCCAGCATCCGCGGGCTGCGGTCGGCACAGATGACCAGCCGCTTCCCCATCGTCATGAACTCGTTGACGGTATGGAAGCACTCTTCCTGCGTCGAATCCTTGCCGGCGATGAATTGCAGGTCGTCGATGACGAGCAGGTCGACGCTGCGCAGCCGCGCCTTGAACGCAAAGGTGTCGCGCTCGCGCACCGACTTCACGAACTCGAACATGAACCGCTCGGCGGGCATGTAGATCGCGGTGCCGGCGGGATGCGCTTCGAGGAAAGCGTGGCCGATCGCGTGGGCGAGATGCGTCTTGCCCTGCCCCGTCGCGCCGTGAAGATAGAGCGGGCTGAACCGTACCGGCCCTTCGGCGGCGAGCAGCCGGGCGGCGTTGAACGCGACCTGGTTGGTGGCGTCGGGCACGAATCGGTCGAAGGTGAAGCGCGGGTCGAACGCGAATCGCTCGCCCTCGCGCAGCGGTCTGGCCGGCGCGGCGGCGATCGGGCGCTCGGCGCTCAACACCCGCGGGGTCTGCGCGGGCGCCGCGGTTATCGCGGGCGATTCGTCGTTGGCGATCGCGGCGGGCGTCATCGCGTTGGTCGAGGTTTCGACAACGACGCTGCGCACGCTCGGCATCGCCTGCCGGAACTCGAGGCGGAGCCGGTCGCCGAAATGGCTCTTCACGTAATTGGTCATGAACGGCGACGGCAGGCCGATGCGCACGGTCTCGTCATCCGAACCGGCGGCGAGCACCGCGGGCTTCAGCCACTGGTCGAAGACCTTCGCGCCCGACTGGCTGCGCAGGTTGCGGCGCACCCGGTCCCAGGCATCGACGATCGCCGGCGTGGATCGAAGCGGTTCGTTGCCGTGCACGCGCACAATTCTCCCTTGTTCCGCAAGACGGGTGTCCTGCGGCCCAGCCATGAAACCAGCGATCGGTTGCCCCCCGCCGGATTCGCGGAACCCGGCAGTCCCGCTTTCCGGCCGTGGCCGGGATGCACATGACAGCGCAGCGGGAAGACCGTTTTGGAAGCCTGACGGGGATCGATCAAGGCCCGACGGTCAACAAATTGAAATATAAAAGGCTTGACGAGCAAACCCGCGGGATAGCGTGAACTTGGTCAATAAATCTTTGTTTTTGCTAGCTTTTATTTGCGATTCAGTGCGGCCGGAAAAGCCCGACTCGCCGGGATTCCTAGGCTTCCGATTCGTTCACCATTTCGGGTGCGCGGACACGCGAAAAGCCCCGCCGGCGGATGCCGACGGGGCCTCTAGCCCTGCGCGAAGCTGCGTTCAGGCGAGCGCGGCGAGGCGCTTCGTCAGGCGCGAGAACTTGCGCGCCGCGGTGTTCTTGTGAACGACGCCCTTGGCCACGCCGCGAGCGAGTTCCGGCTGCATCGCCGACATCGCGGCCGTCGCCGCCGCCTTGTCACCCGAAGCGAGCGCCGCCTCGGCCTTCTTGACGAAGGTGCGGATGCGGCCGACGCGCGCGCCGTTCACTTCCGCCCGGCGCTCGTTACGACGGATACGCTTCTTCGCTTGCGGCGTGTTCGCCATGCCAGTCCTCGAAACCTGTGATGTGGAAGAGCGGCGCCACGCACGGCACCGCTCGGGAAAGCGCGCCCCTTAGCGGGCGTGCGCGAAACGGTCAACCTTCAACGCTGGCATTCGGGGCACCAGAAGGTCGATCGCCCGCCCTCGACGCGGCGGCGAATCACCGTGCCGCATTCGCATGGCTGCCCTTCGCGCCCATAGACGCGCCACTGCTTCGAGAAATAGCCGAGTTCGCCATTCGGGCGCGCATAATCGCGCAGGGTCGATCCGCCCGCCTCGATCGCGGCGAGCAGCACCGACCGCACCGATTCGGCGAGCAGGTCGAGGCGCTTCGTGCCGATTCGCCCGCCCGCGCGCGACGGCGCGATGCCCGCCATGTGAAGCGCCTCGCACACATAGATGTTACCGAGCCCCGCAACGACGCGCTGGTCGAGCAGCAGCGCCTTTGCCGGGGCGACACGCCCCTCGAAGCGGCTCGCCAGATGCGCCGCGCCGAACGATTCGCCCAGCGGTTCCGGCCCCAGCGCGCCGAACGGGCCCCATTCCTCGATCCCGGCGGTGGGCACCAGGTCGACCGACCCGAACCGCCGCGGATCGTTGAGCGCGAGCGTGCGCCCCTCATCGGTCTCGATCACCAGATGGTCGTGGACCAGCGCCTCGCTCGGGTCGACGCGCCATCGCCCCGACATGCCGAGGTGGAACACCATCGTGTCGCCGCGGTCTGTGTGAATCAGGCCATATTTCGCCCGCCGCCCCAGCCCTGTCACCATCGCGCCCGTCAGCCGCTGGCCCAGGTCGGGGGGCAGCGGGCGGCGCAGGTCGGGGCGGTTCGCGATCACGCGCGCGATCCGGCGCCCCGCCAGCACGGGAGCGAGGCCGCGCACGGTCGTCTCGACTTCGGGAAGTTCGGGCATACAGGCTTTGGAGCTAGGATGCGCACCCATCCCTCGCAAGGCTTGGCAGCGCCGTGCTTTACCGCCATGGACCGATGCCATGACCGACACCGTCTCCTTCGGCTACGAAGACGTCGCCCCCGCCGAGAAAACCGCCCGCGTGGGCGAAGTCTTCAAGAGCGTCGCCGGCCGCTACGACCTGATGAACGACGCCATGTCGGCGGGCCTCCACCGCGTCTGGAAGGACGTGTTCGTCCGCCGGGTGAAGCCGCGCGCCGGCGAGCACATTCTCGACATGGCCGGCGGCACCGGCGACATCGCGTTCCGCATGGTGCCGTCGGGCGCGTCGATCACCGTCGCGGACATCAACCCGGCGATGCTCGAGGTCGGGATGGAGCGCGCCGCCAAGCGCGGGATCGACGGCCTCGTCTGGACCGAAGCCAACGCCGAGACGCTGCAATTCCCCGACCGCTTCTTCGATGCCTACACGATCGCGTTCGGCATCCGGAACGTCACCGACATTCCCAAGGCCCTGCGCGAGGCGCATCGTGCGCTGAAGCGCGGCGGGCGTTTCTATTGCCTCGAGTTCTCGACCACGCTGTGGCCGGGGTTCGCCGAGGTGTACGACGCCTATTCGCACAAGGTGGTGCCGAAGCTGGGCGAGGCGCTGGCGGGCGACTCGGACAGCTACAAGTATCTCGTCGAATCGATCCGCCGCTTCCCGGACATGGCGCGGTTCGAGCAGATGATCGGCGAAGCCGGGTTCGTGCGCACCAAGGTCGAGCCGATGCTCGGCGGGCTCGTCGCGATCCATAGCGGCTGGAAGATCTGAGGCGCGTGACCGCACCCGCCGTCCATCTCTGGCGCCTGCTCAAATGGGGCCGCACGCTCGCGCGGTACGGTGCGCTCCGGGGTATCGAGCGCGATCCGAACACGCCGGCCGCCGTCCGCCGCGTTGCACGGCTCGCGCGATTCGGCGCGCGCGTGCCGAAGAAGCCCGCCTATGCCGACGCGTTCCAGGCGATCGGCCCCGCCGCGATCAAGCTCGGCCAGACGCTGGCGACCCGCCCCGATCTGGTCGGGGACGAGGCGGCGCTCGACCTGCTGCGGCTTCAGGACGCGCTGCCGCCCGTCCCGTTCGAGGATGTGGCCGCGGTCATGCGGGCGAGCTTCGGCAAGCCGCTGGAGAGCCTGTTCGCCGAGATCGAGCCCGTGCCGATCGGTGCCGCCTCGATCGCGCAGGTCCACCGCGCGACCACGACCGACGGCCGCCGCGTCGCGGTCAAGGTGATCCGCCCCGGCGTCGAAGCCGAGTTCACCCGCGCCATCGACACCTATGAATGGGCGGCAGCCCAGGTCGAGCAGATGGGCGGCGAGGCCGCGCGGCTGCGCCCCCGCCTGACGATCGACACGTTCAAGCGCTGGACGCTGCGCGAACTCGACCTTCGCCGCGAGGCCGCCTCCGCCTCCGAACTGGCGCAGGGCATGACGGCGGAGCCCGATTTCGTCGTCCCCGCGATCGACTGGCAGCGAACGACCGGCAAGGTGATGACGCTCGAATGGATCGACGGCATCAAGCTGTCGAACCGGGAGGCGCTGATCGCCGCGGGCCACGACCTGCCCGCGCTCGCCGCCAAGCTCGTCCGCGCGTTCCTCAGGCAGGCGATCGCCGAGGGCTTCTTCCACGCCGACATGCATCAGGGGAACCTGTTCGCGCTGAATGACGGGCGGATCGCCGCGATCGACTTCGGCATCATGGGCCGGATCGACCGGCGTGCGCGCGTGTGGCTCGCCGAGATCCTCTACGGCCTCATCACCGGCAATTACCGGCGCGTGGCCGAGATCCATTTCGAGGCGGGCTATGTGCCCCCGCACCACAATGTCGCCGAGTTCGCGACCGCCCTGCGCGCCGTGGGCGAACCCATCCGCGGTATGGCGACCAAGGACATGTCGGTCGGCATGATGCTGGACAGCCTGTTCAACATCACCCGCGACTTCGACATGCAGACGCAGCCGCACCTCCTGCTCCTCCAAAAGACGATGGTGATGGTCGAGGGGGTGGCGACCAGCCTCGATCCCGACGTCAACCTGTGGGACGTGGGCGCGCCGTTCATCGGCGAGTGGATCCGCACCGAACTGGGACCGGAGGCCGCCGTCGCCGACCGACTGGTCGAGGATTTCCAGACGCTCGCGCGCCTCCCCCGCCTGATCCGCAATATCGAGCGGCAGTTTCCCGATCCGGGCGGCGCGCCGCCTGCACCGCCGCTCCGGGAAATCCAGGTGATCCGCGTCGGCGGCGGCTGGCGCTACGCGGCGATGGCGCTGGCTGGCGCCGGGGCCGGGATCGCCGCGACGCTTCTGCTGACGTGAGGATGCGCCCGCCGCTCTGGCTGGCGACGTCCAGCCGGTATGCGGGCGTGACCCGCACCCGCGCGCGCCTGATCCTGGGCGGGCTGGCGCTGCTCGTCCTTCTCTCTTTCCAGTCGCTGCTGCTCGGCGATGCGCCCTCGGCAGAGGGGGCAGCGGGGGCGAGCGACCTGGCGCTGTACGAGGGGATCGTCGCGGGGATGCGCTCGGGCGGCAGCTATTACGACGTCGCCGCCGATCAGCTTCGCGCGCTCGACTATCCGCTGCGCCCGTTCCTCACCTTTCGCGTGCCGACGCTCGCGGTGGTGCAGGCCGCGCTGCCGCCGGTCGCCGTCGTCATCCTGATGCTGTCGATCTCGGTCTCGGCCGGTCTTGCCTGGCTCGGCCTGCTGATGGCGCGCGCGTTCACCCGCCCCGCCCCGCTCGTTGCCGCCGCCGTGCTGCTGGCGGGCGGACTCGTCGCCTTCGTCCAGTGGCCGCTCTGGCCGTTTCACGAATTCTGGGCCGCCCCCCTCGTCGCGCTGTCGATGGCGGTGCGCCGCCCCGGCCTGTGGCTGAGCGCCGCGGCGATTGGGCTGGTGGCGACGCTGATCCGCGAGACGGCGGCGCTCTATCTCCTCGTCATGGCTACCTGTGCTTGGGTCGAGGGCGAGCGGCGCGAGGCGTTCGGCTGGGCCGCGGCGCTCGGCCTGTTCGCGGTCGTGCTCGGTTTCCATGCCTGGGCGGCGAGCCATGCGGTCGGCCCGCTCGATGCGCAGTCGCCGGGCTGGGCGGGGCTCAACGGTCCCGGCCTGTTCGTCCGCGCGGTGTGGCAATCGAGCGCGCTGCAACTCCTGCCGCTGGCGATCGCCGCGCCGATCGTCGCGCTCGCCGCGTTCGGGTGGAGCGCCTGGGCCGACCCGGCGGGCAAGCGAGTCGCTGCTGTCATCGCCGCCTATGCGATCGTCATGAGCCTGTTCGCGCGGCTCGACACCTTTTACTGGGCGCTGATGGCGACGCCGCTCATTCTCGTCGGGCTGGCCTTCCTGCCCGACGCGCTGCGCGATCTGGCGCTTGCCGGAATGGACACGCGCCGCGTGCGGGTGCAGAGGATCACGCGATGAAGCGGATCCTGCTGATCGTCAGCGGCGGCATCGCCGCGTACAAGGCGTGCGAGCTCATCCGCCTCTGTCGCCGCGCCGGGATTGACGTGACCTGCGTCCTGACCGAGGGCGGCGCGCAGTTCGTCACCCCGATGACGCTGGCGGCGCTGTCCGAGAACCCCGTCCACACCACGCTCTGGGACCTCAAGAACGAGGCCGAGATGGGGCATATCCAGTTGAGCCGGGAGGCCGATCTGGTCGTCGTCGCCCCCGCCACCGCCGATCTCCTCGCACGCATGGCCGGGGGGATCGCGAACGATCTGGCCACCACGCTCCTGCTCGCCACGGACAAGCCCGTGCTGGCGGCGCCGGCGATGAACGTGCGGATGTGGGGCCATGCCGCCACGCGCCGCAACGTCGCGACGCTGCGCGCCGACGGCGTCACGGTGATGGAGCCCGACGAAGGGCCGATGGCGTGCGGCGAATTCGGCCCCGGTCGCCTGCCCGAGCCGGCGGCGATCCTGTCGGCGATCGAGGCGGCACTGTCGCCCGACCCGCGGCTGGCGGGCCGCCACATCCTCGTCACCGCAGGGCCGACGCACGAGCCGATCGACCCCGTGCGCTACATCGCCAACCGCTCTTCGGGGAAGCAGGGTTTTGCCATCGCTGCCGCCTGTGCCGAGCTTGGCGCGCGGGTGACGCTGGTGAGTGGCCCCGTCACCCTGCCCACCCCCGCCGGGGTCGACCGGATCGACGTGGAAACCGCGCGCCAAATGGCCGATGCGGTCGCCGCCGCGCTGCCCGCCGACGCCGCGATCATGGTTGCCGCGGTCGCCGACTGGCATGTCGAGGCGGCGGGCCAGAAGCTCAAGAAGGGCGCGGGCGCCCCCGCCCTGTCGCTGGTCCCCAACCCCGACATTCTCGCCGATCTCGGCGCGTCGCCGAACCGCCCCCGCCTGCTCGTCGGCTTCGCCGCGGAAACCGAGCGCGTGCTCGACCACGCCGCCGCCAAGCGTGTCGCCAAGCGCGCCGACTGGATCGTCGCCAACGACGTGTCAGGCGACGTGATGGGGGGCGAGGCAAACAGCGTCCACCTCGTGACCGAAACCGGCGTCGAAAGCTGGCCCCCTGCGCCCAAGGCCGTGGTCGCCCGCCGTCTGGCCCAAAGGATTGCCGATGCGCTTTAGCCTGTCCCTCGCCGCCGCGCTCCTCGTCGCCGGTTGTGCGACGACACAGCCGGGCGGCTCGCCGGCCCCGCGGCTCGTCACCGAAAGCTATGGCGCGCTGAAACCCGCCCAGGTCCGCAACCTCGTCATCGTCCTGCACGACGATCTCGCCCCCGGTACGACGGTCGATTACTCGGCCTTCGCCGCACGGGCGGCCGCTTCCGTCCCGGCGGGCGCGGCGGTGGTCGTCCTGCGCCCCGGTTACGCCGATCCCGTCGGCCGGATGAGCGAGGGGTCGCGCGCACGCGGCATCGGCGACGGCTACTCTGCTGAGCAGATCCGCCTGGTGGGCGAGAGCGTGCAGGCGCTGGCGGCGCGCTATCGCAACGCGCGCACGATCCTGGTCGGCGATGGCGGCGGCGCGGTGCTGGCGGCGAACGTGGCGGCAACGCGGCCGTCGCTAGTAGGCTCGATGCTGCTGATCGGCTGTCCCTGCGCGCTGCCCGAATGGCGCAAGTACATGGCGCGGCGCGAGCCGGCCTTTGCCGAGAGCGTCGACAGCCTCGACCCGCTCCAGACCGTCGGTGGCATCGCCCCCACCGCGCGGATCGCGATCGTGTCGGGCGGCGACAAGGCGCGCGTCCCCGCCCGCATCGCCCGCCTCTATGCCGAGGCGCTGGCGCTGCGCGGTATCGCCGTCGAGTATCGGCAGGTCGAGGGCGACGACCTCCTCGCCCAGGGCGAGGTGACCCAGTTGCTGTCGCGGCTTGCCGACAGCGCGGCAAAGGCGGAGCCCCGGACATGACGAACACCCCGATCCGCATCGCGATCCGGCGCCTGGCCCATGGCGAGGGGCTGCCGATCCCCGCCTATGCGACCGCCGGCGCCGCCGGGCTCGACATCGTTGCGGCGGAGGATGTGACGCTCGCCCCCGGTGCGCGGCACGCGGTCGCCACCGGCTTCGCCATCGCGATCCCCGAGGGGTTCGAGGTTCAGGTCCGCCCGCGCTCGGGCCTCGCGCTCAAGCATGGCATCACCTGCCTCAACACGCCGGGCACGATCGACAGCGACTATCGCGGCGAGGTGAAGGTCATTCTCGCCAATCTGGGCACCGAGCCCTTCGCCGTGGTCCGCGGCGAGCGGATCGCCCAGCTCGTCCCCGCCGCCGTCCAGCGCGCCGACTTTGCCGAGGTCGACGACCTCGACGAGACCGCACGCGGCGGCGGCGGGTTCGGTTCGACAGGGCGGTGAGCGCCGCGCTCGCCCTGATCGCCGCGGCCGCCGCGGCGCAGCAGGCGGTCCCGCCGCCGCTGCCGCTTCCCTCCGCGCCCGGACAGGTGATCGCGTGGGATACGCTGCCGCCCGTCCCCTATCGCACGCCGCCGGTGATGCTGCCCGACATGATGGCGTTCGTGGCGGGCGAGGTCGGTGCCGGGCGCTGCCGCTTTGCCAATGCAACGCGCGCGCAGGGCGAGGTGGTGGTCGACGTCGCGATGCTGGTGACACCCGACATGGGGCCGCGCCTGACGATCCCGCGCGCGATCGATTGCCCGACGGTCGAGCAATATGCCGCCGGCCTCGTCCTCAGTTTCTCGCGCAACAACCTGCCCGGCCGCGCGATCGTGCCGCAATGGTATCGCGCGACGCTCCGGTTCCGATGGCCGGGCTGACCGACGTACAGCTCGACCGCTACGCTCGCCATATCGTCCTACGCGAAGTGGGCGGCGGTGGGCAGGCGCGGCTGCTGGGCGCGCATGTCGTCGTCATCGGCGCAGGCGGGATCGGGTCGCCCGCGATCCAGTATCTGGCGGCGGCGGGGATCGGCCGGCTGACGATCGTCGACTATGACCGGGTCGATCTGTCCAATCTCCAGCGCCAGACGCTGTTCGACGAGACCGACCTTGGCGAGCCGAAGGCGGCGCGCGCAGCCGCGGCGGCGACGCGCCTCAATCCCGATGTGAGCACCACCGGCCAAGTCGTTCGGATTACCTCCGAAAATGCAGCGGCGCTGATTGCCGGCGCGGACGTGGTCCTCGACGGGTGCGACAATTTCGCTACCCGCCTCGTCGTCGCCGACGCCGCGCTCGCTGCGCGCATCACGCTCGTCTCGGCGGCAGTGACGCAGTTCGACGGGCAGCTCGGCGTTTATCGCGGGTGGGAAGCGGACAAGCCCTGCTACGCCTGTGTCGTCGGCACCGCGCCCGAGCGGCCGGGCACGAGCTGCGCCGAAGTCGGCGTGATGGGCGCGATGGCGGGGGTCATGGGCAGCATGGCCGCGCTCGAGGCGATCCGTGCGATCGTCCCCTTTGGCGAGGACGTGGCCGGCAAGCTGATGATCGCCGACGGCCTGACGATGCGCTTTCGCACGCTCTCGGTCCCCAAGGATTCCGGCTGTCCCCGCTGCGGCGGTTAGCGCGCGCGGATCAGGATCGCCTGCCAGTTGCCGTCGGCGGGCCGGTCGCGAGCCGTCAGAAGGTCGGCGAGCCGGCCGGGCTCCCCCACCCGCGCCGCCTCGGCGGTCATCGTCGCGGCGCGGTCGCGCCAGCCCGGATGCGTCGCGTCGCGCGGCCCGCCCGCCAGCTTCGGCCCGTTGGCCTGCCAGAAACGGCCGCCCACCGCCGGGTCGAAGCCCGCTTTCGCCAGGATATGCACCGACAGGATGTCGGCCTCGACCTCCGTCTGCTTGAACAGGCCGGCGTTGCGCCCGAACCCGGCCAGCAGCCCGCGGCCTACCTTCGCCGCGTCGAGGCGGCGACGATGCTCCAGGACGTTGTGCGCGAGTTCGTGCGCCAGCAGCACCGCCACCCCCTCGTCGTCCAGCGTGTCCATCAGGCGTGAACTGATTTGAACGAGGACGCCGTCGGCACTGGCCGCCACCACGTCGGCATCGCGCTGCTCGAACCGGGCGCGGCACATCGGCACCGTCTTCAGCACCGCCTCGACCGGCTTGCCGCCCCGCTGAAGCGTCAGGCGGACCGGCCCCGCCGGGGGAAGCGTCGCGGCGGCGCGATCGAACGCGGCGAGCGGCGCGGTCGCGCGCGTGTCGCTCGGCAGGATGTCGAGGCGATCGGTCCGCCGCCCGTCGATCGCCGCGATCGAATCGTCCGCCTTCACCCCGGCGCGAGCGGCGGCACCGCCCGGCACGATCCCGGAAACGCCGATCGGTGTGGTAAAGCCGAAATGCGCGATCGCCGGCGCCTGCGCGTCGCCCAGATACTGGTCGGGGCCGTGGATGGCGATGCCCAGCGCGGGCTGCACCGTGCGGCACCAGGGGGCTGCGGCGATCGCCAGCCGCTCGCCCAACCGCTCCAGCCGCGCGTCGGCCGCACGAAGTTCCTCGAAAACGGAGATTAAATCCTGCGCGGCGAACGTCGCCGGCGGGGCCGCGACGAGCAGCAGGAGCGCCGCGAACTTGCAGAGCCGGCCGCGGCTCACCATAGGACCTGATCGATCATTCGCCCTCCCCTTAGCCAGTTGCAGCGGCGAACTGAAGTGTCGCTGTCCGACGGAGCTCGTCTTTCGAACCATGTTGAAGCGCCTGTTCAAAGCCGTTGCCGCCAAGCAAGCCGCCCCCGATGCCGCCGTCCCGCCCGGTACCCGCGTCTATGCGATCGGCGACGTGCACGGGCGGCTCGACTGCCTCGATGCACTGCTGGCGATGATAGAGGCGGACGACGTCGCGCGCGGGGCGGCGGACACGCAGATCATCTTCCTCGGCGACCTGGTCGATCGCGGCCCGGAGTCGGCGGGCGTGGTCGAACGGGCGATGACGCTGGCGCAATCGGGCCGCGCCGTCCGCGGGCTGAAGGGCAATCACGAGGAGATGTTCCTCAGCGCGATCCGCGGCAGCGAACGGGCGATGCGCGGCTTCACCCAGTTCGGTGGGCGAGAGACGCTGTTGTCCTATGGCATGAGCCAGGCCGACTATAACGAATATCTGTTCCCCGAACTGATCGAGGCGGCGGCGCGGATCGTCCCCGCGGCGCATGTCGCCTATCTCGATGCAATGGAGGACATGATCGAGATCGGCGACTATCTGTTCGTCCATGCCGGCATCAAGCCGGGGGTGCCCATCGCTGAGCAGACGCCGGAGGCGCTGCGCTGGATCCGGCGCGAGTTTCTGGACCATCGCGGCGATTTCGGCCGCGTCGTGGTGCATGGCCATACCATCACCCCCGACGTCGATATGCGCAGCAACCGAATCGGCATCGACACCGGCGCGTACGAAAGCGGACGCCTGACCGCCATCGGGCTGGAGGGCGCGGAACGGTGGTTCCTCCAGACCCCCGCCGACCTGCGGCCGGATGCGAACCCCCGGAGCGGAAACGAGATTTAGCCACCCATATGGTGCAAATCGCCGGGTTGCCGAATAGCGATCGTTGCGCTAGGGGATCGCAGCATCATAGGCGGTTGGCCGTCTTTCGTGATGTCGTGCGTCTACGGCCAGCCGGCGGCGCAACTTTTACTAAGGGAGTGTTTCTGATGCGTTTTGCAAAGATCCTTGCGACCGCGGCGATGGTTTCGATGACCGCTGCTCCGGCGCTTGCCGCGAACGAGGCGTCGAAGCTCTCGGTCGCGCAGACCAAGACCGTCCGCGCTTCGACCGCTTCGCGTGACGCGAACGGCGCGATCGGTGGCTCGGGCGTGATCATCGGCGTCGTGGCGGCTGCCGCGATCATCGCCGGTATCATCATCGCGACCGACGACGGCGGTTCGGACAGCAACTAAGCTGTTCGGCGAAAGCCAAGTTACGGAAGCGGCGGCCCGATGTGGCCGCCGCTTTTGTTTTGGGCGAAGGCGACCGACCGTCGCGCTCACTCCCCGGCATTGACGGGCAGGCCATGCGTCCGCTGATCGTGATACTCGCCGCGCCCGACGCTGTGCGAGCGAGGAGCGCCCTCGACCTGGCCGCGGCCAGTGCCGCGCTGGGTGCCGCGACGCGCCTGCATATCGATGCCGGCGCGATCGGCCTGTTGAGCGATGCCGCGACGATCGCCGCGATCGAGCAAGTCCGTTCGCTTGGCGCGGTTCTGACGCTCTGCCCCACCGGGCTTGCCGATGCCGGATTGACGCCGCCGCCTTTCCCCGATGCGGATCGCTGCGGGCTCGTGTCGCTGCTGGCCGAGGCCGGGGACGATGCCCGGTTGCTGATGGCCTGACCAACGCGATCTTAACCGTTGCGCCGTTACGGAGGCGCCATGCGTAGCTGTCTGCCGCTCGTCGCCCTTTGCCTGTCGCTTGCCGGATGCGGCGGAGGCGGCAATGCGAACGAGACCGATCTTGCAGCGCTCGACGCCGAACTGACCGCCGGGCAGTCGGCAAACGCGGTCGATCCCGCGGTCATGGCCGCGCTTCAGGACCCGATCATGGTCGACCCGCAATTATCGGCCAAGAGCAATGCCGACGCGGTGCGCCCCGCGCCCCAGCCCTATGCCGCGCCCGTCCCCTACCCCGGCATCGCCGCGGGCAGCGCCGCGCCCGACGAGAAGCTGATCGCCGCCCCCGCGCCGAAGCCGCTGACCGATGGCGCGATCCGCCAGTCTATCACGCTCGGCTCGCTCGCGCGCGCCAGGGGGTCGAAGACGGCCGCGACGTGCACCGCGCGGCTGTCCTATTCGGCGGACTGGGCCAATCGCCTGCCGCCCGAATTGCCGCTCTACCCCGACGCGCGCGTGACCGAGGCGGGCGGGGTCGAGGGCGACGGCTGTTCGATGCGCGTCGCCAGCTTCTTCGTCGCGAAGCCCACCGCGCTGCTGATCGACTGGTATTATACCCGCGCCGTCCGCGCCGGCTTTGCGGCCGAGCATCAGGTCGACGGCGCCACGCACGTCCTGGGCGGCACGCGCCGCGACGGCCGCGCCTATCTGGTCGTGCTGACGAACCGCGGCGACGGCGGCACCGACGTCGACCTCATCACCGGGCGCTGAGTTTCCAAATCCCCTTTGCCGCGCTAGGGGGACGGACATGGCATATCTATTGGTGATGCTGGGCGGTGCGCTCGGCTCGGCCGCGCGATACTCGGTCGGGCGGCTGACGCTCGGCGCATTCGGCCCGAACTGGCCCTGGGGCACGCTGGCGGTGAACATCGTCGGCGGGCTGGCGATGGGGCTGCTCGCGGGCGTTCTGGCGCGCGCGGGGACCGGGGGCGAGAACTGGCGACTGCTGGTGGGCGTCGGCCTGCTCGGCGGGTTCACGACCTTTTCGGCATTCACGCTCGAGCTGGTGAACATGATCGAGCGTGGACAGGCGATGGCCGGCATCGGCTATGCGCTGGTGTCGGTGATGGGCGCGGCGCTGGCGCTGTTCGCCGGCCTGATGGCGACAAGGACGCTGGCATGAGCGAGGACAATGCACAGGTCCGCCAGTTTACCGTGGACGCGGAGGATGACGGCATCCGCCTCGACCGCTGGTTCAAGCGGCATTTGCCGGAAACGAGCTTCAACCTCGTCTCGCGCTGGGCACGCACCGGCCAGCTTCGCGTCGACGGCGCGCGTGCCGATCCGGGCGACCGCCTGACCACGGGCCAGACGCTGCGCGTGCCCCCGGCGGAGGCTGCACCCGCGACCGCGCGCCCGGTGCGCGAAAAGCGCCCGCTGACGCCCGAGCAGACGGCGATGGCCGAAGCGATGGTGATCCACCGCGACGCGCAGGCGATCGTCCTCAACAAGCCGCCGGGTCTCGCGACGCAGGGCGGGACCAAGACGCACGATCATGTCGACGGCCTGCTCGACGCGCTGTCGTTCGAGCGCGACGACCGGCCGAAGCTCGTCCACCGGCTCGACAAGGACACCTCGGGCGCCCTCCTGATCGCGCGCAGCCCGCGCGCGGCTGCGTTCTTCTCCAAGCGCTTCTCGGGGCGTTCGGCGAAGAAGGTCTACTGGGCGCTCGTCGTCGGCGTGCCCGAGATCGCCGACGGCCTGATCGACCTGCCCCTCGCCAAGCAGCCGGGCACCGGCGGCGAGAAGATGCACGTCGACGAGGAGAACGGCGCGCCCGCCACCAGTCGTTATCGCGTGATCGAGCGCGCAGGCAACCGCGCCGCCTGGGTCGAATTGCAGCCGCAGACCGGGCGCACGCACCAGCTTCGCGTCCACATGGCCGCGATCGGCCATCCGATCGTCGGTGACGGCAAATATGGCGGGCAGGAAAGCTTCCTCACCGGCGGGATCAGCCGCAAGATGCACCTGCATGCCCGCCGCATCCGCATCGACCACCCCGATGGCGGCAAGTTCGAGGTGACGGCGGAACTCCCCACCCACTTCGCCGAATCGATGGAGATGCTGGGTTTCGACCAGAGCCTCGGCGACATCCGCGTCGACGACAGCCCGCCGCCCGCCACGCGAGAGGAGAAGAAGGCAAAGGCTCGCGCCCACGCCAAGACGATCCGCAAGGAACGCCGCGGCGAGCGGCGCGGGCGGAGCCAGCGTTGACCCGCCGCCTCGCCGTCTTCGACTGCGACGGCACGCTGGTCGACAGCCAGGCGAATATCTGCATCGCGATGGAGCAGAGCTTCGCCGCCCACGCCCTCCCCGCACCCGACCGCGCGGCGATCCGCCGGATCGTGGGGCTGAGCCTTACCGAGGCGATGGCCGCGCTCCTCCCCGATGCCGCGCCCGAGCAGCACCGGGATATGGCCGAGGATTACAGGCGCGCGTTCCAGCACCTGCGCGGCAATGGCGGGCTGCTCGACGAACCTTTGTTCGACGGCGTAGCCGAGGCGCTGGACGCGTTCGAGGCAGCCGGCTGGCTACTTGGCGTCGCGACGGGCAAATCCGACCGCGGCCTGTCGCTGATCCTCGCGCATCATGGCCTGACTCGACGTTTCGTCACGCTCCAGACCGCCGACCGCCATCCGTCGAAGCCGCATCCCGCGATGCTCCACGCCGCGCTCGCCGAAGCGGGCGCGGGGCTGGAGGCGAGCGTGATGATCGGCGACACCAGCTTCGACATGGCGATGGGCATCGCCGCGGGCGTGCGGCCGATCGGTGTCGCCTGGGGCTATCACGATGCGCACGAACTACGCGACGCCGGCGCACTGGCGGTCGCGGATCGCGCTGACGAATTGATGCGGCTGGCGCAAGGAACGTACTGAGAGGCATGGAACCGACCCGCGATACGGCCATGGGCCGCTACTACCTGATCGTCCTCGCGCGCATCGTGCCCGTGTGCGGCGCGCTGTTCGGGCTGCTCATCATGGGCCGCGCGCATCAGTTGCCGCAGCAGATCCTCGGCCTCGCGATCGTGCTCGCCGCGCTTTGGGTGATGGCGACGCTGCCGCGCTCGCTCGCGCGCCGCTGGCGGACGCCGCCCGCGCCATGAAGCGATTCTGGCAGGACGTCGCCGTCGTCCCCGGCTTCGGCATCACGCTCGATGACCGCCCGGTGCGCACCCCCGGCCGCACGCCACTGAAAGTGCCGACGCAGGCGCTCGCCGACGCGATCGCCGACGAGTGGGCCCGTGTCGGGGAGACGATCGACCCGCGCGCGATGCCGCTCACCGGCCTCGCCAACGCCGCGATCGACCGGATCGCACCCGATTCGGCCAGCTTCGTCGCGGACCTCGCGCGCTACGGCGAAAGCGACCTCACCTGCTACCGCGCCGACAGACCGCAGGCGCTGGTGACGCGCCAGGCCGCCGCGTGGGACCCGCTGCTCGCCTGGGCGCAGCGTCGCTACGACGTGCATTTCGAGGTGACGAGCGGCGTCATGCACGTCGCCCAGCCCGAGGCGACTGTCGCGCGGCTGGGCGAGGCGATCGCCGCGCGCGCCGCTTTCGAGCTGGCGCCGCTGTCGATCGTCACGACGATCACCGGCTCGCTGGTGATGGCGCTGGCGCTGGCGGAGCGTGCCTTCGATGCCGATGCGATCTGGACCGCTTCTCTGATCGACGAGCATTGGCAGGTGGAGCAATGGGGCGAGGATACGCTCGCCGCGCAGGCACGCGAGGCGAAGCGCGCGGAATATGACGGCGCGGTGCGGTTCCTGGACGCCCTCGCCGCCTGATTGCGGCGGGGCAAGCCGAGCTTGCTTGCAAGAGCTACTGGTTTGCGCGACGCGGCGGTCATGCCGCTGCATCTCTTCAGGCCGCTGCTCGCCGGCGCCACGCTCTCCGAACGCCTGATCGCCTGTCTCGGCGCGGGTGTCGGCATCGCGCTTACCTATCTCGCCGGGATGCTGGCGCCGCATGGCACGCTCCCGGCGATCGTCGCGCCGCTCGGTGCGTCGGCGGTGCTGGTCTTTGCCGTGCCGGCCAGCCCGCTGGCACAGCCATGGCCGGTGATCGGCGGCAACACGATTTCCGCGCTCGTCGGCGTCGCCGTCTGGCGACTGCTGCCCGACCCGATGGTCGCCGCCGGGGTCGCGGTCGCCGCAGCGATCCTCGTCATGTCGCTGCTCCGCTGCCTCCACCCGCCCGGCGGGGCGGCGGCGCTGACCGCGGTCATCGGCGGGGCGGCGGTGCATGAGGCAGGGTTCGGGTTCGCGCTGGCGCCCGTCGCGCTCAATTCGCTCGCACTGGTGGTGGCGGGGCTCGCCTTTCACCGGGTGACGCGACGCAGCTATCCGCATCGTCCGGTGCCGGCACCCAAGCCGGCGAGCGGCATCCTGCCAGCCGATATCGACGCGGCGCTGGCGGAGATGCACGAGAGCTTCGACATCGCCCGCGAGGATCTGGATCAGTTGATCGCGCGCGCGCAGGCACACGCGGCACGGGGCTAGTTCTTCAGCATCGACCGGATGAAGCCGATCAGCCCGGTCTGGCGCGACCGCTTCAGCCGCTCGGCCTTCAGGATCGTGCGCACGCAGTCGTAGCAATGCTCGACATCGTCGTTGACGAGCACATAGTCGTACCCGTCCCAGTGGCTGACCTCTGCCGCCGCGCGGTTCATGCGCGCGTCGATCACCGCCTCGCTATCGGTCGCGCGCGCGACCAGACGGCGGTGCAGCTCCTCCATCGACGGCGGCAGGATGAAGACGCGGACCACGTCGCCGCCGGCGATCTGAAACAGCTGCTGCGCGCCCTGCCAGTCGATATCGAACAACACGTCGCGGCCAGAGGCGAGGATATCCTCGACCTGCTGGCGCGGCGTGCCGTAGCGGTGGTCGAACACGTGCGCCCATTCGAGGAACTCGTGGTTCGACACCATGGCGCGAAACCGCTCGAGATCGACGAAATGATAGTCGCGCCCGTCGACCTCGCCCGGCCGCATCGCTCGGGTGGTGGCCGACACCGACATCTGAAGGTCGTCGTCCTCGGCCAGCAACTTGCGCGCGATCGTCGACTTTCCCGCGCCCGAGGGTGACGAAAGGACGAACAAGACGCCCCTACGCTTCATGCCATGCGGGTCGGAGTCGGTGGATTGCGCCATGCGCGCCTTTGGCGGTGCGGGGCGGTCAAGGTCAAGACCCCTGCCCGCCCCGCGCCTAATCAGAAGAGTGCCAAATCAGAAGGGACGGCGACCCTTGCGGCGGTCATACGCCTTCTTGCCCACATAAGCCGCGCCCAGAATCGTGCCGAGCGGCCCCATGCGACGCAGCAGGCTGCCCGCGGCATAGCCCATCGCCGCACCCTTGACGCCGCCGCGACCGTCGCGGCGGTCGATCTCGCGCCCGACCAGCGCACCGATAATCTGCTTGATCATGCCCGTTGTTCCTTGCCCGTGATGGTATCGAAAGCTTGGCCCACGCCGTAGAGCACCGCCCAGCCGACCGCGTAGGTCAGCGCGACGGGCACCGCGACCTTGAGCACGTTCGCCGTGATCGCACCGATGACCGCGCCGTCGCCGACGCCGTCGTCACCGCTCATCCCGTCGATCGCCGCGCCGACCAGCGCGCCGAGGGTCGTCGCACCCATGGAAACCATCCTTCGTTCTGCGTGTCAGAGCGATCGTAACGGCGACGGATCGCGCCGGTTCCGTCAGCGTCCCGTCATCGCCTCCGGCCGCACCACACGGTCGAACGTCGCCTCGTCGACCAGGCCGAGCGCCAGCCCCGCCTCCCTGAGCGTCAATCCCTCGGTATGGGCATGCTTGGCGATCTTCGCGGCGTTGTCGTAGCCGATCTCGGGCGCGAGCGCGGTGACGAGCATCAGCGAGCGATCGACCAGCTCGGCGATCCGCCGCTCGTTCGCCTCGAGCCCGTCGACGCAGCGTTCTGCAAATCCCTCCATCGCGGTGGCGAGCAGGTCGATCGAGCGCAGGACGTTCGCACCGATCAGCGGCTTGAACACGTTGAGCTCCAGATGCCCCTGCAGCCCGCCGATGGTGATCGCGGCGTGATTGCCCATCACCTGCGCCGCGACCATCGTCAGCATCTCGCACTGGGTCGGGTTGACCTTACCCGGCATGATCGAGCTGCCCGGCTCGTTCGCGGGCAGGTCGAGCTCGCCCAGCCCCGATCGCGGGCCAGAGCCGAGCAGGCGGATATCGTTGGCGATCTTGGTCAGCGCGACCGCAAGGCCGCTCAGCGTACCCGACAGGTGGACCAGCGGATCGTTCGATGCCAGCGCCTCGAACATATTGTCCGCCGGGGTAAAGGCTATGCCGGTCAGCCCGCTCACCTCGGCACAGAAATCGCGCGCGAAGTTGGCGGGCGCGTTGAGACCGGTGCCGACCGCCGTTCCGCCCTGCGCCAGTCGGTTGGTGCCCTGTTCGATCGCCGGCTCGATCCGTTGCCCCGCCAGCCATAGCTGCGCCGCATAGCCCGAAAACTCCTGCCCCAGCGTCAGCGGCGTCGCGTCCTGAAGATGCGTGCGGCCGATCTTGACGATCCCGTCCCACGCCGCCGCCTTCGCCTCGATCGCGGCGCGGAGGCGATCGAGCGCGGGGAACAGGCGCTGATGGGCCGCCAGGCTCGCGGCGATATGCAGTGCGGTGGGGAAGCTGTCGTTCGAGGACTGGCCGCGATTGACGTCGTCATTGGGGTGGACGGGTGACTTGCCGCCGCGCCGCCCCGTCAGCGCCTCGTTCGCGCGGCCGGCGATCACCTCGTTGACGTTCATGTTGCTCTGCGTGCCGCTGCCCGTCTGCCAGATGACGAGCGGAAACTGGTCATCGAGCGCGCCCGAGGCGACTTCGGCCGCCGCGGCCTCGATCGCGTCGGCCTTCTCCGCCTCCAGCCCGTGGCGCCGGTTCACGCGTGCCGCCGCCTGCTTCACCAGCGCGAGCGCATGGACGATGCCGATCGGCATCCGCTCGGCCGGGCCGAACGGGAAGTTTTCGATCGATCGCTGCGTCTGCGCACCCCAATAGGCGGCGGCGGGCACGTCGATCGCGCCAATCGAATCGGTTTCGCTACGGGTTTCGTTCACGGCGCCCTCCCCTTCGGTTCAGCATCGGGTCATCCAACGCCCGCATCGGCCGGCGGCTCCGCCTCGCGGCATCGGCGCCGCAGCCCGGCTCGGCGCGTTTCCGGACAAAGCGCGCTTGTACGTCGCGGTCGTGCGTGCTGAATAAGCGACAGTTTAAAGACAGTGGTTTGCGGAGTTACGCCTTGTTCGACACGACGCGCGAGATCGTCGCTTACGGAATTCTGGGTGCGATCGTCGTCATCGCGATCCCCTGGCTGACGGTGACGATCAGCAAGCGGCGGCGTGAAAACCTGCGCCGTCGCGGCATCAAGCGCTACGGCCACTGACGCCGCCCGTCGCGTTCGCGGCGGCGGCGGGCACATGCGGGCTTGAACCCGCGGCGCCGCCCGGCGAAAGCGGGGCATGGACATTCCCGGCATCTACCACAGCTGGATCGAGTGGATCGGCGACGGCACCGGCCTTCCCGACGCGATCCTTCATATCCATGCGGGCCTGGCGATCCTGCTGATCGTCCGGCTGGTGTCGCGCCGGTCGCTCGGATCGTTCATCCCGTTCGGCGTGGTCGTCGTCGCCGAGTTCGGCAACGAGCTGCTCGATTATCTGCATTACGGTCTGCGGCTGGACGACACGCTCGCCGATATCGGCAACACGCTGTTCTGGCCGCTGGTCATCAGCCTGGGCGTGCGGCTGCGGCCGATGGTCCTGCACGACTATCCGAACCGCCGCGACGAAATCGCCGTGGCGGAGGCGCCGTCTACTTCTTCCGCTTGAAGTCCACCGCGACGACGTTCGAGCCATCCTCGACCGGCGCGGCGCGCGCGGTGTCGCCGTCATTCTCCGCCGGCTCGTGCTCGCTTTCCTCGGCGACGTCAGACGCCTGGAAACGCAGCTCGAAATTGACCGCCGGATCGTGGAAGCCGGTGATCGCCGAGAACGGAATGTCGAGCATCGACGGCACCTGATTGAAGCTCAGGCCGACGCTGAACCGCGTGTCGTCCACCTTCAAGTCCCAGAAGCGGTGCTGGAGCACGATCGTCATCTCGTCCGGGAACCGGTCGATCAGCCGCTGCGGAATGTCGACACCGGGCGCCTGCGTCTTGAAGGTGATATAGAAATGGTGGTTGCCGGGCAGCCCGCCGGTCTGCGCGACCGAGCCGAGCACGCGGCCGACGACCGCACGCAGTGCCTCCTGGACGATCTCGTCATACGGAATCAGGCTGTCGGGGATGGTGCTGCCGGTCATGCCCCCTAGCTAGCGCCCTGCCCGCGCCGGTCAAGGCGGCTGTAGCGTTGCATGCCCCCGGCGAAGCGCTATGTGGCCCCCATGCGCACCGCCACCGTCAGCCGCCACACCAGCGAAACGCGGATCGAGGTCGAGGTCAATCTCGAAGGCACCGGCCAGTATGCGATCGAGACCGGCGTCGGTTTCTTCGATCACATGCTGGAACAGCTCGCTCGCCACTCGCTGATCGACATCCGCCTGAAGTGCGAGGGCGACCTCCACATCGACCAGCATCACACCGTTGAGGATTCGGCGCTGGCGCTGGGAGAGGCGGTGGCCAAGGCACTGGGCGACAAGCGCGGCATCCGCCGCTACGCCGATGCGCACTCGCCGATGGACGAGACGCTGACGCGCGTCGCGGTCGACATTTCGGGCCGTCCGTGGCTGGTCTGGAAGACCGCGTTCACTCAGACGCGGCTTGGCGAGATGGATACCGAGCTGTTCCAGCATTTCTTCCACAGCTTCGCGCAGACTGCCGGCCTGACGCTTCACGTCGAGACGCTGTACGGCGAGAACAACCACCACATCGCCGAAAGCGCGTTCAAGGGACTCGCCCGTGCGCTGCGCGAAGCGGCGGAGATCGACCCGCGCAAGGCGGGCGTCATCCCCTCAACCAAGGGCGTGCTCTGATGATTCGCCCCGCGACCCCGCTGACGCTCGTCCTGCTGACCTATGTCGACATGGCGGCGATCGAGCGGCTGCGGCCCGCGCATGTCGAGTGGATACGCGAGGCGATCGATGCGGGTGTGATGCTGCTCGCCGGACGGCGCGACGATGCGGAGGGCGGCGTCCTCCTGTTCCGCGGCACGCCCGAGAATGTACGGCCGGTGGCGGAGAGTGATCCGTTCGTCACCGGCGGCGGCGCGACGATCGAGCTCGTCGGCTTCCCCGCCAACCTCGCCGACGATGCGCTGGCGGCGGTCCTGACGTGACCACCGCGCTGATCGACTACGGCGCGGGCAATCTCCATTCGGTCCACAACGCGCTGAAGGCGGCGGGGGCGACCGACATCGCCATCACCGCCGACCCTGACGTGGTGGCAAAGGCCGACCGCATCGTCCTGCCCGGCGTCGGCGCCTTCGCCGCCTGCCGCGACGGCCTCGCCTCACTCGACGGCATGATAGAGGCGATGGAGGCGCGCGTGCTGGACAGCGGCTTCCCCTTCCTCGGCATCTGTGTCGGCATGCAGTTGATGGCGACCACGGGCGAGGAAATGGGCAGCCATGCCGGCCTCGGCTGGATCGACGGCACCGTCGCGCGCCTCCCCGACGCGCCCGGCATCCGCGTGCCGCACATGGGCTGGAACGACGTCGTCCCCGCCCTGCCTCATCCGCTGATCGAGCCGGGCGAGGCGTACTTCCTCCACAGCTATGCGTTCACCGGTGCGTCGGTGCTCGCCACGACGACGCATGGCGGGCCGGTCACCGCCGCGATCGGCCGCGACAACCTGATCGGCATCCAGTTTCACCCCGAAAAGAGCCAGCGATATGGGCTCGCGCTGCTCGAGAGGTTCCTTGCATGGCGGCCCTGACGATCTTTCCCGCGATCGACCTGAAGCGTGGACAGGTGGTGCGCCTGGCCGAGGGCGATATGGACCGTGCGACCGTCTATGGCGACGATCCGGCGGCGCAGGCGAAGCTGTTCGCGGAAGCGGGTGCCGACCATCTCCACGTCGTCGACCTCGACGGCGCGTTCGCGGGCGATTCGGTGAATGGCGAGGCGGTGCGTGCCGCCGTCGCCGCCTTCCCCGGCCGCGTGCAGGTGGGCGGCGGGATCCGCGACATGGCCTCCGTCGACCGGTGGCTGGCGCTCGGCGTCGCGCGCGTCGTCATCGGCACCGCCGCGCTCAAGAATCCCGATTTCGTGAAGGCCGCGGCGAAGGCGCATCCCGGCGCGATCGTCGTCGCCGTGGATGCGCGCGACGGCATGGTCGCGACCGAGGGCTGGGCGGACGTGTCCGACGTGTCGGTCGAGGACCTGTCGCGCCGGTTCGAGGATGCCGGCGTCGCCGCCTTGCTCTTCACCGACGTGGGCCGCGACGGCCTGCTCAAGGGCTGCAATGTCGAGGCGACGGTGGCACTCGCCAAGGCGGTGTCGATCCCCGTGATCGCATCGGGCGGGGTTGCGGGGATCGAGGACATTCACGCGCTCCGCCCGCATGTCGAGGGCGGCGTGACCGGCGTCATCACCGGCCGAGCGCTCTATGACGGGCGCCTCGACCTTGCCGAGGCGATCCGGGTCGCTGCCGCGTGACCGTCCGCGCGCGCGTCATACCCTGCCTCGACGTGGCGAACGGCCGCGTGGTGAAGGGTGTCAATTTCGTCGACCTGATCGACGCGGGCGATCCGGTGGAACAGGCACGCGCCTATGACGCGGCGGGGGCGGACGAGCTCTGCTTCCTCGACATCACCGCCAGCCATGAGGCGCGCGGGACGATCCTGGACGTCGTGCGCCGTACGGCCGAGGTCTGCTTCATGCCGCTGACCGTCGGCGGCGGGGTGCGTTCGGCCGAGGACGCGCGCGCGCTTCTCCTCGCCGGCGCGGACAAGGTCGCGGTCAATTCCGCCGCCGTCACCCGGCCCGAAGTTGTCTCCGACATCGCCGAACGCTTCGGCAGCCAGTGCGTCGTCGCCTCGGTCGATGCGCGGCGCGTCGAGGATCGCTGGGAAGTCTTCACCCATGGCGGCCGCCGCGCGACGGGCATCGACGCGGTGGAGCACGCGCTGCGGCTGGTCGAGCTCGGCGCAGGCGAACTGCTCGTCACGTCGATGGATCGCGACGGGACAAAGCGCGGCTACGACCTCGCTCTCATCCGCACGATCGCCGGACAGGCGCCGGTGCCCGTGGTCGCCAGCGGCGGCGTCGGCGGGCTGGACGACCTCGTCGCCGGCATCCGCGACGGCGGCGCGAGCGCAGTGCTCGCCGCCTCTATCTTCCATTTCGGCGAGGCGAGCATTGCGGACGCACACCGGGCACTCGCCGCAGCGGGCATTCCGGTCCGCTCACCCCTCGCCGCCGCCCGTTGACAAGCGCCGCTCCCTCCCGCCAGCGAGGGGCATGACCAGTACCGATCCGTTCGACGCGCTCGAAGCCGTCATCCGCAGCCGCCGCGGCGGCGATACCAAAGCGAGCTACGTCGCCGCCCTGTTCGAAAAGGGCCGGCCCAAGATCGCACAGAAAGTGGGCGAGGAAGCCGTCGAGGTCGCGATCGCCGCGGTGCAGGGCGATCGCAACTCGCTGAAGGGCGAGGCGGCGGACCTCATCTTCCACCTCATCGTCCTGCTCGTCGATGCGGGCCTCCGCCTCGACGACATCCGCGCCGAGCTCGCGCGGCGAGAGGGGCTGTCGGGCCTCGTCGAAAAGGCATCGCGCGCTGTCCCGCCGCCCTCGCCGACGTCGGCAGCACCCGAGACCGGCCCGCTACCGCTCGGTCATGACGAGGCCGCGCCCGCCGCCGCGCCGCTTCGCCCCGAGGCCGAAAAGCCCGGCAGCCCGCGCCCGCTACCCCCCGCGACCGGAGGCTTCTGATGCCGATCGACGCCACGCAAGCCTATGACGACGCCAACATCTTTGCGAGGATCCTTCGCGGTGAGATCCCGGCGAAGCGCGTCTATGAGGACGATTTCGCCCTCGCCTTTCACGACATCGCCCCGCAGGCGCCCGTCCACATCCTCGTCATCCCCCGCGGCGCTTATGTGAGCTGGGACGATTTCAGCGCGCGGGCGAGCGATGCGGAGATTGCCGGCTTCACCCGCGCCATCGGCCATGTCGCGCGCGCGCATGTGGGGGCGGGCTATCGCCTGCTCGCCAACACCGGCGGGCATGGCGGGCAGGAAGTGCCGCATCTGCATGTCCACATCTTCGCCGGGAACCCGCTCGGCCCGATGCTGGCGCGGTAAGGCAACGCTGCATCACCGTACGCCCAATCGGCGCTTTGGCGGTTGCAAGCGGAACTTTTCCCACTAGGCTCCCGCCGATCCAATCCGCGGCGACGACAAGCCGCACCCTAGGGGACCGTGAATGATATTCGGGCGCGTGAAGCCTCTCGACGCCATTTTGGCGACCGCCGAAAAGAAGTCGCTCCATCGATCGCTGGGCGCGTTCCAACTCACCATGCTCGGCATCGGCGCCGTGATCGGCACCGGCATCTTCGTGCTGACGGCCGAGGCCGCGCAAAAGGCCGGGCCGGGCATGATGATCTCGTTCATCATCGCCGGTCTCGTCTGCGCGGTCGCCGCGCTCTGCTACGCCGAAATGGCGGCGATGGTCCCGGTTTCGGGATCGGCCTACACTTATAGCTACGCGGTCATGGGCGAGCTCATCGCCTGGATGGTCGGCTGGGCGCTGATCCTAGAATATGCGGTCGCCGCGGGCGCGGTGTCGGTCGGCTGGTCCGGCTATATGATCGGCGCGATCGAGCATAGTTTCGGGATCGACATCCCGAACGCGTTGGTGCTCGGGCCGCTAGACGGCGGGCTCATCAACCTGCCCGCGATGATCATCGCCGGCCTCGTCACCTGGCTCCTGGTGATCGGCACCAAGGAATCGGCGACGATCAACGCGATCCTCGTCTGCATCAAGGTCGTGGCGCTGACGCTGTTCATCATCCTCGCCATCCCGGTGATGAACATGGAGCAGTTCACGCCCTTCTCGCCGCTCGGCTTCGGGGGCATTTCGGCCGCCGCCGCGTCGATCTTCTTCGCCTATGTCGGGTTCGACGCCGTCTCGACCGCGGCGGAGGAGACGAAGAACCCGCAGCGCAACATGCCGATCGGCCTGATCGGCAGCCTCGGCTTCTGCACCATCTTCTACATCCTCGTGTCGGCGGGCGTCATCGGTGCCCCGGGCATCAGCGCGCAGCCGGTGATGAGCGCGATCGGCGGCATCCTCGAGCCCGGCAGCCCCGAGCTCGCGCAGCAGTGCGCGGCGCGCGCGGCGGCGGGTGCCAAGGACGTGGTCTGCTCGAAGGAAGCGCTGGCGTTCGTCCTGCGCGAGATCGGCTGGCCGCAGATCGGCAACCTCGTCGGCCTCGCCGCGATCCTCGCCCTCCCCTCGGTCATCCTGATGATGATGTTCGGCCAGACCCGCATCTTCTTCACGATGAGCCGCGACGGCCTGCTCCCGGCAATGTTCAGCCGCATCCACCCGAAGTTCAACACGCCGCACGTCATCACCATCCTGACGGGTATCGCGGTATCGCTGTTCGCGGCGTTCTTCCCGGTGGGGGCGCTCGCCAACATCTCGAACTCGGGCACGCTGTTCGCCTTTGCCGCGGTGTCGTTCGCGGTGCTGGTGCTTCGCCGCACCGATCCCGACCGCAAGCGCCCGTTCCGTACGCCGCTGGTGTGGGTCGTGGCGCCGCTGTCGATCATCGGCTGCGCCTATCTTTTCTGGAGCCTCGACCCGCACAGCAAGATGCTGTTCGCGATCTGGGCAGCGATCGGCATCGTCGTCTATTTCACCTACAGCCGCTCGCGCAGCCATGTCGGGCGCGGCATCGACGGGGTCGAGGAAGCCTGATCCGCTTCTCCGATCGATAAATGAAAGGGCCCCCGCCGCACCCGCGACGGGGGCCTTTTTCGTATCAGAAGCGCGCGGTGATCTGCCCGCCGTAGAAACGCGGCTCGGCAGGGATGAAGGTCGGAATGCCGAACCCGCCGCCGGTGTTGCCCGCGTCGAGCAGATAGTCCTCGTCGGTGGCGTTGCGGATGAAGCCCGCCAGTTCGAACCGCTCCTCGGCGAAGCTCACGCCCGCGCGCGCATTGACCAGCGTCACCGGCCCCTGGCTGATTGCGCGGTTGTTCGGCACTTCGAAGAAGATGCGGCTGCGGTACGTCACGCTCGGCGTCGCGAAGAAGCGCATCCCGCCGCCCAGCGGAGCGTCGATCGTCAGGCCGCCCGCCGCCTGCCACTCTGGCTGAAGGCGGAAGCGCGCACCCGAGAATTGCGGCGCGAAGCGGTTGTTCCGGTCGATGCCGCCGTCAATATAGCCGACATTGCCGAACAGGCTCAGCCACCGGGTCGGCCGCACGTTCAATTCGGCCTCGACGCCCAGGTTGCTCGCCGTCCCCGCGCTTTGCGTGATCGACGTGCCGTTGGCCTGCTGCACGCTCACCTGAAACCCGTCATACTTCTGGTAATAGACGCCGAGCGAGCCCGAAACCGGGCCGACCGCGCCCTTGATCCCGCCCTCGTAATTCCAGACCGTTTCCTCCGGCACCAGTTGCACCCGCGGGCTGACCCGCGTGCTGCCCGGCGCTACCGTCGTCCGCTGCGCATCGAGCTGGACGACGGGCGAGCGGCGCCCCTTCGAGATCGTCGCGTAGACGTTGATCGCGTCCGACAGCCGGAACAGCGCGTTGAACCGCGGCAGCACCGCCGCATAGCTCTGCTGCCGCCAGAAGGTCAGCCCGCCGGTGTCGGTCTGGCCGGGGATCAGCGAAAAGGCGGTCGGGTTGAGCACCGGGCGCGGCACGCGCGTCGTATAGCCCGACTTGCGCTGCTCGATCAGCACGCGCGCGCCCGCGGTAAGTTCGAGTGCGGGCACCGGGATCCACGTCACGTCGCCGAACATCGAATAGGCGTCGTTCTGGCCGATATTCTTGAATTCGGAGCTGTACGGCACCTGCGTCAGTCGGCCGCCCGTGGCGATCGACGTCGCGCGTGCCGCCTGCACCACACCCGCCGAATCGATGCAGCCGAGGCCGGGTATCAGCGGTGCGCCGGCAAGGAAGCTGGCGCACTGGAGGAAGGTCCCCTCCTCGCTCGAAAACGGCACGCGCTGAAAATTGTCCTCGACGAACACGTTCCAGCCGAACTGCGCGCGCCAGTTGGGATCGCGATAGCTGAAGCGGCCCTCATGGCTCGCCTGCCAGCCGCGCGAATCCTCTGCGAATTCGAGGAACCAGGCGGCCGAGCCGTCGGCGTCGAACACCTCGTTGCTGTCGAACTTGCGATAGCCGTTGACCGTCGTGAAGTTCCAGCCGTCGGCAAAGTCCCACGACGCGGTCAGGTTGGCGTCATAGACGTCGCGCGTCAGGCCGAGCTGGTCGTTGCCCAGCACCTGAGCCGAGAGCGGCGAGCCGCCGAGATTGGCGACGCCGAACGGATTGCCCGGCCCCGCCTCGGTCGGCAGGCGGCGCGAGACGAAGGGGGTGCCGCCGTTACGCTGCCGGTCATAGGTGCCGATCAGGTCGACGGTCAGGTCCTCGGTCGGCGTGAAACGCAGCGACGCACGCACGCCGAGCTGGTCCTGCGCGTAGAGCTCCTTCTCCTGCCGCGGCGACAGGTTCTCAACATAGCCGTCGCGCTTCTTCCATTCGAACGCGATGCGGCCGGCGATCTTGTCGCTGCCGGCGTTGAGGAAGCCCGACACCAGCGTCTGGTCGTAATTGCCGTAACCACCGGTCAGCGCGCCGGAGAAGCCGGCCTTGGGCCGCGCCGAGGTCAGGCTGATTGCGCCGACCGCGCTGGCGGTGCCGAACAGTGTCGCCTGCGGCCCTTTGATGACCTCGACCCGCTCGAGATCGTAGATCGCCTGATACGAGCCGCGCGAGCGCGAGATGTCGATCCCATTGTAATAGAGCGTGACGCGCGGTCCCTGCTGCGACGAGCCCGAATCCGAGGTGATGCCGCGGATGACGATGCCGGGATTGTTGGCGCTCTGCTCCTGAATATTGAGGCCGGGAATATAGCTCGACAGCTCGTCGAGATCGCCGACACCGAGTTCGGAGATGCGGTCGCCTGACACCGCCGATATGGTGATCGGCACGTCGACCGCGCGCTGCTCGATCTTCTGCGCGGTCACCAGAATGTCGTTCGAATCCGTCGGCGCGTCGCCCTCCTGGATCGAGGATTGGGCGAGTGCCGGGCTCGCGGTCGAGGCGAGCAGCATCGCGGCTGCCGAAAGGCGCAGTTTCATGTCGTGACCCCCTTAGTCGATCGTTGTCGGGGGCCGCGTTGCGCGTGGTCGATGAAGTCCGCGCGGCGTGGTGATGACGCTGTGATGACGGTGGCCGGAGGAATGTTGTGCTTTGGTGACGCTGAACGAACTTCACACGGGTTGTGAAGATACAATCATCCGCGGGTCGGAGCCTCGTGAACGAAGCCCTTTTCGGCTAATGCCCGCGATGAGAAGCGTGGCTTAGATCGTTGAGATCACGCGCGTAGAACGAAGAAGCGGGACCCCGGACTCGCTCCGGGATCCCGCTGCTTGATTCGCCGGCCAATCAGGCCCGCGCGTCGGCCAGCCCTTCACTGTTGTGACGCAGCGCCTTGAGCACGGTATCGACGATGTGCGCGGCGTTGAGCCCCGCCTCGTCATATTGAAGCTCGGGCTTGTCGTGATCCTGAAACCGGTCGGGCAGCCGCATCGTGCGCAGCTTCAGGCCGGCGTCGATCAGCCCCTGGTCGCTCGCCATGGTCAGGACGTGCGCGCCCAGACCGCCGATCGCGTTCTCCTCGATCGTGACGGCGACCTCGTGCGTCGCGAGCAGGCGGCGGATCAGGGCCTCGTCCAGCGGCTTGGCGAAGCGCAGGTCAGCGACGGTGGTCGACAGCCCCTTGGCCTCCAGCGCGTCGGCAGCCTTGAGAGCCTCGCCCAGGCGGGTGCCGAGCGACAGGATCGCTACCGCCTTGCCCTCGCGCACCATGCGGCCCTTGCCGATCTCGAGCTTTTGCAGGACCGCGGGCATCTCAACCCCGGTGCCGTTGCCGCGCGGATAGCGGACCGCGATCGGCCCGCTGTCATGCTCGGCCGCGGTATAGGTCATGTGCGCGAGCTCGGCCTCGTCCGCCGCGGCCATGACGACGAAATTGGGGAGTGACGCCAGATAGGTAACGTCGAAGCTGCCCGCATGCGTCGCACCGTCCGCGCCGACCAGCCCGGCGCGGTCGATCGCGAAGCGGACCGGCAGGTTCTGGATCGCCACGTCGTGGACCACCTGGTCGTAGGCGCGCTGAAGGAAGGTCGAGTAGATCGCGCAGAACGGCCGCATCCCCTGCGCGGCGAGGCCAGCGGCGAAGGTGACGGCGTGCTGCTCGGCAATGCCCACGTCGAAGGCGCGGGTCGGATGCGCCTGTGCGAACTTGTCGACGCCAGTGCCCGACGGCATCGCCGCGGTGATCGCACAGATGCGCTCGTCGGTCTCGGCCAGCTTCGCCAGCGTCTCGCCGAATACGTTCTGGTAGGAGGGTGGCCCCGGCGGCGCCTTGGCCTGCGCACCGGTAATGACGTCGAACTTCTGGACGCCGTGATACTTGTCCGCCGCCTTCTCTGCGGGCGCGTATCCCTTGCCCTTCTTGGTGACGACGTGGACGAGGATCGGCCCCTCCTCCGCATCGCGGACATTCTCGAGCACCGGAATCAGGTGGTCGAGATTGTGGCCGTCGATCGGGCCGACATAATAGAAGCCCAGTTCCTCGAACAGCGTGCCGCCCATCGTCATGCCGCGCGCGAACTCGTCGGTCTTCTTGGCGGCGCTGTGGATCGGGCGCGGCAGCTTGCGCGCGAACTTCTTCAGCGTCTCGCGCAGGCCCAGGAACTCGCGGCTCGACACGATGCGACTGAGATAGGCCGACAGCCCGCCCACCGGCGGCGCGATCGACATGTCGTTGTCGTTGAGGATGACGACCAAGCGATTGCCCGCCTGCTCGGCATTGTTCATCGCCTCGTACGCCATGCCCGCCGACATCGCGCCGTCGCCGATCACCGCGATCGCCTTGCCCGGCGCGCCGGTCAGCTTGTTGGCGACGGCGAAGCCCAGCGCCGCCGAGATCGAGGTCGAGCTGTGCGCCGCGCCGAAGGGGTCGTATTCGCTCTCGGTCCGCTTGGTGAAGCCCGACAGGCCGCCGCCGGTGCGCAGCGTGCGGATGCGGTCGCGCCGCCCGGTCAGGATCTTGTGCGGATAGCATTGGTGCCCGACGTCCCAGATCAGCCGGTCGTCGGGCGTGTTGAAGACGTAGTGGATCGCCGTCGTCAGCTCGACCACGCCCAGGCCCGAACCCAGATGCCCGCCCGTCGTCCCGACCGCAGAGATCGTCTCGGTCCGCAATTCATCGGCGAGCTGGCGAAGCTGGGCGGGTTTCAGGCGGCGAAGGTCGGCGGGGGTGCTGACCGTGTCGAGCAGCGGCGTGTCGGGCGATTGTGACATTATGCGGGTCTAACGTATCGGACACACCCTGTCGATTGTTGCGCTTGCCGGCTTTGGCCCGTGATTCAGGCTTGCGCGGCGCAATCCGCGCAGAGGCCGCGCACCTCGACGATCGGCCGGCGCGCGACGAACCCCCGCTCGCCCGCCACTTCGCGGACCATCGACGTCACGCGGTCGGCGTCGAGGTGCGACGCCTCCCCGCATTTGTCGCAGACGAGGAAGATGCAGTCGTGCAGGCAGCCGGGATGGGTGTTCGCGACATAGGCGTTCACGCTCTCGACCCGGCGGGCGAGGTCGGCGGCGACGAACAGGTCGAGGATGCGATAGACGCTGTTGGCGGCGACGCGGCGGCCGACTTCCTGCGACACCGCCTCGGCGATGTCATAGGCGCTGGCGGGCTTCTCGAACCGGGCCAGCACCTCGAACACGCTGGCGCGCATCGGCGTCCACTGTTCGCCCGCTTCCTCCAGCGTGGTGCGCGCGGCCGCTGTCAGCGCCTCGCCGCGATCATCGTGATGGCGATGGGAAATCGATGCCTGAACCATGGTCGGGACTTAAGCACCCGCAGGCGTGCGGGCAAGCGTCAGGCCGCGGCGCGGGCCGCACGCTGGTTGAGCACGTGACCGATCGCCAGCAGCGTGACGCCGATCACGGTTGCCCCGACCTCTCCCGGCCCGTGCGGCAACAGGATGTCGAGCGCCATCAGCACGAGCCCCGCCGAGCCGACGATAAGCGGCAGCCGCTGACCATGCGTGCGCAGCCCCCGCCCTAGCGCCACGGCGCCGAGAATGACGGCGATGCCAAGACCGACCTCGTGCACCCGGTCGTCGAGCAGCGGCCCGGCAAGCGACGCGAACAGCGCCAGCACCACCGCGCTCGCAAGGCAATGCGCGAGGCACAGCGCCGACAGCGCGATCGCGATGCGATCGAGCCGGCCGCGCGGCGCGGGCGAGGAGGCGGAGTCGAGGGGCACGGGCGTCAGATAGAGGCTTTGGCACGAGGTTACAACATCACATGCGAATTTGCCCGTTGCTCCTTCCTTTAAGCAAGCCAGCCCCGGACAATCTGTCCCATCGACGTTCGCGCGGCGCACGCGTATTGAGCCCGGCATCATGTCGACGCTTGCCGCCTCGCTCTCGCCGCCGGTCGCCGCACCGCGTGCCCGGCCGCGCGCCATCGCCGCCTGGCTTTACGCCGTCGCCGCGCTCATCCTGCTGATGGTCGCCGTGGGGGGCATCACCCGCCTGACCGAATCGGGGCTGTCGATCACCGAATGGAAGCCGGTGTCGGGCGCGATCCCGCCGCTCAATGCCGCTGACTGGCAGGCCGAGTTCGCCAAGTATCAGGCGACGCCCGAGTACCGCGAGATCAACGCGGGCATGAGCGTGTCGGACTTCAAGTTCATCTATTTCTGGGAATGGGCGCACCGGCTGCTCGGGCGGCTGATCGGGCTGGCCTTCGCGCTCCCGCTCCTGTGGTTCGCGGTGCGGCGACAGATTCCGGCCGGATACGGTCCGCGGCTCCTCGCGCTGCTTGCCCTCGGTGGTGCGCAGGGGGCGGTCGGCTGGTGGATGGTCGCCTCCGGCCTCGTCGACCGGACCGACGTCAGCCATTACCGGCTGGCGGCGCATCTGTGCCTCGCGCTGTTCATTCTCGGCGGGCTGGTCTGGACCGCGCGCGACCTGTCGGCGCTCGCCCGCGATCCGGCGGCGAGGCCGTCGCGGCTGAAGCCGCTACCGCTAATCGCGCTCGGCATGCTGGCGGTTCAGATCATGTTCGGTGCGTTCACGGCCGGTCTCAATGCCGGGCTTGTCACGCATGAGTGGCCGCTGATGAACGGCCGCGTCGTGCCGCAGGCGGCGTGGAGCGACGCGCTCGACGATCCGTTCGCAATCCACTTCATCCATCGCTGGTGGGCGTTCGCCGCCTTCGCCGCGATGATGCTCCTCGCGCGCGCCGCCAAGCGCGCAGGCGATCGGCGCGCGTCGCTGCTGATCCACATCGCCGTCGGCATTCAGATCCTGCTGGGCATCGCCACGGTCATGTCGGGCGTCCGGTTCGAGCCGGCGCTGACGCACCAGATCGTCGGCGCGCTACTCGTCGCCGCCGCCGCCGCCGGCGCGCACGCCGCGGGTCGCCGCGCATGAGTGACATCGCGCTGCTCCAGACCACGTTCGGCACCGCGGACGAGGCCGAATCGGTCGCCCGCATCCTCGTCGAGGAAGGGCTGGCCGCCTGTGCCAACGTCATGGCATCGTGCACCTCGGTCTTCTTCTGGAAGGACGCCGTCGAGACCGAGGTCGAGACGCCCGTCCTATTCAAGACGAGCATGGAAAAGGCGCTTGCCCTTCGCGACCGCCTGATCGAACTTCACAGCTACGACCTGCCGATGATCGAGTTGTGGCCCGCCGCCACGACCGAGGATGGCGCCCGCTGGATCGAGCAGTCGCTTGATCGCTGAATGGCTGGTCGCGGCGCTGCTGGCCCAGGCCGGCACGCCCGTGTTCGCGCCGCCGCCGGGCGTCGTGCTGACGCTCGACATCGACCATCGCCAGACCGAAGCCGGCAAGCCCGAGAAGCACTACCGCTCCGTCCGCCGCATCGTGTTCGAGCGCGACGGCGCGGGTTGGCGCGCGACGCTGACGCATGGCGGGGCGAGCGTCGATGCGCCCGGCGACGCCTTTGCCCGCGCGATGGCGGCGACGCTGGCGCAGCCGATCGTCTATCGCCTCGATGCCGCCGGCACCGTCACCGGCGTCGATGCGATCGACGCGGTCTGGACCCGCTTCGTCGCGGCGATGCGCACGACGGTGGGCGAGCGCGCCGCCACGCCACTGGAGGCGCTGCCCGCCGCGGCACGGCTCGGCATGCTCCGCAGCCTGATCGCCGACGTGATCGAGGCGCGCGCCGCGGGCGAAGGCCCCTTCCCCGCCGAGCCGATCGACCTGCCCGCAGCGCCGATCGCCGCCGGGGCCGCCCCCGCCATGCTGCCCGGCACGCGAATGGCCGCGCGCGTCGGCGACCGGCTGGAAGTGACGCTGAAAGCCGCGGGACCGCTCGGCCAGCCTGCGGGCGCGACGAGCTCGATCGAGCGGACGACTCGTATCGACCCGGCGACCGGCCTGCTCGACCAGCGCCGCGAACGGGTCGTGACACGGCTTACCGACGGCACGCCCGCCCTGTCTCGCGACATGACCTTCACGCTACGGTATCCCGGTACCCGTCAGGAAACCCGCCGCAAACCTTGACTTTGCGGGGGCAGCGCGACATTGAGCGCGCCAGCACGACGCCCGACATCGGGCGGCGTACGGTATTCCTCTACCCATAAAGGTCGAAGAGCCATGAAGGCGCTCATGAAGACCACCAAGTCGGTGAAGCCGGCAGAGGTGGAAAAGAAGTGGCACATCGTCGACGCCGACGGCCTGGTGGTCGGTCGCGCGGCGACGATCATCGCCAATGTCCTGCGCGGCAAGCACAAGACGAGCTTCACCCCGCACGTCGATTGCGGTGACAACGTCACCGTCATCAACGCGGACAAGGTGCTGTTCACCGGCAAGAAGCTGGCGCAGAAGACCTATTACAAGCACACCGGCTATGCCGGCGGCATCAAGGAAGTGACCGCGGCCAAGGTGCTCGACGGCCGCTTCCCCGAGCGCGTGCTCGAAAAGGCGATCGAGCGCATGATCCCGCGCGGTCCGCTGGGCCGTGAGCAGATGCGCAACCTGCGCATCTACAAGGGCGCGGAGCATCCGCACACCGCGCAGAACCCCGAAGTGCTCGACATCGCGGGCATGAACCGCAAGAACAAGGTGGGCGCATAATGTCCGACAACCGCCAGTCCCTGTCCGACCTTGCCTCGATCGCTCAGGGCCAGCCGCAGTCGGGCGAGACGCCCGCCGCCGAGGGTAACGAGGGCGCCGCCCCGGTCCAGCCGCAGGTGCCGACCACGCCGCTTCGCGCGCAGGAAATCGACGCCTATGGCCGCGCCTATGCGACCGGCCGCCGCAAGGACGCCGTCGCCCGCGTGTGGCTGAAGCCCGGCTCGGGCAAGATCACGATCAACGGTCGTGACCAGGAGGTCTATTTCGCGCGCCCGACGCTGCGCCTCGTCATGAACCAGGTGTTCCAGGTCGCCGAGCGCGAGGGCCAGTACGACGTCGTCTGCACCGTCAAGGGTGGTGGCCTGTCGGGCCAGGCCGGCGCGGTGAAGCACGGCATCGCGCAGGCGCTGACCCGCTACGAGCCGGCGCTGCGTCCGCCGGTCAAGGCCGCGGGCTTTCTGACCCGCGACCCGCGCGCCGTCGAGCGTAAGAAGTACGGCAAGGCCAAGGCCCGCCGCAGCTTCCAGTTCTCGAAGCGCTGATCGGTTCTCGATCGAAACAAGGGGGCGGTCCGGCGACGGGCCGCCCTTTTTGTTTGCGCCGGGCGCTTGCCCACGGGCTTTGGTCGCACGGCGCTTGACCGGAACCGTACCAAGCGCTTGAGCGATCCGCGATGACCACGCGCGAGGTAACGGGGTTCCTCTCCCGCAATGACGTTCAGCTCGGGCCGGAGGACTGGCGCCGGACGCTGTCCGATCGCGCCTTCACCTTTATGTGGGGCGCGATCCAGTGGCCGTGGCTGGCGAAGAGCCTGTCGGGCGGGCGCAAGGCGCAGAAGGCCGCGCTGCTCGAACGCCTCGACCTCGCCCCCGACGCGCTCCCCAATCTGGGGAGTTGGAAGGCGGATACCGGCCTCCTTCACCTCGTCGTCGACGAGATCGAGGCGAAGCGGCCTCAGGTCGTCGTCGAACTCGGCGCCGGTGCCTCCAGCCTGATCGTCGCGCGTGCATTGCAGCTTCATGGCGGCGGGCGACTCGTCAGCCTCGACCAGCATGGCGATTTCGTCGCGGCGACGCGCGACTGGCTGCGCGAGCACGGCCTCGACGCCGACATGCGCGCCTCCCCGCTCGTCCCTGCGCCCGAAGGCTGGCCGGCGCTCTGGTACGATGTCAGCGACTTGCCCGACCGGATCGACCTCTTGCTGATCGACGGCCCGCCCTGGACCCTCCACCCCTTCGTCCGCGGCGCGGCGGAGGTGCTGTTCGACCGCATTTCGGTCGGCGGTGCGATCATGCTCGACGACGGCGCGCGGCCGGGCGAACGGGTGATCGCGGCAAGGTGGCGGCGCAAATGGCCGCAGTTCGACTTCGGACTGGAACTGGGCGGGACGAAGGGGACGCTGATCGGCCGGCGACTTCGTTAAACCGGCGAAGTCGCGGCATCCGCGATCCGCACCGCCTCGACAAAGTTGGCCAGCTTTTCCTGGTCCAGCACGCCGTCGCTACGCACGCCGGAGCAAAGATCGAGGGCGTAGGGGCGAACCTGTCGGATCGCATCGCCGACATTGCTCGGGCTCAATCCGCCCGCGAGAAAGACGGGCCGCCTGCTGGCCTGCACGAACCTGGCGCTGATTGCCCAGTCGTGCGCCCTGCCGGTCCCACCCAGTTCGGGCACGACAGCGTCTGGACGCCCCGAATCGAGCAGGAAGGCGTGAACATGTGGGCCGTAGCGAGGGATCAGGTCGAGCGCGTCCTCCCCCTCGACATGGATCACCTGCACCCGCCGGACATGCGGCGCCAGTTGCGCCAGTTTGAGCGACTCGGCGGGGTCGATATGCGAAACGATCTGCACCGTCGTCGGATTGGTCGCGCCGATATGGTCGGCGATGTCGGCCGCGCGCGTTTCCGACGTCAGCAGGAATGTCGACACCGGCGGCGGCACCATCGCGGTAATGCTGGCGATCAATTCATCGGCGATGGGTCCGGGCCCGGACGGCATGCGCGCGACCAGACCCAGCGCATCCGCACCTGCGTCGATCGCCATCCTCGCTTCGTCTGGCGACGCGATGCAGCAGATCTTGATTCGGGTGCGCATGCCGATCGGATGCCACGCTGTAATGGCAGGGGAAAGAGGCCCCGCGTCAAACCCGCCGATCCGGCCCGTCCATCACCCGCGCGACGGTCTCGAACGTCCGCCCCTCCACCCGAATCTCGTTGAACGAGGGCCGGGTCTCGCGCACCCGCTCGGACAGCGTGCCCGCGCCGATCAGGCGGACGGTGCGGCCGTCGACCTCATGCGCCACGTCGAAGGGGTCGTGGACATGCCCCGTCAGGACCGCATGCGCGCCCGCCCTCGCCAGCGCCCGGAGTGCCCCTTCACCGCCATGCGTCCGCGCTTCGGTCCGGGTGCCCGCCTCGATCAGCGGGTGGTGCGCGGTGACGAAGATCAGGTCGCCCGCGGGTGCCGATTCGACTAGCCGGACGGTATGCGCCAGCCGCTGCGGCGTCACGAAGCCCTTCGACCAGTCGAGCCGAAGCTGGAACCGCGCGGTGGTCCGGAGCGGCGCGATCGTCACGCCCCGGACCTCCAGCGGCCGCTCGATCATCCGCTCCAGCGTCTTGTACCGGCGATAGGGCAGGAACAGCCGCTGGATCGGGTTGTAGACCGGCAGGTCGTGATTGCCGACCTCGACCGTCGTCGGGCGACCGAGCGATTCGAGCCACTCGGCCGCCTCGGCGAACTCGCTCGCACGGGCGCGCTGCGTCAGGTCGCCGGTCATCAGGATGGCGTCGGGCTTCTCGTCGGCGACGATCCGCGCGAACCAGTCGAGCGCGGCGCGATCCTCCGCCCCGAAATGCAGGTCGCTGACGTGGAACAGCCGGATCATGCCGCCTCCTTTCGCGTGGCGATGAAGCGCTCGGCGCTCATGCCGCCGGTGATGCGCGTGCCGGGGTCCAGCCGCTCGGGCTCCCCGTCGAACAGCGCCAGGACCGGCCGCCGCCCCTCGATCACCAAGTGCCGCGAGATCGCATGGGTGACGGCGCCCGCGCCCACCCAGTCGCCCGATACCCAGTTCCAGCCGAGCGCGGCGATCGAGCGCCAGTCGCGCGCGTCGATGCCCGCCACGTCCAGGCCGTTCGAATCAGGTGTGACCAGCACCGCCTGATACCGCCGACGCAGCCGCACCGTCCCCGACACGCGCACCCCCTTGCCAAAGGTGCGGCCCCAGGCGTGACGCATCGCCCGGAACAGCGCGAGCAACCGGCGCTTGCGCACCGCCTCTCGCGCGCGGAACCACTGCGCGGCGGGGCCGATGATGAGGCCGACGAACGCCCGATGCGGCCCCGCCTCTGCATAAGGAAGCGCGACGCGTACCTGCTCCCCGGCCGCGGCCTGGATGATTTTGGCGGGATCGAGGCTGTCGTGCAGCGCCTTGGCCAGCAGGTTCATCGTACCGCCGGGCAGGATCAGGAAGCTGCCCTCCCACGACGCCAGCTTGCACAAAGCCGCGTTGATCGTGCCGTCACCCGCGAAGAGCACGACGGTATCCGCGTCCGCCGCCGCAAGCGCCGCTTCGTCCGGCAGGGCCTCGTCGGGAAAGCCGGTGCGGCCGACCAGCGACAGGCCGCGTTCGGCGAACACCGCCTCGATCGCGTCGCACTTCTCGCGCGTCGCCGATCCCGAAGCGGGGTTGGTGATGAACCAGAGATTCTGCATAAGCCCCCGATCTTTCAGCCAGCCCAACGATCGGTCCGGGCGAAGGATGCAGCCAAGCCGCCGCCATGGCGTTAGGCCCGCTGGAAAGCCGAGGGGAACGCGAACAGCATGGCACCGCCGCCGCCCGCCAGTGCCGAAATCGACGCCGGGCGCGCGGGCAGCCTGCCCGAAAGCTATCGCAGCGTCGCCGTCCCGGCGGCGGGCGCGTCGTTCTGGCGGCGGCTGGGGGCGTTTGCGGGGCCGGGCTATCTGGTCGCGGTCGGATACATGGACCCCGGCAACTGGGCGACCGACATCGCCGGCGGGTCGACGTTCGGCTATACGCTGCTGTCGGTCATCCTGTTCTCGAACCTGATGGCGATGATCCTCCAGTCGCTGTCGGCGAAGCTCGGCATCGTCGCGGGCCGCGACCTTGCACAGGCATGCGCCGAACAGTACGGCCCGGTCGCGCGCGTCATCCTGTGGGCGCTGTGCGAGCTTGCCATCATCGCGTGTGATCTGGCCGAGGTGATCGGCACCGCAATCGCGCTGCAATTGCTGTTCGGCATCCCGCTCGTTGCCGGCATTGCCATTACCGCCGTCGACGTGATGCTGATCCTCGCGCTCCAGCGCTTCGGGTTTCGGAAGCTGGAGGCGTTCATCGTCGCGCTGCTCGTCATCATCGCCGGATGCTTCATCGCCGAGCTGATCTTCGCCCGGCCCGAATGGGCGGCGGTGGCGGCGGGGCTCATGCCGTCGAGCCAGATCGTCACGAACCCGGCAATGCTCTACATCGCGATCGGCATCCTCGGCGCGACGGTGATGCCGCACAATCTCTACCTCCACAGCTCGATCGTGCAGACGCGCTCGTTCGTTCAGGACGATGCCGGCCGGCGCGACGCGCTCAAACTGGCGACGATCGATTCGACCGTCGCGCTGGCGCTCGCCTTCTGCATCAACGCCTCGATCCTCATTCTGGCCGCCGCCACGTTTCACACCGCCGGCCGGACCGAAGTGGCGGAAATTCAGGAGGCATATCAGCTGCTGACCCCGATGCTGGGCGCGGGCCTTGCCAGCACGCTGTTCGCGGTGGCGCTGCTGGCGGCGGGGCAGAATTCGACGGTGACGGGGACACTTGCCGGCCAGATCGTGATGGAGGGATTCCTTAGGATCCGCCTCCCCGTCTGGCTCCGCCGCCTCGCCACCCGGCTGATCGCGATCGTGCCAGCGGCGACGGTCGCCGCGCTTTATGGCGAGAGCGGTACCGCGCGGCTGCTGATCCTGAGCCAGGTGGTGCTCAGCCTTCAGCTCCCCTTCGCGGTCTGGCCGCTCGTCCGCTTCACCAGCGACCGCAAGCTAATGGGCGGTTTCGTCAACGGGCCGGTGCTGAAGGTCCTCGCCTGGGCCATCTGTTTCATCGTCATCGGCCTGAACGTGACACTGCTGGCGCAGACGTTTGCGGCCTAATCCCCGCCGAACGCAAACGGCGTCATTCCTGCTTCCCGATCGCTGACGATCCGCGCGCGGCCCGCCGGCGGTGCGCTCCGCTGCGAGCAATCCGCGCGCGTGCAGGCGGTGCAGCCGAGCCCGATCGGCATCGCCCGCCCGGCAAGGTCGATCCCTCGCGCCGCCGCGAGGCCGCCCGCCTCGCCCGCCGCCACGCCGATCGCAACGGCAAACCGCCCGCGCACGCCGCCGAGCGGCCCGGCATGCGGCTGGACGCTCCTCGCCATCGTCAGCCAGCGGCCACCGTCCTCGCTCTCGACCAGTTGCGTGACGAGCTCGCCCGGCCGTGCCAGCGCCGCGAACACGTCCCACAACGGGCAAAGGCCGCCCTCGACCAGCGGGGACACGCTCGCCCCCGCATAGCGTTTCGATACCTGCCCTGCCCGGTCGACGCGCAGCATGAAGAAGGGCAGGCCCCGGGCCCCGACTCGCTGCAGCGTCGTCAGCCGGTGCGCGACCTGCTCGAACCCCGCGCCGAACCGCCGTTGCAGCAGCTCGATATCATACCCCGTCGCCTCGCACGCGCGCAGGAAGCGGGCATAGGGCATCATCACCGCCGCCGCGAAATAGCCGATGACGTGGCGGCGCAGCAGGCGCTCCGCCACCCGATCCGACAGCCCGGCGCCGCGAACGATCGCGTCGACCTCCCCCTGCACCTCGCCCGCCAGCCGCTCGGCCATGGCGAAGATGCGGCTAGCGGGATCGAGCAGTTCGGAAAGCTGCAATTGGCGGGCATGGAGGTCGAGGCGCTTTAGCCGGTCGGGCATCACCTCGACCGGCAAAATGCGGACCGACAATTGGTGGCGCGTGCGCAGCCGATCGGCGATCGCCTGCCCCAGGTCGCCGCTCGCCAGCCGCAGTTCGTCGGCCAGCGCCTCCGCCGCGGCGTCGAGATCGGGAAAGTGGTTGCGCCAATGCTCGATCGCGCGCCGCACTTCCCGCGCGACGCGATCGTGCCCGTCGTCGAGACCCGGGCCCGCCGCGCCGCGCGAATCGAAGGCGCGCGCGAACGCCTCCGCCCCGCCGGGGGCGCTCGCCAGCCATTCCTCCAGCTCGCCGCGGTCGATGTCGAGGTCGGCGAACATCGGGTCGGCCAGCCGCCGCCGCATCGCCGCCGCGCCGCCCCCCGGCTCGCTCGCCGCCAGCGTGCGCGCGTCGAAGTCGAACCTCTCGGCCAGCCGAACCAGCAATGTCGCCGAAATAGGCCGCTGATTGCGTTCGACGAGATTTAGATAGCTCGGCGAGATATCCAGCGCCTCGGCCATCGCCGCCTGAGTCAGGCCCATCTGTCGCCGCACGCGGCGGACGGCATGCCCCGCGATCAGCTTGCGTTCGGCCATCGGCTGTGCCCTTCCCCCGTTCGGGACAAAGGCTGGAGGGCGGATTGCGCGAAGTCAATTCTTCACGGGGCGACATCGCGATCGTGGGGCGCGACACGCCCTACACGGGCTGGCTGGACGTGGTGCGTTTGCATCTAAGCGTCGATGGGGCAGCGCCGTTCGTACGCCATGCGGTGCGCCTGTGGCATGCGGTATCGGTCCTGCCATACGATCCCGAGCGGCGCGTCGCGCTGGTGATCGAGACACCGCGCGCGCCGCTGCTCCACATGAGGCACCCGGGCCTTGTCGAGGCGATCGCCGGTTCGATCGACGCCGATGCCGCGCCGGAAGCGGTTGCGCGTGCCGAGGCGATGGAGGAGGCGGGCGTCCGCCTGACCGACCTCGAGCATGTCGGCCATGTCTGGACCACGCCGGGCGCGACGACGGAGCGGATCGACTATTTCCTCGGCCGCTACACAGCCGCCGATCGCGTCGCGGCCGGCGGCGGGCTGGCGCACGAGGACGAGCATATCACCGTGCACGAGCGCCCGATGGCCGACCTCTGGGCGCTGACCCGCGATCCCGACGGCATCGACGGCAAGCTGATGCTGCTCCTCCACGCGCTCCGCCTGCGCGAGCCGGGGCTGTTCGCGTGAAGCGGGTTAGCGCTTGCTTCACCTTGCCGCGCTAAGTCGCCGGCATGACCCGCGTCCTTACGATCTTCGGCACCCGGCCGGAAGCCATCAAGCTCTTCCCCGTCGTCGCGGCACTGCGCGACCAGCCGGGGCTCGACGTGCGCACCTGCGTCACCGCCCAGCATCGCGGGCTGCTCGATCAGGTGCTGGAGATCGCCGGCCTCGCCCCCGACATCGACCTCGACCTGATGGAACCGGGCCAGAGCCTCGACCGCCTGACCGCCCGCCTGCTGACGGGCCTCGGCGAGGTGATGGACGCCGAGAAGCCGGACCGGGTGATCGTGCAGGGGGATACCGCCACCGCGATGGTCGGCGCGCTCGTCGCCTATTACCGCAAGATCCCCGTCGCGCATGTCGAGGCGGGGCTGCGCTCGGGCGACATCTACCACCCTTGGCCCGAGGAAGTGAACCGCCGCATCGTCGCGCCGATCGCCGACCTCCATTTCGCGCCGACCGAGACGGCGGCCAATGCGCTCCGCCGCGAGAATATCGACCCGGCGGGCATCCACGTCACCGGCAACACCGTGATCGACGCGCTCCACTGGACCCGCGCGAAGATCGACGCGCAGCCGGCGCTGGCGAGCGGCCTCGACGACCTCGCCGCGCGGTTTGCGGGCAAGCGGATCGTCCTCGTCACCACGCATCGCCGGGAAAACTTCGGCGGGGGCATGGAGAATATCGCCCGCGCCATCGCCGAGATCGCCGAGCGGCCGGATGTGGCGATCGTCTTTCCCTGTCACCCCAACCCCAATGTCGTATCGGTGATGGACGCGATGCTGGGCGACCGGCCGAACATCGCGCGCATCGACCCACTCGATTATCCGCACTTCATTCGCGCGCTCGACCTGTCGACCATCGTCCTCACCGATTCGGGCGGTGTGCAGGAGGAAGCGCCCGCCCTCGGCAAGCCGGTACTGGTGATGCGCGAGACGACCGAGCGGCCTGAGGGGGTCGAGGCGGGCACCGCGCGGCTGGTCGGCACCGATCCGGCGCGGATCGTTTCCGAAATCTTCAGCCTTCTGGACGACAAGAGCGCCTATTCCGCGATGGCGCGCGCCCACAATCCGTTCGGCGACGGCCATGCCGCGGCACGGATATCGGAGCTTGTCGCGGATGCCCACCGACGCTGAACTCAAGGTCGCGGTCCTCGGCCTCGGCTATATCGGCCTGCCCACCGCCGCGGTGATCGCGCGGACGGGGGCACAGGTGCTGGGCATCGACGTGAGCCAGACGGTCGTCGACACCGTCAATTCGGGCCGCGTGCATATCGAGGAGATCGACCTCGACGGCCTCGTCTCCGGCGTGGTCGCGCGCGGCAATTTGCGCGCCTCGACGCTGATCGAGCCGGCCGACGTATTCGTGATCGCGGTGCCGACGCCGTTCGGCGACAATCATGCGCCCGACATCGGCTATGTGCTCAAGGCCGCGACGACCGTCGCCGCCGCGCTGAAGGCCGGCGACGTGGTGATCCTCGAATCGACCTCGCCGGTCGGCACGACCGAGAAGGTGCGCGACCTGCTGGCGAAGCTGCGCCCCGACCTGAAGGTCCCCGGCATGGGGCCGGGCACGCCCGACATCGCCATCGCCTATTGCCCGGAACGGGTGCTGCCCGGCCGCATCCTGGTCGAGCTGATTGACAACGACCGCGTCATCGGTGGCATCACGCCGCGTTGCGCGCGAAAGGCGCTGCAATTCTATCGCCGCTTCGTGCGCGGCGCGTGTGTCACCACCACCGCGCGCGCGGCGGAGATGACCAAGCTCACCGAAAACGCATTCCGCGACGTCAACATCGCCTTTGCCAACGAATTGTCGGTGGTGGCGGGCAATCTCGGCATCGACGTGTGGGAAGTCATCCGCCTCGCCAACCGGCATCCGCGCGTCAACATCCTGTCGCCCGGCCCCGGCGTCGGCGGGCACTGCATCGCGGTCGATCCCTGGTTCCTCGTCCATGGCGATCCGGAGAATACCCCGCTGATCCGCACCGCGCGCGAGGTGAACGATGCCAAGACGGGCTACACGATCGGCCGGGCCGAAGCGCTGATCGAGGCGATGCCCGGCGCCCCAGTCGCCTGCCTCGGCCTCGCGTTCAAGGCGAACATCGACGACTTCCGCGAAAGCCCCGCGCTCAAGGTCGCCGCGTCCCTAGCCCACCGTTTCGGCGATCGGGTGCGGATCGTGGAGCCCTATGCCGACACGCTGCCAAGCGCGTTCGACGGCAGCGGCGCCAGCCTGATCGATATCGACACCGCGCTCGAGACGTGCCCGATCCTGGTCGTCCTCGTCGATCATGACGTCTTCCGCTCTGTCCCCCTCGAAGAGCGCGCGGCCAAGCGCGTCTACGACACCCGCGGCATCTGGCCCGACCAGCCGCAGCCGCCCGTCAGCGAAGCCCCGCCGATCCGCCTAGCGAGCTAATCGGCGCCGCGCGCGCCGTACCCTTGGGCGAACACCGCATCGTAGCTGGCGAAAGAGGCGGTTTCGGCCGCAACCTCGATCCGCGGCGCGGCGCTGTCCTCACCGGCTCGCACTTCGTCGTCGTGACGCAGTGCCCCGCGCGCATCCGCCACCAGCACCGGCGCGGCAGCGCGCGGCGCCTGCGCCATCCGCACCGGCGGCAGTTCGCGCGGCTGCGGGCGCGCGGGACCGCGCGCCACGTCGGGCACGACGCTGACCGCGCCGCCCATCTCGGTGATCGCGTAAAGCTGCTTGGCGAACGCCGCGGGGAACCGGATGCAGCCGTGCGAGGCGGGATAGCCCGGCAGATGCCCCGCATGGAGCGCAATGCCGGTCCAGGTCAGCCGCTGCATGTAGGGCATCGGCGCGTTCGAATAGAGATTCGAGCGGTGGAAGACCTTCTTCTGCAGGATCGTGAATTCGCCCGCCGGCGTCGACTTGCCAGGCTTGCCGGTCGAGATCGTCGACACCCCGATAAGCGCGCCGCCGCGATAGACATAGGCGACCTGATCGGCGAGGCTGACGACGATCGCCACCGCGCCTTCGCCGCCGCGGTCCGCCCAGACATACTCGCCGTTCCGCAATGACTGCGCCCGCGATTCGAGATCGGGAAGCTGCGCGAACGCTGGAATGGCGGCCGCCCCCGCCAGCATCAGCAGCGCGGCGACGAAAGGTGCCACGGCTCGGCGCAATATCCGTGCCGCTCTCGGCGAACCGTGGTTTCGCCGGGACGAAAGCGCGGGCGAGGCGGCGTCAAGTCCCCGAAAATCCGGTGCCGTCATGCTATATGCCCGCATATGCCAAGACCAGTGGTGGGGCTTAGCTCATCGTGAACGACTTGTTAACCGGAACCGCGTCCCGCCGGGGGATGCTGCGCGCGGGCGGGATCGCCGCGGCGGCGATCTTCGTGCCGGGCTGCATGCGTCAGCCGCTCCAGTCGGTGAGCAGCCTCGGCACCAAGCCGGCACCGCGCGTCGCCCCGGTGGCGCAGCCGGCAGTCGTTGCCGCCGCCGCACCGGCGATGCCGCGCATACCCGGCGTGTCGCAGGCGCTGGTCGAGCGCGCGATGGCCGCGCGCGATGCCAATGCCGGCCAGCTTCGCCAGCGCGACCGCATCGCGATCATCGACTTCACGCCCGCTTCCTACCGCTCGCGCCTTGCGCTGATCGACGTGGCGAACGGCCGCGTCGACAAGCTCCTTGTCGCGCATGGCATCGGCTCCGACCCCGGCCACACCGCATTCCTTCAGCGCTTCTCGAACGACGACGGGTCGGAGGCGACGTGCGAGGGCGCGTTCGTCGCGGACAATTACTATGTCGGCCAGCACGGCCGGTCGCAGCGGCTGATCGGGCTCGACCCGACCAACTCGAACGCGCTTGCCCGCGCGATCGTCATCCACGCCGCCTGGTACGCGAACAAGGACATGCTGACCACGCACGGCAAGCTTGGCCGCAGCCAGGGTTGCTTCGCGGTGGGCGAGACCGAGTTGCAGCGCGTGTTCGACCATCTGGGCGAAGGCGCCCTGGTCTACGCCGCCAAGGGCTGAGACTACCCAAGAAACGGGGCATCCCGGCGGACGTTTCGGTGCTAACGAATGGCGCTGAGCCGTTCGGGGAGCCGTTTTGTTGACGCATCGTTTCTGGTCGCATCATGCTCAAGGCTTCGTCCGCGTCGCCGCCGCGACCCCGCCGGGCGTCGTCGCCGATCCGACCGCCGCAACCGAACATGCGATCCGACTGGCGCGCGAGGCGGATGCGGCGGCGGTGGACCTCGTCGTCTTTCCCGAACTCAATCTCAGCGGCTATGCCATCGACGACCTGCACCTGCAGGACGCGCTGCTCTCGGCGGTCGAGGCGGGGCTTGAGCGGATCGTCGCGGCGAGTGCGGACCTGCGCCCCGTCCTGCTGATCGGTGCACCGGCGCGGCGCAACGGTCGGCTCTACAATTGCGCGGTGGTGATCGCGCGTGGCCGCATCCTGGGCGTGGTGCCCAAGAGCTACCTGCCCAACTATCGCGAATATTACGAGAAGCGCTGGTTCGCCTCCGGTATCGGCCTGTCGGGGCTGGACATCACGCTCGCCGGACAGGTAGCGCCGTTCGGCACCGACCTGATCTTCGCCGCCAGCGACCTGCCCGACTTCGTCTTCCACGCCGAAATCTGCGAGGATTACTGGGCACCGCTCCCCCCCTCGACGGCGGGCGCGATGGCCGGCGCGCTGATCCTCGCCAACCTGTCCGCCTCGAACATCGTCGTCGGCAAGGCGCGCGAGCGGATGCTGCTGTCCGCCGCACAATCGGCGCGAGCGATCGCCGCCTATGTCTATTCTGCGAGCGGGCCGGGCGAGAGCACCACCGACCTCGCCTGGGACGGACAGGGCATGGTCCACGAACTCGGCGAACTGCTTGCCGAATCGGAGCGGTTCGATCTGGCGAGCGAACTGGTGATCGCCGACGTCGATGCCGGCCGCATCCGGCTGGAGCGCGCGCGCACAGGCACGTTCAACGACTGCGCAGCGGCGAACGGGCATCCCGAAACGCGCTTCCGCCGCGTCACCTTCGACCACCGGCCAGACTTCGCCGATGTGGGGCTCAAGCGCGCAGTGCGCCGCTACCCCTTCGTTCCCGATCATCCCGAAACGCTCGACGCCGACTGTTACGAGGCGTTCAACATCCAGGTCGAGGGGCTGCGCCAGCGCCTCGCCGCGACGGGGACGAAGCGGCTGGTGATCGGTGTGTCGGGCGGCCTCGATTCGACGCACGCGCTGCTCGTCGCGGCCAAGGCGTTCGATCGCCTCGGTTATCCGCGCACCGATATTCTCGGCTTCACCATGCCCGGCTTCGCGACAGGTGAGGCGACGAAGGCGAGCGCCTGGGGCCTGATGCGCGCGCTCGGCGTCACCGGCGAGGAGATCGACATCCGCCCCACGGCGAACCAGCTTCTGAAGGACATGGGCCACCCATTCGCCGCGGGCGAACCGCAATATGACGTGACGTTCGAGAATGTGCAGGCGGGGCTGCGCACCGACTATCTCTTCCGTCTCGCCAACCAGCGCGGCGGGATCGTGCTCGGCACCGGCGACCTCAGCGAACTCGCGCTCGGCTGGTGCACTTACGGCGTCGGCGACCAGATGAGCCATTATGCGGTCAATGCCGGCGTGCCGAAAACGCTGATCCAGCACCTGATCCGCTGGACGATCGCCAGCGGCCAGTACGACGCCGCGACCGATACGGTGCTGGAGACGATCCTAGGCACCGAGATCAGCCCGGAGCTGATTCCCGCCGACGCCAGCGGCGCGATGCAGTCGACCGAGGGGCGGATCGGGCCGTACGCGCTCCATGACTTCTTCCTGCACCATGCGGTCCGACAGGGGCTGGCGCCGTCGAAGATCGCGTTCCTTGCCTGGCACGCATGGGCCGATGCGGCCGCGGGGCGCTGGCCCGCGAACCTGCCGGCCGAGGCGCGGGGCGCCTATGACCTGCCGACGATCGCCAAGTGGCTGGAGTCGTTCCTCGACCGCTTCTTCCGCACCAGCCAGTTCAAGCGGTCGGCGATCCCCAACGGTCTGAAGGTTTCGGGCGCGGGCTCGCTATCGCCGCGCGGCGACTGGCGCGCGCCGTCGGACGGCAATGCGCGGCTGTGGATCGAGGAGCTGAAGGCGAACCTCCCGCCCCTCTGATCCGGTCGGTCAGCGCAGGTAATGCCGCTCCGCTGCCTCGGTCGCGTTGATCGCCAGCACCTGCCGCGCCTCGCCCGCTGTTCGCGGCTGGCCGCGGCGGTCGGTGGAGGCGTCGATCAACCGTTCGAGCAGGTCCTGACCCTCGATCCAGCTGCCGATCCCGCTGGCGGCATTGAGATGCCCCTGCGCGCCGGCATCGACGAAGTGGCTGCCCCACTGCGCGGCGAGGCTGCGTGCCTTCTCGATTTCGATCCACGGATCGTCGGTGGAAGCGACGAGGATCGACGGGAATGGCAGCAGCTGGCGCGGCGACGGCTTGAACGCGGCGATGTCGGGATGGACGTCGGCGCGATCCACGTCGGCGGGCGCCACCAGCAGCGCGCCCGCGACCGGCCAGCCATAGGGCTGCGGCGACAGCGCCGCCCACCACGCGACCGCGAGGCAGCCGAGGCTGTGCGCCACCAGCACCACCGGCGCGCGCGTCGTGCGGATCGCCTGGTCGAGCTTCGTCACCCAGGCGTTGCGATGCGGCTTGTTCCACATGCCCAGCTCGACCCGCTGGGTGTCGGGCAGCGTATCCTCCCACAGGCTCTGCCAGTGGCTGGGTCCCGAGCAGCCGAGACCGGGCACCGTCAGCACGACGGGCCGTGCGGGGCTTTCGGAGAAGATCGTCATGGCCGCTCTCCTTTGAACAGGGTGACGGGGACGGCGCCCGAAAAGTCGCTCTAGGGGTACGGCCGGCGGGCAACCGCCCTCGTCACTCGATGATTTAATTCCTACTCTCGGAGTATGCAATAGGTTCCCGGTGGGCGGCGGGGCTTTTGCGCCGAGCGGTTCGTCGCTAGGCGGGGCCATGCCCAAGAAGCGCCTCGACCAGATCATCGTCGATCGCGGCCTCGCCGAAAGCCGCAGCCGTGCCCAGGCGCTGGTAATGGCGGGCCTCGTCTTTTCGGGCGAGCGGAAGCTCGACAAACCCGGCACCGCCCTGCCCGAGGATGCGGCGATCGAGGTGCGCGGGCGCGACCATCCCTGGGTGTCGCGCGGCGGGATCAAGCTCGACCATGCGCTGACGGCGTTCGAAATCGACGTGGCGGGCGCGGTCGCGATCGACGTGGGCTCCTCCACCGGTGGCTTTACCGACGTATTGCTGACGCGCGGCGCGGTCCGCGTGTATGCGGTCGATTCGGGCACCAATCAGCTGGCGTGGAAGCTGCGGCAGGACGACCGCGTCGTCGTTCACGAACAGACCAGCGCGCGCATCCTGACCGACGCGCACATCCCCGAACCCATCGACCTCGTCGTGTGTGACGCCAGCTTCATCGGCCTCGCCAAGGTGCTCGACCGCCCCCTCGCCTTCGTCCGCCCCGGCGGCCGCCTCGTCGCGCTCATCAAGCCGCAGTTCGAGGCGGGGCGCGAGGAGGTCGGCAAGGGCGGCGTGGTCCGCGATCCCGCAGTCCACGAGCGTGTTTGCCGCGAGGTTGCCGACTGGCTGATCGGCATCGGCTGGACCGTCGAGGGCGTGACGCAAAGCCCGATCACCGGGCCGGAGGGGAATGTCGAGTTTCTGATTTCGGCACGCCGGGGCGACGATACGCCCGATTGATGCCCGCCGCCTGCCCCGCTACGGCTTGGCGCCAATTCGGATCGACCCGAGAAGCAAAGGATGGGAATGCGAGAGATCGCCTCGAAGGGACAATTGCGCTGGTCCTACGCCCGCTGGGCGTTCGTGACGGTGCCGCTGGTGCTCTTCCTTGGCTTCGCGGCCGGCGCCGTCGTGCCGTCGGGCGATGCCAATCCCTGGTACCAGGCGCTGTCGAAGCCGAGCTGGCAGCCGCCGGGCTGGGCGTTTCCCGTCGTATGGTCGATCCTCTACATCCTGATGGGCGTGGCGATCGCGATGATCCTTAACGCCCGCGGGGCGAAGGGGCGCGGCATCGCGATCGCGCTGTTCGTCGTGCAGTTGCTGGTCAATCTTACCTGGTCGATCATCTTCTTTGGCATGCACCTCGTCAGCTTTGCGGCGGTCGAGATCATCGTCATCCTCGCACTGGCGATCGCCACCACCTTCGCCTTTGCGCGGGTACGGCGACAGGCTGCGTGGCTGATGGTGCCGTATCTCGCCTGGCTGACCTTCGCCTCGATCCTCGCGTTCGAGATCGATCGGCTGAACCCGAACGGCGAAACCCTTGTGCCCTCGGGCAGCACCACCCAGATTCAGCTCTGAACAACCGGACACTTACATCATGCAGACCGAAAACCGCCTGTTCGACGATTTCGCCAAGATCCTGAACGGCGCCGCCGGCACGATCGCCGGCATGGGCCGCGAGGCCGAGTCGGCCGCGCGCGAGCGCGCGCGCGAGTGGATCGGCGGGCTCGACTTCGTGGCGCGCGACGAGTTCGAGGCGGTAAAGGCCATGGCCGCCGCCGCCCGCGACGAGAACGACGCGCTCAAGGCGCGGATCGAGGCGCTCGAGGCGAAGCTGGCCGGCGGAAACACCGCCGCCTAAATCCATCGTCACCCCGGACCTGATCCGGGGTGACGACGATTCAAGCGAGCCGCGCCTTTGCGAATTCGCGCAGCTTGTCGCCGATCTCCTCGCGCTCCAGCGACAGCGCGAAGTTGGCCGTGGCAAACCCGGCCTTGTCGCCGCAATCGTAGCGCTCGCCGCCGAACTTGAACGCGTGGAACGGCTGGCGCCCGATCAGCTGCGCCATCGCGTCGGTCAGCTGGATCTCGTTCCCCGCGCCCGGTCCCTGCGTCTCGAGGATGCGCATCACGTCGGGCTGGAGGATGTAGCGGCCGGGGATCATCAAGTTGGACGGCGCGGTGCCGCGCTTCGGCTTTTCGACCAGCCCCTTCACCTCGACCAGGTCGCCGTCGACCGCGCCCGGCTCGACGATGCCGTATTTGTCCGTCTGATCCTGGGGCACTTCATAGCCGCAGACGACGTTGCCGCCAACCTTTTCATAGGCCGCAACCATCTGCGCCATGCAGCCGGGCGTGCCGACCATCAATTCGTCGGGGAGGAAGATCGCGAAGGGCTCGTCGCCGACGACGTGCCGCGCGCACCAGACCGCGTGGCCGAGACCGATCGGCTCCTGCTGGCGGACATAGACAATGTCGCCCGGCGTCCGGCGGGTCGGGGTCAGGACCGACAGGTCCTTGCCTCGCGCACCCATCGTCGCCTCGAGCTCATAGGCGATGTCGAAATGATCCTCGATCGCCGACTTGCCGCGCCCGGTGACGAAGATCAGCCGCTCGATCCCCGCCTCGATCGCCTCGTCGACGGCATATTGGATCAGCGGCCGGTCGACGACGGGCAGCATTTCCTTCGGAATCGCCTTGGTCGCGGGTAGAAAACGGGTGCCCAGCCCTCCTACGGGAAATACCGCCGTCCGAACCCTTGCCTCTGCCACGAATGCCTCCCTTTGCCCGGCGCGGGTCTAGCCGGCGCGAAACGGGGATGCAAACCGGCCCGCGCGGCCGATTTCGCAATGACCCGTGACGCTTTGGCAAGAACCGCGGCTATAGCGAGCGAACGACACCCATGGGACGGATGGCGGAATGACGATCTTGGTGACGGGCGCGGCCGGGTTCATCGGCTTTCACCTGGCCGATGCGCTGCTGGCGCGCGGCGAGCGGGTGATCGGCATCGACGACCTCAATGCCTATTACGATCCGGCGCTTAAGCAGGCGCGGCTCGACACGCTGGCCCGCCGTCATGGCGATACGTTCGCCTTCCACCGGCTCGACTTCGCCGACGAGACGGCGCTCGATACCGCGCTTGCAGGGGTGGCGTTCGACCGGATCGCCCATCTGGGGGCGCAGGCGGGCGTGCGTTACTCGCTCGAAAATCCGCGTGCCTATGTCCGCTCGAACCTGGTCGGGCACGTCAACCTGCTCGAACTCGCGCGCCACCGGGGGGTGCGTCACCTCGTCTATGCCTCGTCCTCCTCGGTCTATGGCGCGAACGAGAAGCTGCCGTTCTCGGTCGAGGATCGCGTCGATCATCCCGTCTCGCTATACGCCGCGACCAAGAAGGCCGACGAGCTGATGAGCGAGACCTACGCGCATCTCTATCGCATCCCACAGACGGGCCTCCGCTTTTTCACCGTCTATGGGCCATGGGGTCGCCCCGACATGGCGATGTGGCTGTTTACCAGCGCGATCCTGGAGGGGCGACCGATCCAGGTATTCAACCACGGCCGGATGCAGCGCGACTTCACCTATATCGACGATATCGTCGCCGGTGTCGTCGCCTGCCTCGACAACCCGCCGCCCGACGACGGCGCGGGTAAGGCCGGGGGCAGCCGCGCCCCGCATCGACTGTACAATATCGGCAACAACCACCCCGAACAGCTCGGCACGCTCATCGACCTGATCGAGGCGGCGTGCGGCCGCCCCGCCATCCGCGAGCATCGCGAGATGCAGCCGGGCGATGTCCCCGCCACCTATGCCGACATCGCCGCGATCGCCGGCGACCTGGGGTTTGCGCCGCGCACGTCGCTGGCCGAAGGCGTGCCGCGGTTCGTCGACTGGTACCGCAGCTTCCACGAACGCTGACCGGCGCGAGTCGCATTTCTTGCCGGGACACCCGCTGCCGAGCGTCGGGCCGGCTGTGCCGTTTCCAGACGGTCCGCCCGCTTGGCCAACAAGACCGGCCTTCGGCGCCGCTCGTGAACGTCGCGCAAAATCAATTCGTTCGTTTGGTTGGTGCGCCTGAGCCGCATCACGTTCGGCGGCCGTGGATGCACTACGGTACGATCCTAGTCGTATAGAAATACTTTGATAACGTTGTTGCACTGCACTAAAGACAAGGCGTGGCTAGTTGGGTCCGGCCGCAGATGAGCGATGGCAGGTGCGTTAAAGAACGACCGTCCGCTTGATCGCGCCAAGGGGGCAAAATGGGCTTGCACGAAACATTGCGGACCGGGGCCAACGTCCAGCGAGTGCAGCATTCCCTTCCCCTTGCCAACCTGCCCTTTGCCAATCGCTTGCCCTCGCGCGTGCGGGAGCGACAGCGCGTCAACCTGACCGGGGCGTTGATCGCGGTCGATTCCGCGGTCGTGCTCGGTGCCTTCGCCGGTACGGATCTGCTGCGGCACGGATCGGTGTTCGGCGCGCCGAACACGCCGCCGCTGACCGCGATCCTTCTGATTCTTTACCTCGTCGCGGCCTATGTGCGCCGCGCCTATGCCTCGCCCGTACTCGAGCAGACGCGGATCGGGATCACGCGTAGCTGGGGCGCGCTGCTGATCGCCGCCGCGGCGCTGCTCATGCTCGCCTTCTTTCTCAAGACGAGCGATGCCTTCTCGCGCATCAGTTTCGGCGCGGGCACCGCCGGTGCGATGGTCGGCCTGCCGATCGGGCGCCTGCTCTTTGCACGAGCGCTTCGGCTGTTCCGCATCGATGTGCGCACGACCCAGGTCATCGTCGTCGACGGGATCGACGTGCCGCATCTCGACGGGATCGAGCGCGTCGACGCCGTACATTACTGCCTCTCGCCCGATTCCAATGATCCGATCGCGCTCGATCGCCTCGGTGCCTTCCTGTCGCAGGTCGATCGCGTGATCGTCGCCTGCCCGCGCGAGCGGCGCCGGGCCTGGGCGATGGCGCTCAAGGGCGCGAACATCGCCGGCGAGATCATCGACGAGGAAGTGCGCGACCTGGGCGCGATCGGCGCGCGCCATTATGGCGACTTCGGCACGGTCATCGTCGCGGAGGTCGCGCTCGACCTGCCGCGCCGGATCGCCAAGCGGGCGCTCGACCTGTCGATCGTCGTCCCCGCACTCGTGCTGCTGGCGCCGATCATGCTCGCCGTCGGGATCGCGATCCGGCTGGAGGACGGCGGTCCGGTGCTCTTCCATCAGAAGCGTGTTGGGCGCGGCAACTGCCTGTTCACGATGCTCAAGTTCCGCAGCATGCGCGTGCAGAACTGCGATGCCGCCGGCCATCGATCGACCATGCGCGACGACGACCGCATCACCCGGATCGGCGCGTTCATCCGCCGCACGAGCCTGGACGAGTTGCCGCAACTCCTGAACGTGCTGAAGGGCGAGATGAGCCTCGTCGGCCCGCGCCCGCATGCGCTCGGCTCGATGGCGGGCGACAAGCTTTTCTGGGAGGTCGACGAGCGGTATTGGCATCGCCATCGGATCAAGCCGGGCCTGACCGGCCTTGCCCAGGTGCGGGGCTATCGCGGGGCTACGAATACCCGCGACGACCTGGTCTATCGGTTGCAGTCCGACCTCGAATACGTCGTCGGCTGGAGCATTTTGCGCGATATCAGGATCCTGCTGGCAACCTTCTCCGTGATCGTGCACCGCAACGCCTATTGATCGGCTGTCGCGGCCGGACCCCAGGGTTCTCGAATTGCCGATCCTCCACCTGAGCCACGGGCGTCGCGTGACATGAAGATCGTTATCCTTGGCATAAACTACGCGCCTGAGCCGGTCGGCATCGCCGTATATACCAGCGGCGTGGCCGAGGCGTTCGCGGCGGCGGGATACGACGTCACCGTCGTCACCGCCCAGCCCTATTATCCCGACTGGCGGATCGCCGACGGCTATCGCAGCCGCCGGATCAAGCGGCGGGTCGAGAACGGGGTAAAGGTGGTGCGCGTCCCCCTTTACGTACCCCGCAATCCCAGCGGTGCGCGGCGGATCGCGCACCATGCCAGCTTCGCCGCCGCCGCGTGGGCGGCGATGCGCGGCTCGATCGCCGAGGGGCGCCCCGACCTGATCCTCGCAATCGCGCCGTCGCTGCTGAGCATTCCGGTCGCGCGGCGCGCGGCGCGCCGGGCCGGCTGTCCGCTCTGGGTGCACCTTCAGGACTTCGAGGTCGACGCGGCCGAGGCGACGGGGCTGATCCCGGCGGGCAGCCGGGCCGCACGCCTGGCACACGCGACCGAGCGGCGCCTGCTTGCGCAGGCCGACCGGATCACGACGATATCGCCCCAGATGTGTCGCCGGCTGGCAGCCAAGGGCGTCGCACCGGACCGGATCGGCGAGCTACGCAACTGGGCGGAGATCGACGCGATCGAGCCGCTTGACCGCCCCTCCCTGTTCCGCCGCGAGTGGCAGGTCGGCGATCGCCATGTCGCGCTTTATTCGGGCAACATCGCCAACAAGCAGGGCATCGAGATCGTCATCGAAGCCGCGCGCCTGCTGCGCGATCGCGACGACCTGCTCTTCGTGATCTGCGGCCAGGGACCCAATCGGGAGCGGCTGGCGGCGATGAGCCGCGAGCTCGACAACGTGCAACTCCACGACCTTCAGCCCCGAGAGGCGCTTGGCGAGCTGCTCGGTCTGGCGACGGTGCATCTCCTGCCGCAGATTTCGGAGGCGGCCGACCTGGTCCTGCCTTCGAAAATGGCGAACATGCTGGCGTCGGGCCGGCCGATCGCCGCGACGGCTGCGCCGGGCACGGGGATTGCGGACGAGGTGGCCGGCTGCGGGCTCGTATCGCCGCCCGGCGATGCAGTGGCGCTCGCCGAATCGATCCGAACGCTGCTCGACGATCCGGATCAGTGCGCGGCACTGGGTCGGGCCGCACGACAGCGGGCGATCGAACGCTGGAGCCGGCCGATGATCCTCGAGCAGTTCGTGGCACAGGCCCGCGCCATGACGAACAAATAGATAACCGTTCGATCGTTCTTTATTCGTTCTGTCCTACAGGCGTCCGATTGATCTAGGCCCCAGCTTTCCGAAACGGGAATGGGAGCCGACAGATGCCGATCAACACCGATGCGCCGGGCGGGTTCGTGCCCCGCGCCGCACTGAACTTCGCCGCGCTCGATGGCAGCGCGGTCGCGGTGACGCCCGACGACCCCATGCCGATGCGGGAACGAAGCTATCGCCGGGCGACGCCGTTCGTTGCGGGCGTCGATCAGAGCCCCGGTCGCGCGGTAGCGATCGTCGCGACGCGCGGCGGCAACGTCGCCCTCCGCCTGGCCAGCGACACCGTCCTGACGGTGCCCGTCGCAGCAGGCCTGACGATCCTGCCGTTCGAGGCGAAGACGATCGTGGCGGGCGAGACGACCGCGGTCGCCGCCGTGTCAAATCTCGACTGAAGGAGGCGACCATGCTCAGCTATCTTGCACCGCTGCCGACGCCAGCCCGCACGTCGGACGGCAATTTGTCGGTCATCGGCGACAGCATTTCGACCTTCATCGCTGGCGGATCGATCGTCCAGCGGGCCGCGAACCGATCCGGTCGCTATCGCGTCAACCCGAGCCACATACTCGGCGTGGGCGGCACCCGCACCGATCAGATCCTGGCGACGGTCCCCGCCGCTGTCGCGACCGGCGTGCGTCGGTGCGTCGTGAACGGCGGCACCAACGACATCGCACAAGGCATTCCGGTCGCCACGGCCCGCGCCAACCTGATCGAGACGTGGCGACGGCTGCGCGCATCGGGGGTCGAGCCGGTGGATCTGGGCATGCTGCCCAACCAAGGCGACGGCACCCGCCACAAGCAGCATGCCGCGCTCCAGCTCTGGCGCCAGCTCTATTGCGCGCGCGAGGGCATCGCGCATGCGAACGGCTGGCCGAGCGTCGCCGCCGCTGGCGGCTATGCGCCGGGCATGAACGTCGACGGCGTGCACCCGAGTGCTCTCGGCATCGACGCGATCGCCGGCGAACTGCAGGCGGTGCTGGACAATCCCGGCCGCCTGTCGCCGTTCGGCGCGCTGCTGGACGAAACGACCGACGCCAACGGCCTCCTCTGCCGCAACGCCGTCAGCTTCGGCGGCGTCGGAACAGCGGTTCCGACAAGCTGGTTCGCGGTCGGCAGCGGCGCGACCTATGCCGTCGAAGCGGCAACGGACGGAAGCTTCGGCAACTGGTTGTCGGCGACATTTACGGGTCCAGTCACCAATGTCGGCTTCCAGGGGAGCGGGCAGTCGTTGTCTGCACTCGGCTGGACGACGGGCGACCGCGTCGCGATCGGTTGCCGCGTCCGGTCGACGGGCTGCACGCCGGGGACGCTCAAGACCCGCGTGTTCCTGAACGGCGGCAGCGGCAGCAGCAACGGGTTCCTCACCTATGACGAGGATCAGGTAAACGGGCTCGACCAGTGGCTCTATACCGAGGCGACGGTCGGTGCGGGGCCCTGCGCCTTGATGATCCAGGCGACCACGACCGGCACCGCCATTCAGAAGGTTTCGATCCAACGACCCGTCGTGTTCAATATGACGCAGGCCGGGCTCTAGCTGACCCTTTTTGGTCCGATCTTCGTGCTTTAACGATTCATTGACCTGTGGCAGGGCGCACGCACCGTTATTGGGCCGACCGGGGGGCGCGCCGATGTTCGAGTTGGATCAGGATGCGGTCGATGCCGCAGCATCGGCCGCGCCGCCTCTGCATCTGGCCTTCTATCTGCCGCAGACTTCGCCGCATCTCTCGCCGTTGATCGCCGCGCTTGCCGCGCGCGGCGACGTGGCATCGGTGACGACATTCGTGCAGGAGGGCGTGCCGTCCGAGCGGATCGCGCTCGGCTGGGATGCGGACGCGCCGATTACGTTCGACCAGCATATCGGGCTCGATGCCGCCCAGCAGCGGGCGAAGATGGCCGCATTGCCGCGCGGGACCGTTCACCTGTTCCTGGGCCTTCGCCGGGTTCCGTGCATCGCCCGCGGACTGAGATATTGCCAGGTCGAAGGCTGGCGCTTCGCGATCATTCACGAGCCACGCGTGCGGGAGGGTTTCCGCGGGCGCCTGCGCTGGCTGCAGAGCTGGCTGACGGAGGGACGAATCCGGCAGCGCGCGATGCTCGTCTTCGCGATCGGCGCGCATGGCGCTGCCTGGTTCCGGTCGACCGGCTATAGGCCCGGGCGCATCGTCCCGTTCGCCTATTTCATTCCCCCGCGCGATCCCCCGCCCGTCCGCGCACCGCGACGGCCGACGATCGCCTATGTCGGGCGGCTCGTACCGGAAAAGGGCTTCGCGGATTTCCTGACCGCCGTCGATGCGCTTGGCGCGACGGTCGACGCGGTGATCGCCGGCGCAGGCGTTCTTGCCGATAGCGCCCGGGCGATGGCCGACGCAAATCCGCACATCCGTTTCGAGGGCGTGGTGCCGATGGCTCGCGTACCGATACTGCTGGAAGCAGTCGATATCCTCATCCAGCCCTCGCATACCACGGACGACGGCTGGGGCGTCATCGTCAGCGAGGCGTTGCTATGCGGTGCCGCCGCGATCACCAGCGACGTGGTCGGTGCCTCTATTTGCCTTCAGGACCCTATCCGTGGCAGGACGATACCGCCCCGGCACCCGGCTGCGATCGCGCAGGCCGTTACCGATCTGATCGAGAGCGACGCGTTGAAACATGAGCGGAGGATCGAGCGCCACGAATGGGCCGGTCGCAACCTGGTTGCAGACGTGGGTGCCGGCTGGATGATGGCCAAGCTTCGCATGGCGCTTGCGATGGACTATCGATGACATCCCGACGCGCCGCACCGCTCAGGGTGGCGATGGTGTATCATTTCTGGGCGCATTATCGAGAGCCGGTGATGGCCGCGCTCGATCGCGACCCCACGCTCGACATCACCTTTTTCGGTAGCGTGGACGAGCGCTGGGGCATCGCGCTTGCCCACCCGGACGCGGTTCGCCATTTCGAGCCCGTATCCTTCCGCCCACTCGGGCCGATCAGCTGGCAGACCGCCGGAATCACTGCGGCGCTGCGCGACTACGACGTGATCGTCTATCTCGGTGACCCGCGTTTTGCGTCGACGTGGTTGGGGGCGGTGGCGGCACGCCTGCGCGGGCGCCGCGTGATGTTCTGGGGGCATGGCTGGCTGCGCGAGCATCGCGGGCTGCGCAGGGCCTATCGCCACCTCTTCTTCAGGCTGGCCGACCGCGTGCTGGTCTATGCGCCCCGAGCCCGGTTACTCGCCGAGAGCAGCGGATTCCCGGCCGAGCGCGTGTCGGTCATCTTCAACAGCCTCGACGTCGCTGCCGCAAGCGCGGTCGTCCGCTCGATTGAAAACGGCGAGCATGCAGATGCCGATCCGCGCCGACTGTTCGCCGATCCCGCCCGCCCCCTCATCATCTGCACGGCGCGCCTGACGCCGCTGTGTCGCTTCGACCTGTTACTGGAGGCAGCGGCGATGCTGGGCGCGCGTGGTACGCCGGTCAACGTGCTGCTCGTCGGCGATGGGCCCTGCCGCGATGCGCTCGAGCGGCAGGCGCGCGCACTCGGCGTCGACGCGCATTTTTACGGTGCGGTCTACGACGAGGACGCGATTGGCCCGCTGCTCTACGGCGCTGACGTCACCGTCTCGCCTGGGAAGGTCGGGCTGACCGCGATGCATTCGATGATGTACGGCACGCCCGTCATCACGCATGGCGCGCTCGACCGGCAGATGCCGGAGGTAGCTGCGGTGCGTCCGGGTGAAACGGGGGCGTTCTTCGCCGTCGACGACGCACACGACCTGGCCGACACGATCACCGGCTGGCTCGACAAAGCGACTGATCGAGCGGCGGTTCGCGCCGCCTGCCGCGCGGAGATCGAGGCGCGCTGGACGCCCGAAATCCAGGCCGAGCTCATCGCTGCGCAATTGCACGAAGTCGTCGGCGATCGTCCCCATGGCTAGGAACCGCCGTCCCGCATCGCGCGCGCTGGCCGCGCCGGATCGCGCCGCAGAGGCAGTGATCGCGCGCTGCCGCGCCGAGGTCGAGCCGGTATGGAAACGGCGCCTGCGCGCGTTGCTGCTGCCGACGCTCCGGCGACGGACCGGCGCGGCGGAGATCGGCGAGGGCTTCCAGTGGGATCGCCGCCGCCCGCCCGTCTTTGGCGTAGGATCGCGGATCGGCCGCTACGCGTATCTCGGCGGCGGGTTCAGCGCGACGGGGCCGATCGTCGTCGCCGACCTGTGCATGGTAGCCGCCGACTGCCAGATCGTCGGCGCCGACCACCGGACCGACCTGATCGGTACCCCCACCCGACTCGGCTGGCCGGAAGGCGAGCGGCCGGTCACGACGTTCGAGCTGGACGCTTGGGTCGGCCAGCGGGTGACGATCGTCGAAGGCGTCACGATCGGCGCCGGCGCCGTCGTCGGTTCAGGATCGGTTGTGACGAGGGACGTTGCGCCCTACACCATCGTCGCCGGCGTCCCCGCCCGCGTCATCCGTGAGCGTTTCGCCGCGGATGACGCGGCGGCGCATGAGGCGAGTATCCGGCGGGATGGGGCCCCCATCGCAATAGGAGGGACTTGAACAATGGGCATGAGCGCCGCCTATCTGCCGCCCTCCTTCGTATCTGCGGTTCGAGATCGTGCGCCGTCACGATCGATGTCGCGTGCGACAATCGCTGTCGGTGCCACGCTGCTGATACTATGCCTGGACTTTCGCGGATCCGAGGCTGGCGGAAGCGCATTCCAATACATCCTGATGGCAGCGTTCTTCGCCGCGTGCGGCTATTCGTGGCTATCCTGCCCTCCACCCGTGATCGCGCTGGGTAAGAATTCGCGTAATCTCGAGCGACTTGCGCTCGCGCTGATTATCTACCCGGTAGTGCTTCAGGTTTTTCGACATCAGGATGTGATGACCTTCCTGAAGCTTGAATTGCGCTTCTTGGTCCTGACAACTGAAATCTTCGTAATTCACCGGTTCCTTCGAGCGGGGGGATCGCCTATCACACTGCTCAAGCTGGTTCTCATCTCAGCTGTGTTATCGACGATAACCTCTTCTTTTCACGCCGTGGTCGCACAAGGTATTGCTGTCAAGGACGCCAGATACAAGCTCTTCCCTACGAGCATGATGATCGGACTGGCGCTCTGCCTTCCTCTTCTTGACATCCGTGGAAAGCGCTGGGTTTCATTCGTTATCGCGCCGTTCGGCTTGGTCATGATGGTTTTGTCGACGACGCGCGGTGCTGCCGGCGGCGTCGTTCTGGCTGGCCTGTATTATTTGCTTCTTCAGGCGCGGCAGGGCAATTTCCAGCGCCTGTTCATTATGGTCGGCGTCACGGCCAGTCTATTTGCGGCGGCTGCCCTTAACCCTGAATCGCAGACGGTACAGAATTGGGTCAGTCGCCTGGAAGCCGGACGTGGCTATTCGGCTGACCCGACCACGCTTACCCGCGTCGCAGAGTACCGTTCACAGTTCGAACAGTTGACCAGCACACTCCCAAAACTTGGCTTCGGCGTAGGCCTCGGCGCGCCTTACGATCTTGATTACGATACTTTGATTGAGTTGCGCCAGGCAGGCGTCGTCAGTCGTGATGGAGATACGGGCTGGAGCGAGTTCGGCCACTCGGTATGGGTTTATTCTTTCTTTTCGCTTGGTTTGTTGGGCGGGTCGATCGTACCCGCGCTGTTTGTCGGAGCTGTTGTCAATTCCGTGCGTATGACATGGATATCCAAACCAGAGCCCATCCGAAACGCAGCAAGGTTTTCACAGGCGGTTTCATGTGCGCTCATTGCACTGGTCGTCGATGCCTTCATCGAGCATCCGTTCGGTAACCGTTCGACCCTGCCTATCCTCGCGGCTGTTTTCGTCTTCGGCTTTTTGAATCGGCGCGGGCGCGACGCAGTGATCGCCGCGGATTTCCAGTCAGGGCGCAACGCGGCTGGTCAGCACGTGCTTCGCGTTCGCCAGACCATATAGCAACGCAGCCGGCATCCCACGCTCGATCCGTTCGACATTGCCGAGCGACTTCAGAAACTTTTGGGCAAGGGTCGACTGCGGGCGCGCCCGCATCAGGCGCATCATGATCGTGTCGCCATAATCCAGGACGTCGGCGTTCAGGCGATAGGCGAGGATGGACAGGACGCTCTGGTCATGCCGGTGATCCTCGAAATCAGGATGATTCGGATAGCCCAGTTCGTTCGGCTGGTCTGTCAGCGTCCGGGGATCCGTCGACGCTTGCAGCCACGCATCGACGAACGCGACTGCCTCCGGCTGGTTGCGCCAAACGCTGGTGGTCGCCTGTACGACGGGACGCCCGTACAGTGAGGGCTCGTCTCCGCCGAGCAAGCGTAGCGCGTCCCGCTTGGTCCATTGGCTGATCGGACCCAGATGCGGGATCGTCGGTCCCACCACGAAGCCGCGTCCGTTCGTTTGCACCCGCTTGGCGAGCGCCGTCGGCAGCGGCGTCACCCGGTATGAATCGTCCCGCCCGGCATCCGAATAAACCAACACCTCGTCGGCGGCGAGCGTCGGCAGAACCTCGCGCAGATAATAGGGCTTCCAAAGCCAGTAGCCCGCCCCGCGCGGTTGGCTGACGATCCCGCGATGCTTCGCGGCGAACGCCGTGGACAGGAAATCGGCCGGCCCACGCGCTTCCAGCCGGTGATACCCCGCTCGCCTCGCGTCTTCGCACAACCGCGATCGGAACCGCTCGAAATCGGGCGTGGCATAGGTCAGCAGCACGAAACGGGTCACGGAACCTCCCTCGATACCGGCGGCGGGCGAAGGCCGAGCCGCGTGCGCAGGGCATTCCAGATATCGCGCCAGACCGCGCGGCCCGGCAGAACGGCAACCTCTACCGCTCGCGCGTTCCCGCGTAGCATCACGATCCCGCCGACCAGCACGCTCACCGCGATCGCGGGCACCGTCAGCGCCGTCGCACCGAGGCGATGCAGAGCAAGGACGAAAATCGGGCATCCGAACGAGAGGATACCCGCAGCGACGATGTTCCAGCGCAGAACCCCGGTCGCGACGCCGAGCAGATAGGCGGGGGACGCTGCAATGTTCCCAAACCAACCCACCGACAGCAACATCGAATAGGCGACGAACGATGGATCGATCCGCCCCAGCCAGATCAGGCTGAGCACCGGCGATCCTACGAAGATCGCGCCCATCATGATCGCCGCGATCGCGATCGTGACGCTACTCGTCTGCTGATAGGTGCGATCGAGCGCCGCCCGGTCGGAGGCGAACGACGCGGCATAAATCGGCGTCAGGTTCTGTGTCGGCGTCACCACCACCTGACGGACCTGGAGGATCGTGCGCGACGCGAGTTCGTAGAGACCAAGCGTCGCCAGCCCTGCCGTCGAGGAAATGGCGATCTTGACCAACGGCTCGAACAGGAAGGCGACGATGTTCAGGCCCTGCAACCGCGCGCCGAAGCCCAGCATCTCGCGAAGCGCTGCGCGGTCGATCGCGAACGGCGACCATCCGCTCGCCGCCATCCGCAACTCGCGGCGGATGAGAAGCCAGCCACCGATCGTGAGCACCAGATATTGCGCGATCTGCCCCATCGCGACGCCGACCAGTCCGAACCGCCCGATTGCGGCGATCGCGACGACCGCCTGCACTGCGGTCGCGCCCAGTGTCAGCATGCTCTTCCGCTCCCCGCGGCCCAGCCCGATCAGCGCGATCGTCGCAACCGAGGCCACGTTCAGCATCGCGAAGGAGGCAACGGCATAGGGGAGCAGCGCCCGCGCCTCGACAAGGTCGCTTCCGTGCGTGACGAGCGGCAGGGCCTTCCATGCAGGCCACCAGATGAGGAGCGCCAGGATCACGTAGAGGAGCCCGTTGACGCCGAACGCGGTCCGCACATAGCGAAGCGCGTCTCGATCCGCCTCCGCATCCTTCGCCACGCGTGCGATGCCGACATAACGGGACAGGCCGGCGGCTGCACCCACATCGGCCACCCGAGCAATCGACGTGACTGAAAGCACGAGCGACCAGACACCGAGCGACGTCACGCCCAACTGCGCCACGATCAACTTGAAGACGAGAAACAGGACCAGGCTGGATACGACCACCTCGACCACGTTCCAGCCGACATTCCGGCGCAGCGTCACCGTGGGAGCGCCTTCAGATCGAGACCGAGCGCACTGGCGAGCTTGGCGACGCTTTCACCTCGGATGCTCGCCGCGTCGAACGCCTCGGCTCCCAAGGAGCCATCGGCAATCTCGTTCAGGATGTCGGCGGCGCGTCGATGATCGCCCCAAGGGATCGCGACAGCCGGAGCGCGAAGGGCGATCGCAATGTGCTGGATGGCGCTCCCCTCGCGAACCAGCACGCGCTTTCCGAACTGAAGCGCGCGGCCGAATATGCCGGACGACTGGTCATAGATGGGGGCATAGCAAGCCCAGATAACATCGGCGGCGGCGTAGACCTGAAGAAGTTCATCGTCGCTGATGAAGCGATCGATGACGACCGCGCCGAAGCGGGCGAGATCGGCTTGCACGCTCGCAAGCGCAAGATCGATTCTACCCGCCGAAACGATGGCAATCCGATCGCTAAGCGCCGGGGTGGCCCGCACGATGTCGACCAACTCGCCTAGCCCTTTTTCCCGGTCTTGCCGGCCGAGGCAGGCAATTAGCAGTCGCCCGCCGCCCTTTTCGCGAACCATCCGCATCACTGCGCCGTCGAGCGGCAACTCTTCGAGCGTCCGATCCCAAAATTGCAGGTCGTAGATCCAATCGCTGGTAACCGATGCGAGCCCGGGATGGAGATAGCTCGGAACGATCGACAGGATCGTTACGCGGGGCAGGCGCTTTGCGAGGCGGAGCGCGAACCGCTTTGACTTCAGCCGCATACCTTGGCCTTCGGCAGCCTCGACTCCCCGGAACAGCAACGTCGCGGTCCGTCTGCCCCAACAGGCGCGGAGCGCCGCGATGAGCAGGAGACGGAACGGATGTTCCTCGAACATCGTCGACAGGATCGGGTCACGCTCGGCGATGTCACCGAAGCGAAGCCCGCGACATACGCTCGATATGCCAGACGCAGCGAACAGACGCTGGAGAAACTCGAGATAGTCCTTGCGGTGACCGGCATCGCTTTCGGCCGTGATGACCACCCGCCCCCGGCTCATGCCGCCACCCGCCTGCGACTGCCAACGCGCACCGCGGGGTTGCCCAGATGCACGGCCCAGGGCTCGAGCGTGCCGAACGCTGCGGCGCGGGCACCGACGACGGCACCTTCGCCGATGACGGCGCCGGGTCCCACAAACGCCTCCGCTGCGATCCAGGCATCGGCGCCGATGACGATCGGACGCAGGATCAACTGAAAATGAGGATCGCGATGATCGTGGCTGCTCGCGCACAACGACGCGTCCTGGGACACGATCGCGCGCTCGCCGATCGTGATCCGCCCCTGATTGTAGCAGCGGACCCGGGGCCCCAGCGTTGCCCCGGCGCCCAGCACCAGATTGGCCGGATACCAGATCCGTGCCGAGGCATAGACGTTGGCGCCAGCGCCGATCTCGCCCCCGAACAAGCGCAGCAGCGCCGCCCGCCAAGCGCGCAGCGGCGGCGGCGTCCAGCGCACGAGGAGCAGCCAGGTCAATTGCCACAGCATGCGGCGCAGACGAAGCGACAGCGGGAAGCTCGCGCCGCCCTGCCGGCTGTTCGCGCTGGCTGCGTCGAGGGGTCCGGCGTCCGTCAAACTGCCTCGGCGTCGATCCGCAGCCCGGTAGCGGCGGCGAGCACCCGCCGCCGCTCGGCATTGTCGCGGCAGCCGGCGATCCGCCGTTCGAGCTCCATCACCTTGGCATCCACGAGGAAGCGATACCAGAAGCCCTGTAGGAAATGATAGATCAGCCCCTCCTTGCCGTCGAGGAAGCCGAGCCCGACCGTGTAACGCTGGAGGAAATAGGCGAGCGGCCCCACCCCCAGCGGCAAGCGGTTGTAGACGCGCTCCTTGGTCCAGCGTTTCGCCCGCGCCTGCCAGCCGCTGTTTTCCGAGGTGAGCGGCGCGACTCCGTCGAACAGCCGATAGCGGCCGTTGAGCACGTCAATCGCCTCTCTCGTCGCATAGCCGTTGTGCTTGGCGGTGAAGAAGGTGAGGTCGTTCTCGTTGGCATCGCTGAAGGCGCCGTCCATGCGTACCGTGCGACCACTGCGCAGGATGACGTGCTCGTCCATCCAGCGGTTCTCGACCTCGCCCTGCCCCGTGCGCCAAAGCCGCAGGAGAAGCAGCGGATAGCGGCCGCCATGCCGGATCCACCGCCCCATGAACAGATGGCGACGATTGAAGATCACCCCCGTCACGTCGGCGGGCAGTACGGGAAGTTCGCGGCGGATCCGCTCGATCAGGTCGTCGCCGAGCAGTTCGTCGGCATCGAGACGCAGCGTCCAGGCCGCGTCGATCCCCCCGTTCTCCAACGCCCAGCGAAACTGCTCGGCATAATTGACCCAGCGGTTCTGAAGCACGCGCGCGCCTGCACGCGTCGCCATCTCGACCGTCCCGTCGGTCGAGAAGCTGTCGATGACGATGACGTCGCGCGACACCTTGCGCGCATTCTCGATCGCGCGCTCGATATGGATCGCTTCGTTGAAGGTCAGGATGACGGTCGCAATGTCGGGCACGGCCGGATCGACCGCGGTCGCACCGGTTCGCTCGCGATTTGCGATCACGTGGTCCACCATTTCACCCCCCGGTCCGCCGCGCGCCACGACTCATGTCGATGACCCAATTGCGATGCCGCCCCCAATCGCGCATAGCCATATGGACGACGGTTGCCAATCGCGCCGGCGTCCCTGGCATCCGCGTCGAAAGGATCGTTTTTCGGATATGCAGCAACCTTCCGGCACGGAGCGGCGGCGCAGGCGGTCTCATTCGCGGCGCACGACGGGAAAGTGGCAGCGCGTGCTCGGCGGTGGGCCGGGTGACATCCGGCTGCTGGCGGTGATGGCGGCGGTCAGCCTCGCCTATGTGGGGTCGCAGGCCTATGCGGTGCGTCAGGCCTCGCGCTTCTACAGCGACCTTGCGCTCAACATCGGTCGCCCGGACGTGCGCTACTTCCTTGGCGCGCCGGCGCAGGTCGCCGATGCGGCGGGGCGCAGCGTGTCGCAGGACAGCGCCACGCGCTGGTTCTACGATCGTGACGGCGGCCGGGTGGAAGTCGTCTTTTCCGACGAGGGCGGCCTGATCGAGCGGATCACCTGCCGTGATCGCGGCACCTCGGCCCTGTCCTGCCCCTCGACGCTCGGCCTGTCGGTGGGCAGCGGCGAGGACAAGGTATGGAACCGGCTGGGCGCACCCGATGTGCAGCGTTACGTCGGCGATGCAAAGGTCATCGAGTATCGCTCGCTCGGCCTTCGCTTCACGTTGCGCCGCTTCCTCGTCAGCGAGATCGAGTTGGAAAGGCATGAGGGCGGCGGCAGCCCGTTCGATCGGCTGATATCCGTCCTCATACCCTGAACGGCGATCAGCGCGCCGCGGCCATCCGGGCGCGCTGAACGTCGACCGCCAGCCAGAAGAGCTGGCCGACGGCATAGGGCAGGACCTCGTTCGTCGCGAACGCGGTGAAGTAGGCGCGCCCGAGTCCGATGGCGAGCGCCAGTATCGCGAACGAAGCGGTATGCGCCGCCAGCATCGTCAGCATCGGTGACAGTCGCGAACCGAGGACGGCGAACCAGAGACGGCTGGACCAGAACGTCAACACCAACACGCCGACGACGATATACAGCTCCATTCCCTGCCTCTCCTACTCAGTCTCGATGCGGACCGCTGCTCAGCCGAGCCGCTGTACGGTCACGCCGCCGATCCATAGTCGGCGGCTCGCCTGGCCGCCAGCCACATGTATCGTCAGCATCTGCGCCTGGCACGACTGCGCCGGGATCGCAAAGGTGCCCGCCGCATCGATCAGGTCGGTGGCGGCGCCAGCCGCGCCGCCCACGCAGGCCAGCCTCGCGTCGGCCCCTTGCGAAGGCGCGCCCTCTGCATCGCGAACGCTGGCGGTGATCCGGTAACGCCCGGGCTGAAGCAGGAGCAGGCGCTGCGCAGCGACGATATCGATGCCGGCGGCCGATTCGACCCACAGCGTATCGCTGTTCTTCCCGCCGGGCGGCACGTCGACACCGCTGGCCAGGTCCGCATCCCCCGCCAGGCTCCAGTCGAACACGTTGCCCAACCCGCCCCCGAAAGGCAGCGCCAGCCGGCCGGTCGTCGAAACGGCATCCACGCAGCCCGCCGCGCGGCCCAGCCGGTAGCCCGCGTCGATCGCTTCCGCGCCGACCAGCCCGCTGATGCGATAGCCGATGACGGTGCAGTCGCGTCCCTTCGGCACGCCAGCGCGCGCAAGCGTCGCCGCCCGGTCGGCACGCACCTGGTTATCGTCACCGACCATCGACAGGAGATAGGCCGTCGCCCATGGCACGCCGTCGCGCAGCCGCGTCGCGAGAAGCGTACGCCCCTGCGCCGACGCCTCGATCCGGGTCAGTTGTTCGTCCAGGTCGGCAACGGGCGTTCCGACGCGCAGCAACGCATCGGCCCGGTCGACCGCGATCGGCATTGCCCCGCCCGCGAGCGCGGCGGCCAGCCAATAGAATTGCGTCGATGCATCGCGCCAGCCGAGTGTCCCGGAGACGGCGAAGGCGCGATAGGCGAGCGCGTCATCCCCCGCGTCAAGCGCGGCGGTTCCCAATTTGCCGAGCGCCTCGGCATCCGCCGGGTCGCGCCGGACGAGGCGCTTCGCATCACTGAGCGCGGCCGCCGGATCATCGCGGTTCAACGATGCTTGCGTATCCGCCTGAGCGGTCAGCCATCCGAACCCTGGGCGCAGGTCGCCGGGCAGCGGGGCCCGCCGCGCCTGGCGATCGAATGCCGATCCTGCCGCGGTCCCGGCGACAATCAGCGCCGCGCCGACCAGCGCGGCGCGGCGGAGCGTTGCCGATCCGCCGCTCACTCGCCGTACCGGTAATATTCGTAGCCGTAGTAATTGTACGACGAGCCCGCCTGCTTCGGATCGAACTTGGTAAGCAGCGTGCCGAGCATCCGTCCGTTGGTCGAGCGAAGGCGACGCAGCGCCGAACGGATGCCGCCGCGCCGACCGCGATTGGCCTCGACCACGAACACCGTGCCCTCCGCCAGCGAGGCGAGCAGCGGCGCATCGGCCAGGCCCAAGGTCGGCGGCCCGTCGAGGATGACGACGTCGGCAACACCGCGCAGTTCGCTCAGCAGTTCGCGCATCCGGACGCTGCCAAGCAGTTCGGACGGATTGGGCGGGATCGGACCGCTGAAGACCACCTTCAAATTGTCGATCGGCGTCGGACGCATGACCGTTTCGAGGTCGGCCGCCGCCGTGAGGACGTCCGACGTGCCGCTCGTGTTCTCGTCGCCGAAATAGCGATGCACCGACGGACGACGCAGATCGACATCGATCAGGACCGTCCTGCGCTGAAGCCGGGCCATCGCGCAGGCCAGCGCGTACGCGCTGGTCGACTTGCCCTCGCTCATCTGCGAGCTGGTCATCAGGATCGTCTGCGGCAGACCGTCCGGCGTCGAATGGATGAGCGAGGTTCGCAGCGCGTTGTACGCCTCGCTCACGCCCGACTTGGCGTCGGTCAGTTCCTGCACCATCGTGCCGGCGTTCGACCCGAGTTTCGGCACGACGCCCAGCAGCGGCAGCTGGAGCTTGCGCTCGCTGTCCTCCGGCACGCGGATCGCGTCGTCGATCTGCTCGCGCAGGAAGACGAAGACCACCGCCAGCACCAGGCCACCGACCAGCGCCATCAGGATGTTGATGAAGATGCGCGGCGACGACGGCGCCGTCGGCGGCTCGGCACGGTCAATGATCGACAGGTTGTTGGTCGCGATGCCCGCGCTGGCGCTCAGTTCCTTGAAGCGCTGGAGCAGCCCCTCGTACAGCGTGCGGTTGGTGTCCGCCTCACGCGAGAGGATGTTGTACTGGACGCCGCGATCCTGTTCGGACAGCGTGCTGGCCTTGTAGGCGCCGACGCGCTGGTTGAGCGCGGCCTCCTGAGCCTGCGCCGCGCGGTAGCGATCGTAGATCGAGCGCTTGATGCTCTCGCCGATCGCCTTGACCTGCGTGTCGAGCGATTCGACCTGCGCCGTCAGCTGAAGGACGGTCGGATATTCCGGCAGGCGGCGCTCCCGCTCGAGCTTCAGATTGGCCGTCGCGATCGAGCGTTGCTGCAGCACTTCCTGCAATGCGTTGTTCGAGATGACCTCGGGGATCGAGAGCAACGGGGCGTTGGCCACCGAGCGCCATTTCTCCTCCGCCTCGATCCGGGCCGCCTGCGCCTGATTTGCGGCGGTGTTGAGCTGCGTCAGCGATGCGGTCGTGAGCGACGTCGACGGCGCCGCCCCGTTGGTGTTGTCGCCGCGCGGTTCCGCCGTCCGGATCAGCCCTGCCTGACGGGCATATTGATTGACGGCGCGCTCGGACGCCTCGAGCTTCGCCTTCGTCTCGCCCAGCTGCTTCGACAGGAAGTCTCGCGCATAGGAGGAGCTGTCATACTTGCGCTGCAGGTTCGCAAGGATGAACTGGTCGATATAGCCGTTGGCGATCCGTGCCGACAATGCCGGGTCGGGGCTGGTGAAGTTGACGCTGACGATGCGCGACTGCCGCGGCAGTTCGACGGACAGGTTCGACTGAAGCAGCTTCAGCACCGTCTCCCGCTGCTGCTGCGGCGTGCCCGACAGTGCGGCAGGCGTCGACTTCGACTGCATTGCCGCGACGAACGCGCGGTTTCCGAACAGGCGCAGCGCCTGCGCGACGCGGATGCTGATCGCACGGCTTTCGAGAATGTCGGTCTGCGTGCGCAGGAAGCGGTCGGCATCCTGGTACGAAGCGGCGGGCTCGACATCCGCCGATTCGATGACGCGGGCGCTTTCCTGCTCGACCTGGACGCGCGCGGTCGCGGTATATTGCGGCGTGATGAGCAGCGTGACGATCAGGCCGAGCAGCCCGGCCGACAGCGTGATCGCCGCGATCATGACGAGATGCCGCCGAAGCGCCGCAAAGATCTGCGTCACGTCGAAGCCGGTGCCGCCCGCCTCTTCCTGATCGACGAGCACGAACCCGCCGGGCGCCATTCCGCCGTTGCCGGGCTGGGCCGCGTTGCTGCGGAGCGGATACATATCGTTCATCGCGTCATGCCGATCAGAAGAAGCGGAAAGCGTTGACGAGCGGCGCTGCGCTCAGGAAGTCGCGGAAAGCGCCCTTCACCGCCGAGAAGCCGACGACGACCGTATCGCCGCCGACAAGTTGCGGATCGCCCGCACGGCCTTCGCGAATGTCCTCGACATTGAAGACCGCGCCCGCCCGGCGCCCGTCGATGTTGCGGAACACGACCACCTCGTCGAGCTTGGCGACGCGGGTCGGGCTCTTGGCGCGCGCCAGTGCCTGGAGCAGCGTCGTGCCGCCCGAAATCTCGTACACGCCCGGATCGGTCACGTTGCCCTCGACCGTGATCCGCTGCGACACCGAAGAAACCACTGCCACCGACACCTGTGGCCGCACCAGGTAGTTGCGCGCGAGCAGTCGCTCGATCTCCCGCGACAGCTCGACCGCGGTACGGCCTTGCGCGCGCACCTCGCCGATCAGCGGGATGATGAGATTGCCCGAGGCGTCCACGGGCGTTTCCTTCAGCGTCAGGTCGGGTTCCTGGAACACCGTAACGTTCAGCACGTCGAGCGCGCCGATCCTGTAGACGTTCTGCGCCTCGGTCGGGGCCATGATCGCATAGGCTGCCGGGCCTGCGGGCAGGTCGGAGCGCGTCGATCCGCATGCTGAAAGACCCAGCACCAGAAGGCTGGCCACGCTTTTGCTCAGGTACTGCATGTCAATTGCTTTCCGCCCCGGCGGGGTTGCTGTCGAAAAGAGGCATTCGCGTCAGCAAGCCGGCCCCCACGGCCATAATCGACGCGATCGAGATCGAGCGCAACGGATAATCCACAAGCGAGTGCAGCGCGACGACCGCAAAGATTCCGCCCGCCACAATGAGTTGGGCCCGCTCCTCCGGTAAGGGCATCGCGCGCACGCGGCGAACCAGTCGCAAACCCGCCGCCGCGACCAGCCAGACGAGCACCAGCAAGCCCGGCACGCCCGCCTCTAGGATGAACTCGAGATAGTCGTTGTGCGCACGGTTCGGGGCGGACGGATCGACCTGATCGAGCCGCTCGCCGGCCAGGAACGCGGGCACGAACGTGCCGACACCCGCGCCGGTCGGCCAATATTGATCGATAACGAAGCGCGTATCGGTCCAGAGTTCGGGCCGCCCGCTTTCCGCCTCGCTCAGGCGGACGAACACCTGACGGACGACGGGGTTGTCCTTTACCGCGATCACCACGACGCCGCCGACGACCAGCAGCCCTAGCGCCCCGGCGATCAAGGCGGCGGGCCGCGGCCCCCGGCGGCGCAGGAACCCGCGCACGCGGCCCTGAAGCGCGATGACGGCGGCGACCGCGCAAACGCCAAGCAGCGCCACGCCCGAGCGCGACTGCGTGGCGAGCATGCCCACCACGAACACCAACGCGGCGACGCTCAGGAACGCGGCATAGGTCCGCCGCCGCAGCGACACCATGCTCGCGATCCCGGCGAGCACGATCAGGCCGATCGCCAACACGTCCGCCTGCGAATTGCGGTTCGCCTGAAAGCCGTTGAGGATGCGCGGCAGTTCCTGATCGTAGAGCCGCAGAAGCCCGGATTCGCCGGCGGCAACCTGCACCATCCCGACACCCACCGACACGAGAACAAGTGCCCCAAGCGCATAGATCAGCCGCTGGCGCGCCGCCACGTCCGACCACATCGTCAGCACGAACAGCACCGCCGGCGGGATGAAAGCGAGCGAGGATGCCAAGGTCAGCGACGGAACGATCGACAGCGGTCGCCAGCCGTCCGCCGCCCCGACGACCTCGAGCGCGGCAACGCTCGCCGCGCGACCGGGCAGCAGCCCCCATAGCCCCGGTGGCAGTGGCAGAAGCTGGAGAACCGGCAAGAGCGCGAGCACGAGCAGCGGCGAGGCGATCCACCAGTCGGTGGCCGGCCGCCGCGGATTGGACCACAGCACGACCACCAGCACGAGAATCGCTGCCAGTTCGACCAGCAACTCGAACCCGGCCGCGGGCGATCCGCCGCCGCCAAGCACGACCGCCACGGCCAGCAGGACGATCGCACCGATCCAGATCACGCGCGGGGTGTCGATGACGGTGGCTGCCGGCGGGTGCCCCTCCCGGCCCAGCGGTCCGTCCCGCCGCTGACGCAGCGCAATCATCGCGTGCCCAGCAGGCGGCGAATATCATGAAGCACGGCGATCGCCTGACCAGCCCGGATCATACCGTCAGCCGCGCTTCGTCATGGTGGTCGAGAAACCAGCGATAGGTCGACGCCACCCCCTCCTCGAGGCCGATGCGCGGCGTCCAGCCCATCGCGCGCAGCTTGTCCGCGCTCATGAGCTTACGCGGCGTCCCGTCCGGCTTGGTCTCGTCACGGACGATTTCGCCCGAGAAGCCCACGGTACGAGCCACGAGTTGCGCCAGCTCGTAGATCGTCAGGTCGCTGCCGGAGCCGACATTGACGTGCTCGTCGTCCGAATAATGCTGCATGAGGAAGACGCAGGCATCGGCCAGGTCGTCGACGTGCAGGAATTCGCGCCGCGGGCTGCCCGTGCCCCAGATCGTGATCGAATCGGCACCCTCTTCGCGTGCGGCATGCGCCTTGCGCAGCAGCGCGGGCAGAACGTGGCTACCCTTCAGGTCGAAATTGTCGCCCGGCCCGTAGAGGTTGGTCGGCATCGCCGAAATCCAGTCGTGGCCGTGCTGCCGGCGATAGGCCTGCACGAGCTTGATCCCGGCGATCTTGGCAATCGCGTACCATTCGTTGGTCGGCTCCAGCGGCCCGGTGAGCAGCGCATCCTCGGTGATCGGCTGGGCCGCGAACTTCGGATAAATGCACGACGAACCGAGGAACATCAGCTTGCCGACGCCGACCCGGTGCGCCGCCTCGACGACGTTCGCCTCGATCATCAGGTTGTCGTAAAGGAAATCAGCCGGATAGGTGTCGTTGGCCAGAATGCCGCCGACCTTGGCTGCAGCAAGGAACACCGCATCGGGACGCGCCGCCTCGAACCAGTCGCGTACCGCGGCCTGATCCTTGAGGTCGAGCTCGGTTCGCGTCGCGGTCAGGACCTCGCACTGCTCGGCGGCAAGGCGTCGCACCAGCGCCGACCCGACCATCCCGCGATGCCCCGCAACGAAGACGCGCTTTCCTTCCAGACGAAAATCATGCTGCATCACGTTTCCTGGCGATAAGCACCATCGACTTGGCAAGCGGGGGCAGACGCCCGACCCGCTTCACTGCCTCGACCTTGAGCCCCGCCTCGCCCAGAAGACGGGTCAGTGTCGGGACGGACCAGAACTTGATATGCCCATGGTCCCACAACGCCGTGAAATGCGCATCCATCGCCCCCGTCACCGCGAGCGCGAGATTCTTCAAATATCCATGATACGGGGTCGAGATTACGGCGTAACCGCCCGGCTCTACCAAGTCGGCAAGGGTTCGCGCATAGTCTCGCGGCGCATACACATGCTCGACGACCTCGAGGCTGTAGACCAGCGGAAAGCGGCCGTAGCGCTCGACCAGCGGATCATATGCGCTTCCCGCGTGCAGATTCAGCTCGGGATGTCGCTCATTTGCCTGCTTGATACCATCCGCGGAGGGATCGACGCCGGTCACGCGATAGCCGCGCGCCACCATCGCTTTGGCAACGGAACCGTTGCCGCAGCCTAGGTCGAATAGCCGCGAGCCATCTGGCACGCACTGCTTCACCGCAGTCACAACCGCAGGGAGCAAATAGTCGTGGGAGTGGTTTAGTTCGCCACTTTCATACTGATAACCGTCAATCGCTACATCCGCCATTTGCCGCCCCCGCTCGAATTGAAACCGATCGCCTAAGCCCCCTTGGCGATCGGCGCTTCTCTCATGATCTCAAGGTCCGCCAGGACCATCTCGCGTGCCAGGTCGCGCGGGCTTGTCTCGTGGACCCAGCCGAGCTTTTCCTTGGCCTTGGTCGGGTCGCCGATCAGCAGCTCCACCTCGGTCGGGCGGAAATAGCGCGGGTCAACCTCGACCAAGCAGCGCCCGGTTTCGGCGCAATAGCCCTTCTCGCCTTCGCCCTCGCCTTCCCAGCGAAGCGTGATGCCGACATCGGCGAATGCCCATTCGACGAAGGTGCGGACCGGCGTCGTCTCGCCCGTCGCAAGCACATAGTCGTCGGCCTCATCCTGCTGAAGCATCAGCCACATGCCGCGGACATATTCACGCGCATGACCCCAGTCGCGCTTCGCATCGAGATTGCCGAGCCAGAGCTTGTCCTGGCGTCCGAGCTTGATCGCCGCGGCTGCGCGCGTGATCTTGCGCGTTACGAACGTCTCGCCGCGCAGCGGGCTCTCATGGTTGAACAGGATGCCGTTCGACGCATGCATGCCGTACGCCTCGCGATAGTTCACTACGATCCAATAGGCGTAGAGCTTGGCCGCCGCATAGGGCGAACGCGGGTAGAAGGGCGTGGTCTCGCGCTGGGGCACTTCCTGGACGAGGCCATAGAGCTCGCTCGTCGAGGCCTGGTAGAAGCGCGTCGTCTTCTCCATGCCGAGGATGCGGATCGCCTCCAGCAGGCGCAGCGTGCCGATGCCATCGGCGTTCGCGGTATATTCGGGCGTCTCGAAGCTGACCGCCACGTGACTCTGCGCCGCGAGATTGTAGATCTCGTCGGGGCGCGTCTGCTGCACCAGCCTGATCAGATTGGTCGAATCGGTCAGATCGCCGTAATGCAGATGGAAGCGCGCATCCGCCTCATGCGGATCCTGGTAGATATTTTCGATCCGGCCCGTGTTGAACGACGACGAACGCCGCTTCACGCCATGAACTTCATATCCCTTGTCCAGCAGCAACTGCGCCAGATACGCACCGTCCTGCCCGGTCACGCCCGTAATCAGCGCCACTTTGTTGTTCGATGTCAACGCCGCCTGCCCCCGTGTCGATGTTCCCTCGCATTACGTCTAGTCGCTTTGCTGCACCGCACGCAAGCCCATGGGCAGGCCCAACCGAGCGCGGCCATCGAGGCCGACGCGGGCAGAACCCGCGCGACGATCCGAAAACAGGAACACAATCAGCAATCGATCGCCGCCCAGTCGACGAAAGGTCTTTCCGGCGGATACTTCGATTGGCAACGGGCTTTCAGGTGCCGAATGACGCCGCGGGAACGGTCTCGGAAATAATGCACCAATCGAACTTGCAATCCGTTCGCGCCTGCGGCATAAAAGCGTCGACTTCAATCAAAGGGGTATGGTTATGCGAAGCAAGCATCTCGCTTTCGCCGCTGCCGTCAGCGGTTTGTTCTTTGCGCAGGCCGCCTCGGCGGCTGAAGCGGTCCGCCCGGCGTCGGCCGCGCTGCCGGCGTTGACCGGTTCGATTTCGAAGGGTGCGGTTCGCGGTTCGACGCGCTCGACGCGCTCCAACTCGGCGGTTGCCGGGGCTGGCCTGATCATCGGCATCGTTGCTGCCGTTGTCGTGATCGGCGGCATCATCATCATCGCTGACGAGGGTGGCAACGACAGCCAGGGCTGAACCCCACCCCAAGTCAAAAGCTGGAAAAGATCGCGTCGACCCACTGGGTTGGCGCGATTTTTTTGTACGTCAGGAAGCGTTTTGACGGTCAACTGGGTGTTGGCAAACAGGGACGCCGCCGATGATTACCGGCCGTATCTTGAGCCATTGCTTTCTACGCGGCGATCGGAAACGCGCCTCGGACTCCAGCGATCGCATCCGAGCCGGACCGGGCCAAGCCTCCGCATCATTCGTCGACGTACGCTTCTTCATCCGCGACGACCAGTGGGGATCGGATAAGGCAGACGAGGAAACTCAGCCGGCTCGCCAGCGCAGGTGGCCTATCAACTAAGCAGCATGATGGACGCCTGATGCGCCCTCGACCGATAGGGCGCCCGAGTCGCGCCTTCCTTCAACAAGGAAGGGGCCACACTAAGCGCGCCGAATCGAATCGGCCGCAGCTTAGCAAGACTCACCCAATCATATGACCGAGGCGATTCGAGATCAGCGCTCGGCCGGCGCGGCGCCTGGCGCAGGCGCCGCGCCACCCTGCTGCATCTGCATCTGGCGCTGCATTTCCATCTGCTGGACAACCGCCTTGGGCACGAAGTCGACGAGCTCGACGTCGAAGATCAGCAGCGCATCGGCGGGCACGCCCGGCTGGCCGGTGCGCGGATCGACGGGCGGCGTGCTGCCATAAGCAAGCTCGGGCTTGATCCAGAAACGGTACTTGGCGCCCTTCGGCATCAGCTTCACCGCCTCGCCAAAGCCGGGGACGACCTGGGTCGGGTCCATCGGCGTCGGCTGGCGGCTCTCGTCGAACACGGTGCCGTCGCGCAGCGTGCCCTTGTAGTTGACGAGGACCAGATCCTCGTTCGTCGGGGTCGGCCCGCCCTTGCCCTTGTCGAGCACCTTGTACTGAAGGCCGCTGGCGGTCGTCGTCACACCCTTCTGCCCGCCGTTGAACGTCAGGAACTGCGCGTTGGTGCCCGTGTCGGCGACGACCGCGGCCGTACCCTTCCATGCTAGGCCCACGCCCGCGAGCACGGCCGCCGCGATCCCGATCCAGAGCCAGACGAGATAGCCGCGCTTGACGGGCGCGATCGGGACGGCGGTGATCGACATGAGTTACGCGTTCCTGATGATCGGGGTCGGTCGGGCGTCGCAGCCGATTGGCCGACGCCGGGGCGCTGAAACAAAGCGGCCGGCCCGTTGGGGCCGGCCGGATCGCTTACCGGGCGCCGTCGCGCTCCAGGCGCTTGCGCTCGAGCTTGCGCGCGCGGCGCACCGCGGCGGCGCGCTCGCGGGCGCGCTTCTCGCTCGGCTTCTCGTAATGACGACGCAGCTTCATCTCGCGATAGACGCCCTCACGCTGCAGCTTCTTCTTGAGCGCCCGCAGCGCCTGGTCGACATTGTTGTCGCGAACGATGATCTGCATAAGTCGGTCTTGCTCCAAATCTCTCAGCGCAATGGCACAGGGTTCGCCGAAGGAACCCCTTCGCACGTTGCGCGCCCCTTACGCGCGTTGGGAAGCGATTTCAAGCATCGCCGCCCATGGTTTCGGTCAGATGAGGACGCCGGCCTCGCCCGATCGCGTGGCCAGGATGCGGCCGATCGCATCGAACAGCGAATCCATCGCCACCGGCTTGAACAGCACCTCGTCCGCGCCGAGACGCTTGCAGCGTTCGGTGAGGTCGGGCGCGGTGTCGGCCGTGACGACGATGATCGGCAGGTCGCGCTTGGCATCGTGTCGGGAGCGGATGCGCTCGATCGTCTCGAACCCGTCGATGCCCGGCATGCGCAAGTCGACGAGGATAACGTCGAACTCCTCGGCGTCGATGCGCGCGAGACCTGCCTCCGCGCGGTCCGCCTCCGCCATCTGCGCCCCGGCAACGTCGAGCATATCGCGGACGACGCGCCGGTTCATGGCGTCATCCTCGATGAAGAGAACGTTCATCGCCGGTGATCCGGCTGAAGATCGTTACGGATGTGGTTTGCGACCATGAGCGTGCTATCTGCCTAAGCCGCCTCGGTGACAAGGGGTGGATCGTCGTTCTGCACCCCAAATAGCCGCTCGGCGAGCACCGGGCCTGCGATCGGTTTTTCGATGAGCGTCATGGCGTCCATCTCCTCGATCCGCCGGACGACCGCCGCGTCCGGTTCCTTCCAGAGAACAAAGGCGGCGGCCCCCTGTTCCGCCGCCGCCGCGGCAAGGCGGGCGACGGCGGCCAGACGGGTGGGATCGTCCTCGCCCAGTGTCGCCGCATCCGCGATCAACCGCGTCGCCCCCGGCAATCTCGCCAGCGCATCGACCAGGTTGTCGGCCAACGCGATCTCGCCCGTTCGGGGCGCCAGCACGGTCTTCAACACGGCCCGTGCGATCGGATTGCGCTCCAGGATCACGATCCCGTTGCCAAGCGGCGCCGCGGCCACCTCGGCGACCGCCTCCGCCTCGACCAGCGGCAGCGTGACCGTGAACACCGCCCCCTCGCCTTCGCGGCTCGCCACCGCGATGTCGCCGCCCAGCGCTCGCGCCAGATTCCGGCAGATCGTGAGGCCGAGCCCGGTGCCGCCGAACTGACGCGTCGTCGTCGAATCGGCCTGACGGAAGGATTCGAAGATCGCCTCGTGCTTTTCCTCGGGAATGCCGATGCCGGTGTCGCTGATCGACAGGGTGAAGCGGCGCCCGTCCTCGATCGTTCGAACCGCCAGCCCGATCGAGCCGGCCTGCGTGAACTTCAGCGCATTGCCGAGCAGATTGAACGCAACCTGGCGCAGTCGTCCGGCATCGGTGACGATCCAGTGCGGCGCCCCGTCGATGTCGAGATCAAAAGCCAAGCCCCTCGTGCGCGCCTGCTCCGCCCACATCCGCGCAATCTCGGCCAGCAGCGCGCGCAAGTCGACGGGCTCGGGCGCCACGGTCAGGTGTCCCGTCTCCATCTTGGCCACGTCAAGGATGTCGTCGACCAGCGCGCGCATCGTCAGGCCGGCGCCATGGACGACCTGCACCCGCTCGCGCTGGACAGGCGGCAGCGCGCGGTCGGCCAGCATGACCTGCGTCATGCCGAGAATGCCGTTCAGCGGGGTGCGGATCTCGTGGCTCGTCGTCGCGAGGAACTCCGTCTTGGCCGCCAGCGCCTTCTCCAGCGCGGCGTTCGACGCGGCCAGGTCGATGTTGGCGGCGCGCACTTCGTTGCGGCTGCGACGCAGCGTGACGATGCCGAAGCTCAGCAGGCCGACGATCGCGATCGCGCCGCCGACGACGCCGATCGTCAGCGTACGCTGGAATTGCGCGCGCGACCGTTCGAGCGCGACGCTGGCGCGCAGTTCCTCGGCCTTCAGCCGGGCGATGCGAAGCTCCTGGTTGGCGAAGTCGAACCGCGCCGCCATCAGCGCGGTGTTGGTGGAGGCGGCAAGCCGCGTCTCTTCGTCGGTCAGCCGGCGCAGCGCCTGAAGATGCGCGAGTGCAAGCACCGTGTCGCCACTGGCCCGATAGACCTCGTACGCGGTCGAGTGCGCGTCGCGGAAGCTGGCATTGGTGCGCGTGAGATCGATCCCCGAGAACGACCGTTCCAGCCATCGGCGCGCCTGATCGAGGTCCCGCTCCTGCAGCGCGAGTTGCGCGGCGACCGCCGTCACCTGCGGACGCCAACTCGCCGCCGCTGGGCTCGCGGTGACGCGTAGCGCTTGTTGCAGGGTGCGGCGGGCGTCGGCGATCCTGTCCTGTTCGAGATAAGCCTTGGCGATGTTGCCGAGAATGCGCGCCTGGAAGATGCCGCTGTTCTGATCGACCGCGATCGTTAGCGCGCGCTCATATTCACGGATCGCCTCATCGTAACGCCTGCTCAGCAACAGGCCTGTCGCGCGGTTATTGTAGAGCGTGAGCAGCAGCACCGGATCGTCGACGTCGACCTGTTCGGACTGTGAGTAATAGCGGTCGGCGTTCGCGAAATCGCCGCCGTCGAGATAGAGGTTGGCGATATTTTGAAGCGCGATCGCTTGGCCCCGCGCATCGCCCGCCGCCAGGAACGCGCGGTGCGCCGCCTGATAGGCCGCGAGTGCCTCGACCGACTTGACCTGCTCGCCGAAAATGCCGCCCTTGGTGAGCAGCACGTCGCCGAGCAGTTTCTGCTGACGGTCGAACATGGCGATTCGCTCTGCCGAGGTCGCGAGCGGAATGGCGGCGGCTGCCCGATCAATCCGCAGCAGCGCCTCGCCGCCCAGCCACCGGGCATAAGCAAGGCCGAGCCGCCGGCGTGCCGGATCCGGCGTCGCGGCGGCCACCCGCTCGGCCGCGACCGCCAGCAGGAACGCGTCGTTGGGGTCAGTCAGCATCGCTTGCCGCGAGGCCTTGATCTGTGCCTGAACCGCGGCGGGCAGCGCCTCCAGCGTTGCGGCGGGCGCACCGGCCGCCGGCACCACCACCAGAAGCAGCGCGGCTGCCCGTTTCAGTAAGGATCGCCGGATCGTCACGCACGCACCGTGACACGCAATCGTTTCGGTCTGGTCAACGAAGCCGTCAGGCGCGTTTCCAGAAGCTTTCCGGCCGGCCGAAGGTCGGCCGCATCGCCGCGGTCACCGTCAGGTGGCGGTCTTCCTCCAGGAACTGGCGCAGCGCGTCGATGGCGATCGGGCGGCTGATGAGGAAGCCTTGCGCCATGTCGCAGCCCATGACGCTGAGCAACGCCATTGCAGCGGGCGTCTCGACCCCCTCGGCGGTGACTTCCATATCGAGTGCATGGGCCAGGTCGATGGTCGACCGGACGATCAGCGGATCGCGGTTGCTGCTCGTCAGTTCGAGCACGAACATCTTGTCGATCTTGAGCTCGCGCGCGGGCAACTGTTTCAGATAGGCGAGGCTCGACAGCCCCGCGCCGTAATCGTCGATCGCCAGCGTCACGCCGATATCGGCGAACATCCGCAGGTGGCGGATCGCACATTCGGGATCGCGGATGACCGCCGTCTCCGTGATCTCGAACCCGACCTTGGCAGAGACGCCGCGCACCATCGTGCACACCTGATCGACGAAATCCGAGTCGGCGAGGAGGACGCCGGAGATGTTGACGAAAATCGGAATGTCGTGGCCGATCTCGGCCAATCGCTGCTGGTCGGCGATCGCCTGGCGGATCGTCCACAAGGTCAGCGCACCGATCTTGCCTGATTCCTCGGCCAGCGGAATAAAGTCGCCCGGCAGGATCAGGCCGCGCTGCGGGTGATGCCAGCGAACCAGCGCCTCAACGCTGACGATCTCCTGCCGGCGCAGATTCACCTTGGGCTGGTATTGAAGGAAAATCTCGCCATTGCCGATCGCCCTGGACAGGTCGCGCATCAGCGACAGGCGGTCATAGGCATGTTCGATCCGGCTGAGATCGCGCACCACGTCGGTCTGGTCGGCGCGCGCCTGGGTCAATGCCGCTTCCGCCGCCTCCGCCAGCCTTACGTCGTCGCGCTCGTGGCTGGGCATCGCCGCGCCGGCCAGCAGCAGTTCGAGCACATGCTTCTCACCGTCGAGGTCGAGCGGCACCGAGAAACATTCGCGCAGCCGCCGGATCGCCGCGTCGGCCTCCGTCGGCAGGGCGCCCTCGAACGCGATCTCCAGCGTCGAGCGCCCGACCGGCAGCACGCGCGCACCGGGCAATTGCCGCGCCATCACCGCCGCCACGTCCTCGGCAAGGAAATCGGCGCGCGACCGGCCCAGATGACGCCGCAGCGCCCCAAAGTTTACGATTTCCGCCAGAAGCAGCAATTGCCACGCCGGCAACCCGGCCGGAACGGCACCGCTTGGAACGGCGGAGGGCGCAATGGCCGCTGTGGAGGCGTCTGACGACATCTTTGCCCGGATTAGGCAACACCCGTTGCGATCCGGTTAACCGCCACGCCGTCCCGCGTTGACCCTAATTCAGCGGTGCAAATCCGCTTGTTGTAACGTTAATTTTCCATTAACACTTGGGGCGGGGCACAACGACCCCGCTGGGAGAAAAACATGTACGACGTCCTGTTCCGGGAAGTGTACGGCGACACGCTTCGTCCGTTCTGAATTCCTGAAACGGTCTCGGGTCGATGCGCTTGCCGGATCGATCCGAGCCTTTCTATTGAAGCACCACTTGATCGGCATCCGGCGACGGGTGCCTTTTTCGTTTCCCCGCGCGCCCGGTTGACCCCCCGGCACGGCGCTGGCATCGGCGCTGCTTTGCGGCGGCCGGCACCGGTCAGGAACAGCAAGGGTTCGACATGCGCATTGTGATGATCGGTTCGGGCTATGTCGGCCTGGTGTCCGGCGCCTGCTTCGCCGATTTCGGGCACGACGTCGTCTGCGTCGACAAGGACGCCGGCAAGATCGAGAAGCTGAAGGCCGGCGGCATTCCCATCTATGAGCCGGGCCTCGACGCACTGGTCGCGAAGAACGTGGCGGCGGGCCGCCTGTCCTTCACCGCCGACCTTGCCGGCCCTGTCGGCGAGGCGGAGGTCGTGTTCATCGGCGTCGGCACCCCGACGCGGCGCGGCGACGGGCATGCCGACCTCTCCTATGTCTATGGCGCGGCCAGGGAGATCGCAGCGGCGCTGAAGCGCTTCACCGTCGTCGTCACCAAGTCGACCGTTCCCGTGGGCACCGGCGACGAGGTCGAGCGCATCATTCGCGAAACCAACCCCGAGGCCGAGTTCGCCGTCGCGTCGAATCCCGAGTTCCTGCGTGAAGGCGCGGCGATCGAGGATTTCAAGCGCCCCGACCGCATCGTCGTGGGCATCGAGGACGAGCGCGCGCGCGGGCCGATGGAGCAGGTCTATCGCCCGCTCTATCTCAACAAGGCGCCGGTGCTGTTCACGCGCCGCCGCACCAGCGAGCTCATCAAATACGCCGCCAACGCCTTCCTTGCGATGAAGATCACCTTCATCAACGAGGTCGCCGACCTCTGCGAAAAGGTTGGCGCCGACGTCCAGGAAGTCTCGCGCGGCATCGGCCTCGACAACCGGATCGGGGGCAAGTTCCTGCATGCCGGCCCCGGCTATGGCGGGTCGTGCTTCCCCAAGGACACGCTGGCGCTGGTCAAGACCGCGCAGGATTATGACAGCCCGCTGCGGCTGATCGAAACCACGGTCGCCGTCAACGACACGCGCAAGCGGGCGATGGCGCGAAAAGTCATCGCTGCGATGGGCGGCGACGTGCATGGCAAGACGATCGCGATCCTGGGCCTTACCTTCAAGCCCAATACCGACGACATGCGCGAGGCGCCTTCGATCGCGATCATCCAGGCGCTGCAGGACGCCGGCGCGATCGTCCGCGCCTATGATCCCGAGGGGATGGAAGCCGCGCGCCCGATGCTGGAGGACGTGACCTATGTCCGCTCGGCCTATGAGGCGGCGGAGGGCGCAGCGGCGGTCGTGATCGTGACCGAATGGGATGCGTTCCGTGCGCTCGATCTGCCCCGGCTCAAGGCGTCGATGGCCGAGCCGCTGCTCGTCGACCTGCGCAACATCTATCGCGCCGAAAACGTGCTGGCCGAGGGGTTCCGCTATGTCAGCATCGGCCGCCCGCAGGACGAGCCGGCGTAATCAGATGCCGCCGTCGGTCAC
>CAJYLT010000041.1 GCA_913775795.1 uncultured Sphingomonas sp. | reverse complement strand
ACATGCACCATCACGAAGTCAGCATCGCCCCGGGCGATATCGATCACATGGGGCATGTGAACAACGCGGTGTACCTGAACTGGGTACAGGACGCGGTCGTCGCCTATTGGGAAAAGGTCGCGCCGGCAGAGGCCGTGGCGCGCCACCTGTGGGTCGCGCTCAAGCACGAGATCACCTATCGCCGCCCCGCCTTCCTCGACGATACGGTCGTCGCGACGGTGATCGCCGAGCAGGTCGAGGGTGCGCGGGCGATGTTCACGACGCTGATCCAGCGCGGCGAGGACGTGCTGGTCGAGGTGAAGTCGAGCTGGTGTGCGCTCGACACCGACACGCGCCGCCCCGTCCGCGTCGCCAAGGACTTGGTGCGCCGCTTCCTCGGTTGAGGGCGCCTTCGTTTCGACACGAACCATCGTCAGCATTGCCGGGTCCGCGTGAGGGAGCCCGTCGATGCTGAGCCTGTTGATACTCGGCATCCAGACCGCCGGCGGCCCGCCGCCACGCCAGGACGATCTGCGCGTCCCGATCCAGAAGCGATGCACACCCGGCGGGAACGGCGACGAGATCGTCGTGTGCGGTCGCACCGATCCCGACCAGTATCGCCTCAAGCCGCTACCCGACCGCTACGAACCGCCAAAGGGGCTGCCGCGCGCCGAGCTCAAGCTGTCCGATCGCGAGGAACTGGGCGTGGAGGTCGAACAGGGCAGCGACGCACAGGGCGGCGCGATCAACCGGGCGATGGTGCGCTACAAGCTGAAGTTCTGATCGCTCAGATCGTGCGGGTCATGAAGCGGTTGAAGTCGGTCGCCTCGTAATCGCCGAATGGCCCGCACGGCGCGAACCCGTGCCGGCGATACAGCGCCTCAGCCGCGTCGAACGCCGGGCCGGTGCCGGTCTCCAGATTGAGCCGGGTCATGCCCGCCGAGCGCGCCCGCTCGATCAGATGAGCGAGGATCGCCGAGGCCACCCCGCGGCGCAGCGCCGATGCCGCGGTTCGCATCGATTTCAGCTCGCCCTCGTCGCCGCCCAGCGCCTTGAGCGCGCCGCAGCCGAGCAGCGTCTCCCTCTTCCACGCGGTCACGAACGTCACCTCGGGCGCGGCGAGCGCCGACAGGTCGAGGAAATGCGTCATGTCCTTGGGCGAGGCGGCGAGCATCCCCGCGAAATGCTCGTGGAGCAGCGCGACGACCGCCGGATGATCCAGCCGGTCGTCGCGAAGTTCCATCAGATGACGTCCGCCAGCACCTTGAGGCAGGCGCGGGCCAGTGCCTTCGATCGGTCGGGGGACCACCCCTCGACCGGGTCGGGCGAAGGGTCATGGTCCTTGAACGGCATTTCCAGCGTCATCGACACCGCGCCGAACCGCTCGGCGAGCTGGTTGGTGGACATGGCGAGGTTGGCGCGCCCCGCTGGCGCCTTGTCGTAACCCTGCTCGGTCTGGAACAGCGGCGTCGCCTCGGCCAGGCGGCGCTGATAGTCGTAGAAGCGTTCGCCGTGCTCGTCGGTCCAGGACGGGATACCTTCGTACCCGGCGAGAAAGTTCGCCGGAATCGCCTCGTCCCCGTGCACGTCGATCGCCCAGTCGACGCCGGTCGCATCCATCGCATCGCGGACGCAGAGCACCTCGGGCGAACGCTCGGCGCTCGGCGAATGCCATTCGCGGTTGAGGTTCACGCCCGCGGCATTGGTGCGCAAATGGCCGCGCCGCGACCCGTCAGGGTTCATGTTGGGGACGAGGTGCAGCGTCGCCTTTTCGCGCAGCGTGACCGCGACCGGATCGTCGGCATCGGTCAGCGCCTCCAGCGCGCCTTCCATGAACCACTCGGCCATCGATTCGCCCGGATGCTGGCGGGCATAGATCCACACCTGCTTTTCGCCGGTGCCGAGGTCGAAGCAGTCGATCGCCTGCCCGTCGAGCGAATGGCCGAGCGTGCGGTGCGACACCCCCTCCGCCGCGGCGATGCGCGCGACCAGGTCCTGATGCCGCTCCATCGAATAGGGAGCGAAATAGGCGAACCAGACGACGTCCTGCTCGATCGCGTGGCTGAAGGTCAGCACGCCGTCGTTATAGGTCGAGGCGCCGACCATCGCCCAGTGCGCACGGTCGCCCGACACGCGCGGACGATAACCCGGCCAGCCGAACGCATAGGCCGCGCCGCCTGCATTGAGCAGGCGGAAGGTCAGCGTCCGCCCCTTCGCGCCGGCGACGCGAAAGTGAAACCACTGATAGAAGTCCGACCCCGCGTCGCGGCGGATGTTGAGGTCGACACGGTCGCCGTCGAGGGCGACCAGTTCGATATTGCCGCTGTCGAAGGCGGCGTTCACGTCGATGGTCATGGGACGGTCGTAGTGAAACCCGACTGGCCGGGAAAGTCCCGGAACAGCGCATTGGCGATCCGGCCGGCCTCGAACGCGGCATCGTCGGCATTGGCGGGCGCCATGCCGCTGGTACGCGCGTTGCCTTCCCAGACGACGGTCTGATCGGTGCGGCGGCGGATCTTCACCGTCAGCGCGTTGCCGATGACCGGGCGGGTCGATCCGCCGAACTCGGTGGAAACCCCGCCGCCGACACCGCCGCCGCGGAACCCGCCGGTGCCGCCGCCCAGGCCGATGCCGAATCGCGGGCCGACGCGTCGTTCGCCCACCTGCGCACGATTGACGCTCACCTCGACCAGATAGATCGACGGCGCGCCGTCGGCCACGCGCGTGAAGCCCAGCCGCGTCAGCTCGTCGCCGACCGCGCCGACCACCATCTCATAATCGCTCGACAGGCCCGTCGCCCCGCGCGCCGCGTCGCGGTCGATCGCGAAGCTGCCGACCGCGATCGGCGTGCCCAGGTTGTAGCGAATCACCTCGACCGGCCCGCGCCGCGCACCGCCCGTCGTACAGGCACTGGCAAAAAGCGCCGGAAGCATCAAAAGGGCAAGCGAACGACGACGCATGACGGACTTCCTTCTTTCGCACCGGGGCGAACGAAGCCCGGCTGCGGGATCGTAACGCGCCTGTATCGCTTTGGCTTCCGCCAAAAGCGCTTCGGTCGCATTCGGGCGTTACGCCTTGACGCGGGCACCCCCCACCGCTAGGCGGCGCCTTCGCTTTTTTCCGCGCAAATCTGGATACGAATCGAGCCGGTCATGAAGATCGTCAACAGCCTCAAGTCGCTCAAGGGTCGTCATCGCGACAATCGCGTGATCCGCCGCCGTGGCCGCGTCTACGTCATCAACAAGACGCAGCGCCGTTTCAAGGCACGCCAGGGCTGATTGCCGGCGTCGAGGATCGCCGCGACATGCCTCCGCATGCGGTCATCTTCGACATCGGCAACGTCCTGTTCCACTGGGCCCCCCGGTTCCTGTACGAGCGCCTGATCGACGACGATCGGGCGCTCGACGCGTTCGTGCGCGACGTGGTTACGCACGACTGGCATTTCCAGCATGACGCTGGCCGTGACTTCGCCGACACCTCGGCGGAGCTTGTCGCGCTGCACCCGAAACATGCCGACCTGATCGCCGCCTGGGGCCCGCGCTTCAACGAGAGCATCGGCGGGCCGGTCGCGGGGATGCACGAGATCGTCGAGGCGCTGGACGCGGCGGGCGTGCCGCTGTTCGCGATCACCAATTTCAGCCACGAGTTCTGGCCGCCTTTCCGCAGCGAATGGCCGCAACTGTTCGACCGTTTCCGCGACGTGGTCGTGTCGGGCGAGGAGCGGCTGGTGAAGCCCGATCCCGCCATCTACCGCCTCGCGCTCGCGCGGTTCGGGCTGGAGCCGGGCGAGGCGGTGTTCGTCGACGACAATCCCGCCAATATCGATGCCGCCAATACGCTCGGCATCCACGCGCATCTGTTCCGCGATGCGCCGACGTTCCGCGCCTTCCTTGCCGACCACGCGCTGATCGCGGCCTGATCGCCGCGAAAGCGTCATGATTCGGCGCAATGGGACCGAACCATGATCCGCACGCTCCTGACCGCCGCCGCCGCGCTAGCCCTCGCCGCCCCCGCCCTTGCGCAGGAGGCGCCGCGAACGGTACCCAAGCTCGTCGTGATGATTTCGGCCGACCAGTTCTCGACCGACCTGTTCGAGCAATACCGCCCCTATTATCGCGCGGGGCTGAAGCGACTTTCCGACGGCGTCGTCTTCCCCAACGGCTATCAGAGCCATGCCGCGACCGAGACGTGTCCCGGCCACTCGACGCTGATGACCGGCGACCGGCCCGCGCGCACGGGCATCATCGCCAATAGCTGGACGAGCTTCGAAGGACCGCGGCCGGGCGACATCTACTGCGCGGAGGACGAGTCGAAGGGCACGTACAAGGATTACGTCCCCAGCGACCTGCACCTGCGCGTGCCGACGCTCGGCGAGCGGATGAAGGCGCGCGACCCGAAAACGCGCACCGTCTCGATCGCGGGAAAGGATCGGGCGGCGATCATGATGGGCGGCCACCGGATGGACGCGATCTGGTTCTGGCGCGACGGCAAGGGCTATGTCTCGACGCTGAAGGTCGCCCCGCCCCCCGCGGTCGTCGCCGCGAACGAAGCGGCGCGCGCCGCGATCGCCGCCCCCGCTGCGGCCAAGGCGCTCCCCGATTTCTGCGGCGGCTTCGCCAATGCGGTGAAGGTGGGCGACAAGTCGATGGGCGACGGCCGGTTCGAACGGCCCGCGGGGCAGGAGGCGCTGTGGAAGGCGTCGCCCGATTTCGACGCCTCGATCGCCGCGCTCGCCGCGCGGATGGTCGCGGACATGAAGCTCGGCCGCGGGCGCGGTACAGATGTGCTGACCGTCGGGCTGTCGGCGAACGACTATGTCGGCCACCGCTACGGGACCGAAGGGTCAGAGATGTGCATCCAGGTCGCCGCGCTCGACCGGACGGTGGGCACGCTGCTCGACGCGCTCGACGCGACCGGCGTCGATTATGTCGTCGGCTTCTCGGCCGATCATGGCGGTAACGACCTGCCCGAGCGCGAGCGCGAGCGTGGCATCCCCACCGCGGCGCGCGTCGACGCCGCGCTGACGCCCGAGGCGCTGGGCAAGCGGATCGCGGGCGAGCTCGGCTGGACCGGCGGGCAGCTTCTCTACGGCTCGCTCAACGGCGATGTGTGGCTGGCGCCCGAGCTGACCGGCGAATGGCGCACCCGCGTCCGCGATGCCGCGAGCGCCGCGTGGCGCGCCGCGCCGCAGGTAGCCGAGGTGCTGACCGCGGACGAGGTGCGCGCCCTCCCCTCGCCCACCGGCTCGCCCGACACCTGGACGGTGGCGCAACGCCAGCGCGCGGCATTCGATGCCGAGCGGTCGGGCGATCTGTTCGTGTTCCTCAAACACGGCATCACGCCGATCCAGAGCGGCGCGACGCACGGCAGCCCGTGGGATTACGACCGCCGCGTGCCGATCCTGTTCTGGCGCAAAGGCCTCGCCCATTTCGAGCAGCCACTGGCGGTCGAGACGGTCGACATCATGCCGAGCTTCGCCGCGCTGGTCGGCCTGCCGCTGAAGGCGGGCGAGGTGGACGGACGCTGTCTCGACCTGAATGCCGGCGCCGGGGACAGCTGTACGCCGCGCTGAAACGAAAACGGGCGCGACCATCGGCCGCGCCCGCATCGCAACGGCTGGGAGTGAACTCAGCCCTCGTGGCTGTAGTTCTTGAGCTCGTCGCCGATGATCTGCGTGACGTGCAGCACGTTGGTCGAACCCGGCACGCCGAACGGCACGCCCGCACACACGACCACGCGCTCACCGCCCTTCGCCAACCCGTGGCGCAGCGCCATCCGCTTGGCCTTGGCCACCATCTCCTCGAACGAGGCGACGTCGCGGGTCTGGACCGCGTGGACGCCCCAAAGCAGGCCCAATCGCCGCGCCGTCTGCGCGCGCGGCGTGAGGACGAGGATCGGCACCGACGGCCGCTCGCGCGCGATACGCCGCGCGGTCGAGCCGGACATGGTGAAGCAGATGATCGCGCTGGCGCTCGCCGTATTGGCGATCGTCTTGGCCGCGGCGGCTAGTGCGTCGGCGGTCGTCGGATCGGGCGTCGTCACGGTGAAGTGCACGCGGTCGCCATGCGCCGGGTCGCGCTCGACCGCATTGGCGATGGCGTCCATCATGCCCACCGATTCGGCGGGCCAGGCACCCGCGGCGCTTTCGGCCGACAACATGATCGCGTCGGCGCCGTCATAGACCGCGGTCGCCACGTCCGATACCTCGGCGCGGGTCGGCGTCGGCGCGGTGATCATCGATTCGAGCATCTGCGTCGCGACGATGACGGGGCGGCCGAGCCGGCGCGCGGTCTCGACGATCCGCTTCTGAAGCGGCGGCACCGACTGCGGCGGCAGTTCGACGCCCAGATCGCCGCGCGCCACCATCACGCCGTCGCACTGCTCGACGATCTCGTCGAGGCGCGCGACCGCGCTCGGCTTCTCGATCTTGGCGAGGAGCGCGGCCTTGCCCTGGATCAGCTTTCGCGCATCGGCGAGGTCCTCGGGCCGCTGCACGAACGACAGCGCGATCCAATCGACGCCCTGCTCGACCGCGAAGGCGAGATCGCTGATGTCCTTTTCGGTGAGCGCCGCCATCGGCAGCACGACGTCGGGGACGTTGAGCCCCTTCGAATTGGACAGCGCGCCGCCCACCTCGACCACCGTCTCGATCCGGTCGTCGCCGTGATCAGTGACGCGCAGCACGAGCTTGCCGTCGTCGAGCAGCAGGCGGGCATCGCGCGCGATCGCGGCGAAGATTTCCCGGTGCGGCAGCTCGACGCGACTCGAATCGCCCGGCTCGGGCGAACGATCGAGGACGAAGGTCTGGCCGGGCTCGAGGATCACGCGCCCGTCGGCGAACTTGCCGACGCGCAGCTTGGGGCCCTGAAGATCGGCGAGGATCGTCGTCGGGCGGCGATATTCCGCCTCCATCGCGCGGATCGCCTCGATCACCGGGATCTTCGATGCCTGATCGCCGTGGCTCATGTTGATGCGGAACGCATCGGCGCCGCGCTCGAACAGCGTCGCGATCATCTCGGGCGTGCTGCTCGCGGGGCCCAGCGTGGCGAGCACGCGAACCTTTCGCGAACGGGGCGGCATGACCCTGGTCATGGTGAAATCGGCTCCTCGGCTTGTCCGGCGCGGTTCGTAGCCGATATTGGCCCCCGATCAACCATGCATAGGATTGCGTAAATGGCCGCCATTGACGAACTCGACGATCAGGTCGCCGCCGCGGCGTTCCGCCGGCTCGTCCGCCTCCTCCAGCATCGTACCGACGCGCAGAATGTCGACCTGATGGGGCTGGCCGGTTTCTGCCGTAATTGCCTGGGCGACTGGGTGGCCGAGGCGGGAGGCATGACCAAGGAAGCGGGCCGCGAGATCGTCTACGGCATGCCCTATGCCGAGTGGAAGGCGAAGCACCAGACCGCCGCCAGCCCTGAGCAGATCGTGCGCATGAACGAAAGCGTCGCGAAGAACCCGCGCGAGGACGACGCGCTCGACGAGGCGCTGGAGGACACCTTCCCCGCCAGCGACCCGCCGGCGATGACCGAGCCGAGATAAGCCGGGGTCAGGCGGCCGCGCGCACCGCATCGCAGATGCGGTCGACGGTCGCCTCGACCTGCTTGGCATCGTCGCCCTCGGCCATCACGCGGATAACGGGTTCGGTGCCCGAGGGGCGGATGAGCAACCGGCCCTTGCCCGCCAGTTCCGCCTCCGCCGCGGCAATGACGTCGATCACGGCGGCCGCCTCCAGCGGCTTGGCGGCGCGGTCGTAGCGGACGTTTTTCAGCACCTGCGGCACGCGGTCGAAATGGTGGAGCACTTCGCCGGCCGGCGCGCCCGCGCGGACCACCTCGGCCAGGATCTGGAGCGCGGCGACCAGGCCGTCGCCGGTGGTGCCGTAATCAGCGAGGATGATATGGCCCGACTGCTCGCCGCCGACATTGTATCCGCGCGAGCGCATCGTCTCGAGCACGTAACGGTCGCCGACCTTGGTGCGGATGAGCGCCAGCCCTTCCTTCGCCATCCGCCGTTCGAGGCCGAGGTTCGACATGACCGTCGCGACCAGCCCGCCGCCATTGAGCCGCCCGCGCCGCGCCCAGCCCAATGCGATCGTCGCCATCAACTGGTCGCCATCGACGATCGCGCCGTCCTGATCGACGACGATCAGCCGGTCCGCGTCCCCGTCGAGTGCGATGCCTATATCCGCGCCGGAGGCGACGACGGTTTCCTGTAGGACGCCGGGCGCGGTCGATCCGACGCCCGCGTTGATGTTCTTGCCGTCCGGCCCGACGCCGATCGCGACGACCTCGGCGCCCAGTTCCCAGAGGGCCGAGGGCGCGACCTGATAGGCGGCGCCGTTGGCGCAATCGACCACAATTTTCAGGCCGTCCAGCCGCAGATCCTCGGGAAAGGTCGACTTGGCGAAGTGGATATAGCGGCCGCGCGCATCCTCGATCCGCTTGGCCCGCCCGATCTCGGCCGAGGGGACGAGGGGGACGGTCCCGTCGATCAGCGCCTCGATCGCTTCCTCGTCCGCGTCGGACAGCTTGTAGCCGTCGGGGCCGAACAGCTTGATGCCGTTGTCGGCATAGGGGTTGTGGCTGGCAGAGATCATGACGCCGAGGTCCGCGCGCATCGAGCGGGTCAGCATCGCCACCGCCGGGGTCGGCATCGGCCCCACCAGCACCACGTCCATGCCCACCGCGGTAAACCCCGCCACCAGCGCGTTTTCGAGCATATAGCCCGACAGGCGCGTGTCCTTGCCGATCACCACGCGATGCTTGTGATCCCCGCGCAGGAAGTGCGCGCCCGCCGCCATGCCGACGCGCATCGCCATTTCGGCGGTCATCGGCGACAGGTTGGTCGCGCCGCGAATGCCGTCGGTGCCGAAATATTTTCTTGCCATCACGCGTTCCCGCTACACCTTGCACCAAATTTGTCGGTCGTCTGATAGCGCGGCCTTTTGGGAAGGGCGAGTATGTCGCAGCCGATGCGGATTCTGTTGGCGCTGGTCGCGGGGATCGCCGCGGGCGTGGCGCTGGCGGCATGGCGCCCCGACGCGGCGATCGCCGGCACCTCGGTCGCGCAGCCGATCGGGACGATGTGGCTGAATGCGCTCCGCATGACGATCGTGCCGCTCGTCGTCGCGCTGCTCGTCACCGGGGTCGCCGCCACCGCACGCGCGGCGCGGGCGAGCAAGCTCGCCGGCCGGGCGATCGCGGTTTTCCTCATCTGCCTGTGGAGTTCGTCGGCGCTCGGCGCGCTGTTCACGCTGACGCTGCTGGACTTCTTCCCGCTGGGGGCGGAGGCGGGCAATGCGCTGAAGGCGAGCTTCGCGGGCGCAGCGCCGGTGGGGCCGGTGCCGCCCTTTTCCGATTTCCTGATCGCGATGGTCCCGACCAACCCGGTCGCGGCGGCGGCGGAGGACGCGTTTCTGCCGCTCATCGTCTTCACCGTCACCTTCGCCTTTGCGCTCACCCGCCTGCCGCAGGAGCCGCGCGAGCTTCTGAGCCGCTTCTTCCAGGCGATCGCCGACGCGATGCTGGTGATGATCACCTGGGTGCTGTGGCTGGCGCCGATCGGCGTCTTCGCGCTCGCCTATGTCGTGGGGGCGAAGGCGGGAACCGCGGCGTTCGGTGCGCTCGTCCATTACGTCGCGATCGTCGCGGGGACGGGCATCCTCGTCTGGCTGCTCGCCTATCCGACCGCGATGGTCGCGGGCCGGGTGCCGCTGCGCCGGTTCCTGCGCGCGATCGGGCCGAGTCAGGCGGTCGCGATCAGCACGCAGTCGAGCCTCGCCTCGCTCCCCGCCATGCTGCGCGGGGCGGAGGCGCTGAACCTGCCCGTCGCCGCGTCCGGCGTCGTGCTGCCGCTGGCGGTCGCGATCTTCCGCTTCACCGGGCCGGCCATGAACATCTCGGTCGCGCTCTACGTGGCGCATGTGTTCGGCATCCATCTCGGGCCGGAGCAGATCGCGATCGGCATCGCCGCCGCCGCGATCACGACGCTGGGCGCGGTCAGCCTGCCCGGCACCATCAGCTTCGTTTCCTCGATCGCGCCGATCGCGCTCGCCATGGGCGTGCCGATCGAGCCGCTGGCGCTCTTGGTCGCGGTCGAGACACTGCCCGACATCATCCGCACGCTGGGCAACGTCACGATGGACGTGGCGGTGACCAGCGTGGTGACGCGAGGCCAGGCAGAGGGGCTGGACCGGACCGAGGCGGACGCGATCTTGCAGGGGTGACCCAAGGCCCCTCCCTGGCAGGAAGGGGTTGGGGTGGGTCGGCCCGTTGTCGGGCGATACCGCGCCTGGCAAGCCCACCCACCCCCGGCCCCTCCCTTCCAGGGAGGGGAGCAGGCTCGTCAGAAAGCCGCGCGTCGCAGCCGGTCGTTGATCGCCTCGCCCAACCCCGCATCAGGCACCGGCGCCACGGCGATCGCCGCGGCGTCGCTCGCATCCGCGCGATGGAGCGCGTCGAACAAGCGCGCCGCCGCTTCGACCAGATCGCCGCTCGCCGACAGCGTATCGTCGCCACCGACAGCCCCGAAACCGATCAGCCACTCGCCCGCACGCCGCCCGGTCGCGTCCAGCCGCACGGGCTTGCCGGGCGCATAGTGGCTGGAGAGCTGGCCCGGCGCAGTGATCGCCCCGCCCGCCGGCCCGTGCCCCATCCCAAGCTGCTCGCCGGTGATCGGCCCCGGCCGCAGGATCAGCCAGCGCGCCGGATCGACGATCGTCGATTCGATCCCCGCCGGCGTCGCCCCGTCGTCGAGCACCAGCTCGATCCGCCCGCCAAGGCTCGCCATCACATGCGCCGCCCGCGTCGGGCTGATCCCACCGCTGGCATTGGCGGACGGTGCGGCGAGCGGCTTGCCGCACGCCTTGAGCAGCGCCTGCATCGCCCGGTGCGCGGGCATCCGCACCGCCACGGTATCCAGCCCCGCGGTCGCCAGCGCCGCGACCGGGCTCCCGTCGGCAAGCGGCAGGACCAATGTCAGCGGCCCCGGCCACCAGCGCATCGCCAGCGCCAGCGCCGCGTCGTCGAACCGCGCGACGGCGCTTGCGGCGTCGAGGCCGGGGACATGCACGATCAGCGGGTTGAAGCTCGGCCGCCCCTTGGCCGCATAGATGCCGGCCACGGCCCGCGAATCGGTCGCGTCCGCCGCGAGGCCGTAGACGGTCTCGGTCGGCACCGCGACGCAGCCGCCGCGCGCGATCAATTCCGCCGCCGCCTCGATCGCGCCGGGCGTGCCGTAGCGTAAGGTCCGTGTCCCAAGGGGCGGGTTTGTCGGCAGCATCCGAAACCCGCTATATCGCGCACAAAATCGCCACAAGAGAGGACCGATGAGCTTCACCCCCGCCATCGCCGAGCAGCGCTTCGTGCTCGACCATATCGCCCGCATCGGCGAGCTCGCCGCCAGCGACCGCTTCGCAGAGGCGACGCCCGACACGGTTGAGGCGGTGCTGGAGGGCGTCGGCGCCTTTGCCGCTGGCGAATGGGCGCCGCTCGACCGCGCGGGCGATACCGTCGGCGCGCAGCTTGGCGAGAACGGCGTTGTCATGCCCGAGGGGTTCGGCGCGGCGTATCGCGACTATGTCGAGGGCGGCTGGGGCACGGTGGGATCGCCGACCGAGCATGGCGGCATGGGCATGCCCTTCGTGCTGGCCAGCGCGGTCTTGGAGACGCTGGGGACCGCGAACATGGGCTTCGCACTTTGCCCGACGCTGACGGTCGGCGCGATCGAGGCGCTGATGCACCACGGCAGCGCCGCGCAGCAGGCGGCGTACCTGCCGCACCTGTCGACCGGCGAATGGACCGGCACGATGAACCTGACCGAGCCGCAGGCGGGCAGCGACGTGGGCGCGCTGCGCACCCGCGCCGAACCGCTGGGCGACGGCCGCTTCTCGATCACCGGGACCAAGATCTATATCAGCTTCGGCGACCACGACATGGCCGAGCAGATCGTCCACCTCGTCCTCGCGCGCCTGCCCGGTGCGCCGGCGGGGACGCGTGGGCTTAGCCTGTTCCTCGTGCCCAAGTACCGGCTGGATGCCGAGGGGAAGCCCGGCGACTTCAACGACGTGCGCGTGGTGTCGATCGAGCACAAGATGGGCCTTCACGCCTCCCCCACCTGCGTCCTGTCGTTCGGCGACAACGGCGACTGCGTGGGCGAGTTGATCGGGCATGAGGGCGGCGGGATCGCGGCGATGTTCACGATGATGAACAATGCGCGGCTGAACGTCGGCCTTCAGGGCGTGCAGGTGGCCGAGCGCGCGACGCAGCGCGCCGTCGCCTACGCCCTCGACCGCGTGCAGGGTGCGCGCGGCGGCGCGAACGTGGCGATCATCGAGCATCCCGACGTGCGCCGCATGCTCCTGCGCATGAAGGCGCAGACGCAGGCCGCGCGCGCGCTGGTCTATCTCGCCGCCAGCGAGGGCGACCGCGCGACGCTGGGCGACAGGGAAGCCAAGAAGCGACTCGACCTGCTCACCCCGCTCGCCAAGGCGCACGGCACCGACATCGGCAACGAGGTCGCCAGCCTCGGCATTCAGGTGCATGGCGGCATGGGCTATGTTGAGGAGACGGGCGCGGCGCAGCATTTCCGCGACGCGCGGATCACCCCGATCTATGAGGGGACGAACGGTATCCAGGCCGCCGACCTGGTCGGGCGCAAGCTGTCGATGGACAATGGCGGCGTCTTCCTCGCGCATATCGCGGCGATGCGCGAGGAGGCGAAGGATGCCGGTCTCACCGCGCTGATCGACGCGTGCGAGGACGTCGGCCGGGGGCTGATGACCGCCGATGCCGACGACAAGCTTGCCGCCTCCTATCCCTTCCTCACCATGCTGTCGGTCGCGACCTGCGGCTGGCTGATGGAGCGGCAGGGGCGGGTCGCAGCGGGGGCTGAGGGCGACCCCACGTTCCTTGCGCAAAAGCAGGCCGCCGCGCGCTTCTATGTCGAGCAGGTGGTGCCCGAGGCCTTGGGGCTGAAGGCCGCGGCGACCGCGCGGGCCGAGGTCCTCTATTCGATCCCGGCGGCTGCCTTCGCCGCCTGATCGCCACGTTCAGTCTTTGTTGACCGCGATTCTCGGGCGGGTGGGTGTTCCGCTCGCCCAGGAATCGCACTAGATCGCGGCTCATGACCCTGCCGCCGCCGCCCGAATGGGCCGATCACGAGGCCGTGCTGATCGGCTTCCCCAGCCACCCCGACGTGTGGGGCCCGCCGCTCGAGGGCGCGCGGGCCGAAACGCTCGCCTTCGCCAATGCCATCGCGGACGAGGGGCGCGGCGAGCGCGTGCTGCTCGTCTGCGCCGATGGCGAGGCGGCGCGCGCGGCGATGACGCGGATCGGCAAGGGCGTCGAGATCCTGACCGCCGCGTTCGGTGACGTGTGGCTGCGCGATACCGCGGCGATCGTGACCGGCGATGGCACCGCCCGCGCGTTCCGCTTCAATGGCTGGGGCGGAAAGTACGACTTCCCCGGCGACTCCGATGTCGGCCCGCGCCTCGCCCGGCGGCGGCATATCGAGTTCGAGCTGTGCGACTGGGTGCTCGAAGGCGGCTCGATCGACGGCGACGGCACCGGCCTCGTCGTCACGACCGAGCAGTGCCTGCTCAACCGCAACCGCAATCCCGGCCTGTCGAAGGGGCGGGCGGAGGACTGGCTCTACCGCGACCTCGGCTACGACCGGGTGCTGTGGCTGGGCGACGGCCTCGTCAACGATCACACCGACGGGCATGTCGACAACCTCGCGCGGTTCGTCGGCCCCAACCGGATCGCGATCCCCGAGCCGGAGGAGAACGACCCTAACTGGCTGATCTATCAGGATGCCGCCCGCCGCGCCGAGGCGATGGGGGTGGAGGTCGTGCGCATCCCCTCCCCCGGCCGGGTGCTGGTCGATGACGAGGTGGTGCCCGCGAGCTACATGAACTTCTACATCGGCAACACCATCGTCGCGGTGCCGACCTACGGCCAGCCCAACGACGCGAAGGCCGTCGCGGCGATCCAGGCGCTGTTCCCCGGTCGCCACGCGGTGGGCCTGCGCGCCGACCACATCCTGACCGGCGGCGGCAGCTTCCACTGCATCAGCCAGCAGCTCCCGAGGATCGCCGAATGACCGAAGTCACCGTCGCGGCGATGCAACTCGCCTTCACGCGCGACCTCGACGCCAACATCGCTGCCGTCAGCGACCTGGTGCGCGAGGCCAAGGGCCGCGGCGCACAGGTCGTGCTGCCACCCGAATTGTTCGAGGGCGAATATTTCTGCCGCACCGAGGAGGAGGAGTGGTTCGCCACCGCGCGGCCAGTGGGCGAACACCCTGCGGTTCTCGCGATGCAGAAGCTCGCGGACGAGCTCGACCTCTACATCCCGACCAGCTTCTTCGAAGCGGACGGCCCGCATCACTACAACTCGCTGGCGATGATCGCGCCCGGCGGGCGGATCGAGGGCGTCTATCGCAAGAGCCATATTCCCGACGGGCCGGGCTATGAGGAGAAATTCTATTTCCGCCCGGGCAACACCGGCTTCAAGGTATGGGGCGGGCCGGGCGCGAAGCTGGGCGTCGGCATCTGCTGGGACCAGTGGTATCCCGAAACCGCGCGCGCGATGATGCTGATGGGGGCGGAGCTGCTCTTCTACCCCACCGCGATCGGCGCGGAGCCGCACGACCCGACGCTCGACACGCGGCACATGTGGCGGCGGGCGATGCTGGGCCATGCGGTGGCGAACATCGTGCCCGTCGTGGCGTCGAACCGGATCGGCAACGAGCATGGGCAGGTCTTCTACGGCCACAGCTTCATCTGCGACGAGTTCGGCGAGATTATTGCCGAGTTCGGTGCGGAGGAGACCGGCGTGCTGACCGCGACGCTCGACCTCGCGCGCGTGAAGAAGAACCGCGCGGGCATGGGCTTCTTCCGCGACCGGCGGCCAGATCTGTATCGGCGGCTGGTCGAGGATATCTGAACCTCAACCCAAACGCTGCCCCATCCGCGCGATCGCCAGCCCCTCGACCTCCGCCAGGATCGCGCCCGCATTGCCCGGTGCGACGATCGCGCGCTCGGCGGTGCGCACCCGCTCGACCGCGCGGGCGAGCTGCGCCGCGTTCCAGCGCTGCAACGCGCGGATCGTCGCGGCCTCTTCCTTCCAGAACACGCGGTGGCGCTTCACCACCACCGCCGCGGCGTCGCCGCTTTCAACCTCGCGGCGCATGTCGGCGAGCGCGATGAGGCGCTTGGCGAGCTGGCGCAGCGTCGGGATGGCGAGATTGTCTTCGGCGATCGCCGCCAGTTCCACGCCCGCGGTCACGGGATCGCCGCCCACTACCGCCTCGATCGCGGCGCCCATCGCGCTTTCGTCGAGCACCGCGCCCACCACGTCGAACACCTCAGGCCCGCAATCGGCCGGCCGCTCCGGGGCAGCATCGAGATAGAGGGCGAGCTTCTCGATCTCGCGCACCATCACAGCGCGGTCGCCGCCCGTCGCCGCGACCAGCCGCTCGGCACAACCGCCGCCGAGGCGCAGTCCATGCTCGCGCGCGATCTGTGCGGCGAGGCGCGCGGCATCCGCCCCCTCGGGTACATAGAAGGCCGCGGCAGCGGCGTTGTTCGCGGCCTCGACCAGCTTCACCAGCTTGCCCGTCTTGCGCACCGAGGGCGCGATCGCGACGACGGGATTGCCCGCCCGCTCGGCGTTCAGGAGCAGCGTGACGGCCTCGAGGCTTTCCTCGCCCATGCCGGTCACGCGGATGAAGCGCTTGTCCCCGAACAGCGACATCGACGCCGCCTCGTCGGCGAGACGCCCCGGATTGCCCTTGAGCATCGCGCCGTCCATGTCGACGCGCTCCACCCCCACGCCCAGCGCGCGCTGGAGCACCGCGGCGAGCTCGCCCGTCCCCGATTCGTCGGGGCCGTAGAGGAGATACAGGCGCGTCCCCTCGTCGGGCTTTTCGAGCCGCGCCCGCATCTGCGCGGGCTTGAGGTTCATTCGCCGTCCTGGGAACGCTGTGCGTATAGCGCGATGCGCGCGACGATGCGGTCGGCGACGATGCCCGACAGGCGTTCGAGCGCCGACTGCTCGGCGGCGATCGTCGCATATTCGCTGCTGACCACGTCGATCCCCGCGTCCGACCCCGCGGTCGCGTCGAGCACGACGCCGCCGGTCGCCGCATCGACGAGCTGATAGCGCGCGCGCAGTGTCCGCCGCTCGCGCGTGATCGTGTCGTTGCGCCGGACGCCCAGCCCGATGATCTCGTCGTCGAGCGTCACCTGAAGCCGATAGCGCGCGCCCCCCTGCCCCTCACCGTTCGAAAGCCGGTCGCGCAGCGCATTGGCGACCAGCCAGCCATTCTGACCGGCGATCGGCGCGACCTCGACCGCGCCCAGCGTCTGGCGCACCGCCCCGTCCGGCCCGCCGCCATAGAGCGGGCGCAGCGCACAGCCGCCGACCAGCGCGGCGGAAAGGGCGAGCAGGGCAGCGGCGCGGATCACGCGACGAGGTTCACGAGTCGGTCGGGCACGACGATCACCTTTCGTGGAGTCTTGCCCTCCAGCATGCGCACCACGTTCTCGGATGCAAGCGCCGCGGCCTCCACATCCTCGCGCGGGGCGCCCTTGGGCATGACGAGCGTGTCGCGCAGCTTGCCGTTGACCTGAACCGCGATCGTCACCTCGTCCTCGACGAGCATCGCCGGATCGACCTCGGGCCAGGGCGCGTCGGCGATCAGGCCGGTTTCACCCCAAGCCGCCCATGCCTCCTCGGCGATGTGCGGGCACATCGGCGCGACGATGCGGGCGAGCGCGCGGATCGCGGCGGTGCGATCGGCGGACGGTGCCGCCTTCTCGATGGCGCCGACCAGTTCGTAGAGCTTGGCGACCGACTTGTTGAACGCCAGCGACTCCACATCCTCGGCGACGCCGGCGATCGTCTTGTGGAGCTTGCGGCGCAGCGCCAGGTCCTCGCCTGCGTCCGACGCATCGGCGGTGAACAGCCGCCACAGCCGCTGGACGAAGCGCCACGCGCCATCGATCCCCGCTTCCGACCATTGCAGGTCGCGCTCGGGCGGGCTGTCGGAGAGCATGAACCAGCGGACCGCGTCCGCGCCGTACTGATCGACGATCGGGCCGGGGTCGACGGTGTTCTTCTTCGATTTCGACATCTTCTCGACGCGGCCGAGCGTGATCGCTTCGCCGGTCGAAATCTCAGTGCCGTCCCGTACTTCCTCCGGCGACAGCCATCGGCCGTCGGATGCCTTATACGTCTCGTGCGTCACCATGCCCTGCGTGAACAGGCCGGCGAACGGCTCCTTCACGTCGATCAGGCCGATATGGCTGAGCGCGCGGGTCCAGAAGCGGGCGTAGAGCAGGTGGAGGATCGCATGCTCGACCCCGCCGATATATTGCTGGACGGGCAGCCACTGCTCGGCGACCGCGCGGTCGAAGGGCTTGTTGCCCGGCTGGCTGGCGAAGCGGATGAAGTACCAGCTCGAATCGACGAAGGTGTCGAGCGTGTCGGTCTCGCGCCGCGCCGGCTTGCCGCAGGACGGGCAGTCGACATGCTTCCACGTCGCGTGGCGGTCGAGCGGGTTGCCGGGCACCTCGAACGTCACGTCCTCGGGCAGCTTCACCGGCAATTGCTCGCGCGGCACGGGGACCGCGCCGCAATCCTCGCAATGGATGATCGGGATCGGCGTGCCCCAGTAACGCTGGCGGCTGACGCCCCAGTCGCGCAGCCGCCAGACGGTGGTGCCGCGGCCCCAGCCCTCACTCTCGGCGCGCGCGATCACCGCGGCCTTTGCGGCCTCCACGTCCATTCCGTCGAGGAAGGCGGAGTTCACCAGCGCGCCGGGGCCGGTATAGGCCTCGTCCCCCTCGAACACCGGGTCGGTCTTGTCGCCCTCGGCGACGACGCGCTGGACTTCGAGGCCGTACTTTCGAGCGAAATCGAGGTCGCGCTGATCGTGCGCCGGCACGCCCATGACGGCGCCGGTGCCGTACTCCATCAGCACGAAGTTCGCGATGTAGACGGGCAGCGTCCAACCATCGTCGAACGGATGGAGGACTTCATAGCCGGTATTGTGACCGAGCTTCTCCTGCGTCTCCAATTCGGCAGCGGTCGTGCCGCCTTCCTTGCACTTCGCAATAAATGCCGCGGCGTCCGGCTCCCGAGACGCGACTTCGAGCGCGATCGGATGATCCGGCGAGATCGCGATAAAGCTCGCACCGAAAATGGTGTCTGGCCGCGTCGAGTAGACCTCGATCGGCTCCATGAGCGGAACGAGCGGCTCGAATCGGAACTGCAGCCCGACCGACTTGCCAATCCAGTTCTCCTGCATCAGCCGCACCTTGTCGGGCCAATGCTCCAGCGTGCCGAGGCCATCGAGCAGCTCGTCGGCGAACTCGGTGATCTTCAGGAACCACTGGTTGAGCTTGCGCTTCTCGACCGGCGCGCCCGACCGCCAGCCGCGGCCGTCGATCACCTGCTCGTTGGCGAGCACGGTCATGTCGACCGGATCCCAGTTCACTGCCGATTCGCGCCGATAGACGAGGCCCGCGGCCAGCAGGTCGAGGAACAGCGCCTGCTCGTGCCCGTAATATTCGGGGTCGCAGGTGGCGAACTCGCGCGTCCAGTCGAGCGCGAAGCCGAGGCGCTTCAACTGCGCCTTCATCGCGGCGATGTTGTCGTACGTCCAGACGCCCGGATGGACCTTGCGCTCCATCGCCGCATTCTCGGCGGGCATGCCGAACGCGTCCCACCCCATCGGGTGCAGGACCTCATACCCCTTCATCCGCCGGAACCGGGCGAGCACGTCGCCCATCGTATAGTTCCGCACATGCCCCATGTGGATCTTGCCCGAGGGGTAGGGGAACATCTCGAGCACGTAGCTCTTGGGCTTGGGGCTCGAATCGTCGGCGGCGAAGGTCGCGCGCTCGTCCCAGACGGCCTGCCACGCGGCATCGGCCTTCAGCGCGTTGAAACGCTGGTTCATGCTCTAAACTCCGTCGAAAGCCGGCGCGCGACCGGCGCCGACCGGACCTTCAAATCAGCCGGCCACCGCGCCGCGGCGCATGTCGCGGGCGCGGGTCAGGATGATGTCCTCGAGCTTCTGGACCGTCGCTGCCTGTACCGGCGCGGCGACCCATTGGCCGGTCTGGTTGACCTCGCGCTGAGCGGTCACGCGCAGCGCATCGGCGCGCAGGTCCTGGTCGAGGATCGTCACCGTGACCTTCATCCGCTCGCCCGGCGTGTTGGGGTTCACGTACCAGTCGGTCACGATCACGCCGCCATTCGAATCGGTCTGGAGGAGCGGCATGAAGCTCAGCGTCTCGAGGCTGGCGCGCCAGAGATAGCTGTTGACGCCGATCGTCGTGATCTGGCTGGCGGCGAGGTCGCGCGGACGCTCGCCCTTGCCGCCGCAGGCAGCGAGCGCGAACACGAGCGGAAGGGCTAGGGCCAGGCGGCGCGACATCGGCGAAGTCCTCGAGATAAGCGAATACCGGCTCTCTATAGGCGCTACCGTGGACGGAGCAAGCGATGGCGCGGCAGCGCGATTGTGGACCCCGTGCAACACTCCGTCTAAATCGCCCGGGCCAGTGGAACGCCGCGCGCGAACCATGGTAATGCCTCCGAACGAAATAGAGGGGATTCGCGTGAGGTTGCGGGCTGCCATGATCGGGCTTGGTGCGGGGGTGCTTGCCACCACTGCGCTCGCGCTCGTTCCGGCGTCCGGTGCACCGCGTCCCGACGAGCTGCGATTCGCGCGCCGTGGCCAGGCTTCGGCCGGTAATCGCTCGGGCATCGGCTCGTTTACCCCCGCCGCCGCCGACCCGCGCCTCGCCGCCGCCCTGTCGCGCAGCGGGCTGTCGGCAACCGGCTTCCGCTTCACGCCGTCGGAGCAGCAGAGCAAGCGTCAGGACGTGACCGTCGCGGTCCGTGCCCGCACCGCCCGCGGGGGCGAGGCGCTGCGCACCGCCAGCGTGACGATCCCGACCGTCGCCGCCGCCAGCATGCAGCCGATCGCCTACAACCTCGGCATGTCGGTGGGCTGGAAGCGGTTCGCCGTGTCCGGCGACGTCTCGCGCGTCGACCTCGGCGCGCTGCCCGGCAGCCGCGAGGCGGTCGACCTCGGCGTCAGCTATACCGGCAAGCGGCTGAGCGGCCGGGTCCAGGCCCGCGCCGACAAGCCGACCGGCAGCGAGCCACGCCTCGTCGCCGACGCGCCCAGCTATTCGGTCGATCTCGGCACCTCCTATTCGCTCACGCGCAATTTCGACGTGACCGCGGGCGTCCGCTATCGCGCCGACGAAGAGCGGCTACGCATGCCGCAACTGACCGACACCCGCCGCGACAGCCAGGCGGTGTATGTGGGCACCGCCTTCCGCTTCTAAGCTTTGGACAGGCCGTCGATCGCGGCCCATCCGTGCAGCCCCAGCCCGCGCAGCCGCCTGAACGCCCGCGCGTCCATGCCGCCGAGCGCGATCGCTGGTGAAGTCGCGCCGCGCAACATCAGCCCCAGCCGCACCGGCCCGAGCGTCCGCGCACCCGGGTGCGAGCGGGTGGGGAACACCGGCGACACGAAGATCAGGTCGGCGTCAGCCCGGCGCGCCGCAACCAACTCCTTCCGGTCGTGCACTGCCGCGGTCAGAAGCCCCCGCCCGCGCCCGTTATGCACGCCCATCTCGCCGTGCATCGGCACGTCGCCTGCGCGCACCACCACCAGCCGCCGCCGCTTCGCCACTGCCAGCACGCGCGCCAATCGGGCGTGTCGTTCTGCCCGCGGCGTCGCATAATCGCGAAAGATCACCCCCGATCCGCGCGGCAACGCCGCCAGCGCATCCCACAGCCCCTCGCCCAGCCGCTCGTCGGTCATCAGCCACAGCCGGGGCAGCGTCGAAGGGTGGCGGGCACGCATCCGGGCCCCTATAGCGCGCGCGATGAGCCACGACGATGCCGCCGCCCGCCTGACCGCCGTTCAGGCCGAGATCGCCCGCGCTGCCGCCACGGCGGGCCGCAAGCCCGAGGCGGTGACGCTGATCGCGGTCTCCAAGACGCACGATGCCGACGCGATCCGCCCCCTGATCGCCGCCGGCCAGCGCCATTTCGGCGAGAACCGCGTGCAGGAGGCGGAGGGCAAATGGCCCGCACTGCGCGAGGAGACGCCGGGCATCGTCCTCCACCTCGTCGGCCAGCTCCAGTCGAACAAAGCCGAGGCGGCGGCCGCGCTGTTCGACGCGATCCATTCGGTCGACCGCCCCAGCCTCGTCACCGCACTTGCCAAGGCGATGGACAAATCAGGCCGCCGCCCCGCCTGCTTCATCCAGGTCAATATCGGTGTCGAGGACCAGAAGGGCGGCTGCGCGGTCACAGACCTGCCGGCATTGCTGGCGGAGGCGCGCGATGCCGGCCTGCCCATCGCGGGCCTGATGGCGGTGCCGCCGCTGGGGGTCGAACCCGCCCCCTATTTCGCGCTGCTCGCCAAGCTGGCGCGCGACCATGGGCTGGATGGCCTTAGCATGGGCATGTCGGGCGACTATCCGACCGCGGTCACGATCGGCGCGACGCATGTCCGCGTCGGCACCGCTCTGTTCGGGGGGCGAGCATGAAGGTCGCGGGGCTGATCTTCGACTTCGACGGCGTGCTCGTCGAAAGCGAATATGAGGGCAATCGCCACCTCGCCGAATACCTGACCGGCATCGGCCATCCGCACAGCCCGGCCGAGGCGATGCGGCATTATATGGGCCTGTCGGGCCGCGCCTTCATCGACGCGATCGAAGGGCGGATCGGCCGGCCCTTGCCCGAAGGCTTCCACGCCGAGCGCGAGATCGAGAACCAGCGCGTGCTTCAGGGCGGGATCGGCGAGGTCGCGGGCGCGGTCGCCTTCGTCCGGTCGCTGCCGCCCGAGCTGCCGCGGGCGATCGCCTCGTCCTCTTCGGTGCACTGGATCCGCACCCACCTGCGCCATCTGGGGCTGGAGGACGCGTTCGGAAGCCATGTCTATTCGGGCAAGGAGCATGTCGCGCGCGGCAAGCCCGCCCCCGACATCTATCTGCACGCCGCCGCGGCGATCGGCGTACCGATCGAGGATTGCGCGATCCTCGAGGATTCGCCCGTCGGCGCAACCGGCGCGGTCGCGTCGGGCGGATACGTCATCGGGCTGTGCGCGGGCACCCACTGCCCGCCCGATCACGCCGCAGTGCTGCGCGCGATCGGCGTACAGGCCATCGCCGCCGACTTCGGCGAGGTCGCGCGGGCGATCGGGCTTTGATACGATCCCCCTAAGAAACAGGGGGATGCGATGAACGAGACGACGCCCGGCGAACCATCGGTCCTGCTGCGCGGCGCGTTCAGTCCCAAGCTGCGCCTCTACATGCTCGCCTATTGGGGGCTGCCGTTCGTCGCTTCAGTTATCGGCCTGCCGCTCTTGCCGGTATGGCTGATCTTCGGGCCGCTCTGGACGCGCCGCTATTTCGCGTCGCTGCGCTGCGACCTGACCGAACGGAGCGTCGTCATCGCGCGCGGCGTCCTGTTTCGCCGCGAAATGACGATCCCGCTCGACAAGATCCAGGACATCTCGATCCGCGAGGGACCGCTGCTCGCCGCGTTCGGCATCCTTCAATTGCGGATCGAAACCGCGGGCCAGAGCAATGCCGCGACGGGCAAGTCGGACGCCGACCTTATCGGCCTCGTCAACGCGCGAGCGGTTCGCGACCGGATCCTTCAGCAGCGCGACGCGCTCGACGCCAACGATACCGGGCCGCGGCCCGTCGATGCGCAGGCCGCCTTGCTGACCGAGATTCGCGACGTGCTGGTCCGACTGGAATCGAGGTTCGGCGCCTGATGCGCGGCGGTCGACCCAATATCGGGAGCGACACCCCGCTGATCCTCGTCACCGCCGGCTGGGGCGCGGCGCTGCTTGCCTCGGGCTGGCGCCCCTTCGATCGCGCGACATGGTGGATGGAGGTGGCGCCCGTCCTGATCGCGCTACCGATCCTCTGGGCGACGCGGCGGCGTTTCCCGCTGACGCCGCTCGCGCTCGGGCTGATCTCCTTCCACGGGCTCGTGCTGATGCTGGGCGGCGCCTATAGCTATGCGCGCGTGCCCGCGGGCTTTGCGGTGCAGGATTGGCTGGGCCTTGCGCGCAATCCCTATGACCGGTTCGGCCATCTGGTGCAGGGTTTCGTCCCGGCGATCGTGCTGCGCGAGCTTCTGGTGCGGGCGGGCGGGCTGCGCCCCGGGCGACTGCTGACGGTGCTCGTCATCGCCTGCTGCCTGTCGGTCAGTGCGGCCTACGAGCTGGTCGAGTTCGCCGCCGCCGCCGCGCTGGGACAGGGGGCCGACGAATTCCTGGGGACGCAGGGCGATCCCTGGGACACGCAATGGGACATGCTGATGTGCCTAACGGGCGCGTTCGCCGCGACGCTGACGCTGTCCCGTATTCATGACCACCTGCTCGCCCGCGATCGACGGGGCGATCGGAAAAGGCCCGCGCCGTGACTGGTTAGCGACGCGCGATGGAGATCTTCCCTACGGTTTGAATCGCCCATCCGGTTTGACAGCGCTCGGCCGGGCTCCCTACGCATGGCACCGATCCAAAGGCAGGAAGGCGGCGGGACGGGCATGGCGATCCTCGAAATCTGCGTCGAAAGCCTGGCGGGCGCGCGCACGGCGCTGGCCGCCGGGGCGGACCGGCTGGAACTGTGCGGCGCGCTGGCGGTCGGCGGACTGACGCCGACGCCCGCGCTCGTCGCGCTCGTCGCGGCGGCGGCGGCGGCCGAGGGGCGGCGCGTCCACGCGATGGTCCGGCCGCGCGCCGGCGATTTCGCTTATGCCGCGGACGAACGCGACCTGATCGCGGCCGAGATGCGCGCGGCGATCGCGGCCGGCGCCGACGGCCTCGTCTTCGGCGCGGCGATCGGCGACCGGCTCGATATCGAGACGCTGGGCTGGTTCGCGGCGACCGCACGGGCGCTGCGGCCCGATATCGATTTGACGCTGCATCGCGCCGTCGACCTGCTCGCCGATCCGGTCGACGCGGTCGAGCCCGCCGTGGCGCTCGGCTATCACCGCATCCTGTCCTCGGGTGGCGCGCAAAGCGCGGCGGACGGCATCGAGACACTGGCGCGCATGACCGCGCGCGCCGCCGGGCGCATCGCGATCATGCCGGGTGCGGGCGTACGCGCGGGGAACGCCGCCGCGATCCTGGCGGCGACGGGCGCGTCTGAAATCCACGCCTCCGCCGGCATCGCCGCGGCGAGCGATCCGCGCCTCGTCGCCTTCGGCTTCGCCGCAGCGGACGCCCGCACCACCAGCGGTGAGGCGGTAGCGGCGCTTCGCGCGTCGATCGACGCCGGATAGCGCCGCCCCGTCAGTCGTAGATCGGCCGCAGCACCGTATCGAGGTGGTAGCGGGTCAGCGCCATCGAGGCGAGCATGTCCGGCGAGCCGTCATATTCGATCGACATCCAGCCCTTGAACTCATGCTCCTTGAGCAGCCGGTACAGCCCCTCGAGGTCGAGTTCGCCCAGACCCGGCTCCCAGAACCAGCGTTTGCCGTCGTCGGTGATCTCCGGGTCGCGCGAATAGCGCACGCTGTCCGGCTGTCGGGCCGAGGCGGTATCCTTCAGGTGGAACGTGCTGATCCGGTCGTGATAATCCTTGTAGAAGGTCAGGATATCCTCGCCCAGGATCGCGACCTGCGCGGTGTCGAGGCAGTAGTGGACATAGCGCGGGTCGGTCGATTCGATCAGTTCACGATGGTTGGGCAGGTTGATCGCACAGAAGAACTCGTTGTGAATGCCGATCTTGACGCCGTTGTCGGTGGCATAGCGGCCGATCTCGTTCAGCACCTTGGCGCATTGCTGCACCTCTTCGTGGCTGAGCGGCCCGGCGCCGCAGTAATTCTGCGTCGGGCAGGTGTTCATGTACTGCCCGCCGAACTTCACGATCGTGTCGACCGCCTCCCGCCCCGCGCGGATCGCCTCCTCCTCATGCCCCGCATCGTGCGAGGCGTGGGCGCCGTGGAACATGCCGATCACCTCGACCCCGCGCTCCTTTGCAAACGCAGCGAAGGCCTCGGGCGAGCCGAACAGCGGCAGGATATCGGACAGGTCCCAGGGCGCGATCTCGATCCCGTCGAAGCCGAGGGCTGCCTGATATTTGAGGATCGTGTCCCAGTCCGAATAATAGGCGGTGTTGGTCCGGTCCTCGTAATAGAAGTCGCGGAAGTTCTCGATCCGGCGATAGGGGATCGACTTCCAGTGGCACATATTGGCGTAGCGGATGTTGGGCATCGTCTGAGCCTCAATTCGAAAACTGGTTGAGAAGCACGCGGATGCGCAGCAGCGCGCGGAACGGGTCGCGCGTCTGGCGGGCGCTCACCGTCACCGGGCCGGCATAGCCGAGGCGGTCGAGCAGCGCGGCGATGCCCGCGAGGTCGACCGAGCCGGTGCCGGGATCGCGGAACACCTGCGTCGCGCGGCCCTCCGGAAACTCGGGATTGGCGGTCTTCCACGTCCCGTCCGTGTCGACGAAATCGGTGTCGGTCAGGTGGACGCAGCCGATGCGGTCGACATGCGCCTCGATGAACGCGGCTGGATCGATCCCGGCGATCGTCAGGCTGGCGGTATCGACGTCGAGCTTCACGGTGTCGGGCAGGCCCGCGAGCAAGGCTGCCATGTCGTCGCCGCGGAACAGGCTCCAATAGTCCTGACGCACGACGACCGTCACGCCCGTCCCCGCCGCCTTGTCGGCGAGGCCAGCGAGCAGTTCGGTCGTCTTTTCGGCAAAGACGCCGCGCTTGGTCTCCAGGTCTGGGTGATAATGCGCGGCGCGGCCGTAATAGGGCGAGGGGCTGATCGCGAGATAGTCGGTGCCGAGGTCGGCGGCATGGCCCAGCGCCTCACCCGCGAAATGGCCCGACGCGCCGAAGAAGAAGCCGAGTTTGTCGTTGCGCATGAACAGATTGGGGTCGAACGTGATGCCCGCCACCCGTTCGATCCCGGCCTCGGCCAGCACCGCACGATAGTTCGCCGCGCTCTCGTACTTCGTCTCGATCGAATAGCGCGTCATCGGCACGCCGCTGCGCCCGCCGAACTGCCATACCGGCTCGTACGGGATCTCGATCGAGCGGAAGCCGGCCGCGCGGATCAGGGGGTAGAGTTCCTCCCAGAAATACTTGCTTTCGAACCGGTTGCGGTTCGGTTCCTGGTAATGGCGGTTGATGAGATCGAGGCTGATCGCAATCCGGTCGCTGTTCATCGCGAAGGTCCGTTCATGGAAAGAAGCGCCCGCCGACCCATCGCAGGCGGGCGGGGTCGTCAGTCGGCGGCGAGCATCCGCTGCGACTGGGCGAGCGACTGGTCCATCGGCATCGTCGGGAAATATTCGAGCCCGATCGCGCCGGTATAGCCAAGGTCGCGCAGCGTCGCGGCCACCTTCGCCCAGTCGAGATCGCCGGTGCCCGGCTCGTTGCGGTCGGGAATGTCGGCGACCTGCACATGCTCGACCAGGTGGATGCGGCCGGCCAGCACCTCGGCCATGTCCTCGCCCATCACCGCGCTGTGCCACACGTCATAGAGGAGGCGCAGGTTCGGGCTGCCCACCGCCTCAATGAGGTCGAGGCCAAGCTTGGTGCTGACGAGGTACATCGCAGCGAACAGCCGTGTGTTGAGCGGTTCGAGGAGCAACATCACGCCAGCCGCCTCCGCCGCGTCGGCGGCGGCGCGCAGCGCAGCGACGGCGTTGTCGAAATGCTCGCCCTCGCTCATGCCCTCGACCTTGAAGCCGGAGGCGACGATCAGCGCCGGCTTGCCGAGGATCGCGGTCGCCGCGATCGTCTCGCGCACCGCGGCCAGCATCTCGTCGCGCTCGGCCGGATCGACGATCGAGCGGCGCGGATCGACGCAGACGCCGGTCAGGCGCATCCCCGTCTCGTTCAGCGCATCGGCGATCGCCGCGACGGGCTTGTCGCGCCAGAGGTGGAACTCGGCCAGCCCGAAGCCCGCCGCCTTTGCCGCATGAAGCCGCGCGGCAAGGTCGCCCGCCTCGGCGAACTGCCATTCGATACAGGTGGATAGTGGGTGTGCCGCAGACATAGGATCCCTTCCCATTCTACGGCCCCGTGGTGCGGTCGCACTCGTATGCCTGGCGGGCTCATCCCCGCTATTTTGTGGCCGCGCCTTACCGCGGCGGGCGGCGCAAATCAATCAGGCGGCGCCTCAGTTGCCCTCGGCATCGACCATGAAGGTCATCGGCCGCCCGCGCGACATCGGGTCCCATCCCGCCGCCAGCGCGGCACGGATCGACCGCGCGATCGTCGGCTCGTCGAGCTGGAGTCGCCCGCGCGGCAGGCCGCGAAGCAGGCGTTTGGGCGCCGGAAACTGCACGAACGCCTCGCGCTTTGCCCCCTGTTCGCGCAGGCCGATCGTCATGCCCTTCCAGCCTTCATCGTCGGACAGATGCGGCTCGCTCTGGAGGTGCCAGTCATAGGTGTTGCCATCGACGACGATCTCGCCGGCATTGGGTTGGGAACGGGACATGGCGCGGCCCCTATCACGGCTCGGCGGGAAGCGCACCGGGCATGGGCATGCGTGGCGGATCGGCGATGGTGCGCAGGCGCCAGCCATCCGGCAGGTAATCGGTCGACATGTAGAAATAGAAGGCGCAGCCGCCGTCGCTGCGATAGCTGCCGCCCTTGAGGATGCCGTAGGCGACCGGGCCGAGGAACACCGGCGACCCGCTGTCGCCGCCCTTGCACGACGGCCCGGCGACGGTGATCCAGGTCGGCAGGCACGCGCCGCCGCACAGGTCGCCGGCGGGCGCGAAGTCGGTAAGCTCGACCTGCGAACAGCTATAGCCCGTCCGCTCGCCGCGGTGACAGACGACGTCGCCGGCCCGCATCGATGCACGCGGCATCGCACCCGCGACCGCCCGGATGCGGGTCCGCTCGGCATCGGTGTAGAAGACCGGATCGAGCGGCACCGCGCTCAGGTTCAGCTGAACGTCGCGATTGCCCCAGCCCCATTGCCCGGCAAAGGGCAGGTCGATCGCCCGCCCGCCCGCATCGCGGACCGACAGCTCGTCGGGGCAATGCGCGGCGGTGGTCAGTGCGTCGCGCGTTCCGTCGGTGACGGCAAAGGCGGAGGTGCAGAGGTAGCGCCGCGTATCGCCCGGCCGCGATCCGGTCAGCCGCACGCCGCCGCCCAGCCCCTCACCCGAAAAATCCAGCGACGGATCGTTGATGACCCGCAGCCGCACCGGCACCTGCGTCATCGAGGCGAGCCGGTCGCGCAGGCCCTGCACGCCCTCCCGCGCCACGTCGCGCGCGGAGACGACAGCGACCAGCTCGCCGCTGCGCTGATCGATGCCGAGGCCCGGCGGAACGCTCAGGCTGTCGCGCATCGGCGCCTGATAGGTCGTGATCGCCGCCAGCAGTTCTGTCCGGCTGGCCCACGCGCCGGGGACATAGACAACGGCGACCGTCTGCCCCTCGATAACCGCCGTTTCGGGCGCCACCGGATCGTCGCCCTTCAGCCGGGCAATGATGCGAAAGACAGGGGTGTGCTCGATCGCGATGCCCGTCAGCCGGTCGGCGAACCGTGCAGCGATGGCGTCGGTGACCGGGACACTCGCCACCTGAAGCGCGAGCAGGCGCGCCGCAACCGCGGGCGCGACGCCCAGCCGCGGGGCGACCGCCGCCGCATCCTCGGCAAGCGCGGGCTCGGTCGCCGGCGGCAGCGCCTGTGCCGCCGCCACGCCCATGCCGGCACGGATCATCATCGCGACGAGCGCGGCGCGCAGGAACAGTCTCACCCGAGCGTCATAGCCGCGCCCGCTTGGATGCCGAATGAACGGGCGCGGCGCGGATCAGATCGTACCGGCCTTCATCTGCTTGACCGCATGGTCGGCGGCGCGCGCGGTCATCGCCATGAAGGTGAGCGAGGGATTCACGCACGACACCGACGCCATCATCGCGCCGTCGGTAACAAACAGGTTGGCCGCATCGTGCGCCTGGTTGAAGCTGTTGAGCACCGAGGTCCCGGGATCGCGGCCCATCCGTGCGCCGCCCATCTCGTGGATCGCCTCACCCGGGATGTGCGTGCCGCGATTGCTGGTGACGTTGGTCAGGCCCGCCTGGCGAAGCATCCGCTCGCCCTCGGCCTGCGCATCGTCCATCATCTTGAGCTCATTGTCGCGGAAGGTGACGTCGAAGCGCAGGAGCGGCATGCCGCGCGCATCCTTCTTGGTGAAGTTCAGCATCACCCGATTGTCATCATAGGGCAGGCACTCGCCGAACGCGCTCATGTTGAAGCGCCAGCCGCCATAAGTGCGCATGCCATGCTTCATCGCCGCGCCAAAGCCCTCGGGCGCGGGCTGTCGCCGGCTGGCCCCGCCCTGATAGCCATAGCCGCGCTTGAACGGCAGTTCCTCGGCCGTGAGGTTGCGGAAGCGAGGGACATAGACGCCGCCCGGCCGCCGGCCATATTCGACGAACTCGGTCATGCCCGGCACGTCGCCGCCGATATTGACCTTGAAGATATGGTCCATCACCGCGCTGCCGAGTGCGCCGTTCGAGTGGAAATGGCTGCGCTCGCTCCCCTCCGGCCGCGAATTGAGGAGGACGTGGAGCGATCCCATCGCGGAAGCGCACAGGAACACCATGCGCGCCGGCACCACCTCCACCGCGCCGGTATTGGCGTTGACGAGCCGGACGCCGGTCACCCGCTTCTTCGCGGCGTTGTATTCGACGTTGGTCGCCCAGGTATCGGGGCGGAGCGTCAGCCGCCCGGTCGCGCGCGCGGCGGGCAGCGTCACCGCCTGCGTCGAGAAATAGGCGCCGAAGCTGCACCCGCGGTCGCACTGCGCCCGCTTCTGGCAGCGGGTGCGGTTCTGCTCGGGCTTGTCCTCGGTAATGTTCGACAGGCGCGCGTTGATGAGCTTGCGCCCCGGAAACTCGGTTTCCAGCCGTTCCTTCAGCCACTTCTCCGCGACGTTCATCGGGAAGGGCGGCATGAATTCGCTGTCGGGCAGATAGTCGAGATTCTCGCGCCCGCCCGACACGCCGATATATTTCTCGACATAGCTGTACCACGGCGCCACGTCGTCATAGCGGATCGGCCAGTCGGTTCCGATCCCCTCACGCCGGTTCGCCTCGAAATCGTTCGGTCCCCACCGAAAGCTCCAGCGGCCCCAGGTCAGCGACTTGCCGCCGACCACGCCGCCGCGGACCCAGTGGAAGGGATTGGGCGCGTCAAAGTCGTAAGGGTTGAGCCGGTCGTTGGTGAAGAAGGGCTGGTTGGCGGGCTGCACCCAGAAATTGAGGCCCTTGTAATCACTCTTGGTGAAGGCCGCGGGCATCCGGTTGCGCGCCGGGATTTCAAAGGCCGGCTTGCCGTCATAGGGATAATCCTCCCCATGCTCGACCATCCGGCCGCGATCGACCATCAGGACGCGCAGCCCCTTTTCGGTCAGTTCCTTGGCGGCCCAGCCGCCGCTGACGCCCGAGCCGATGACGATTGCGTCGAAGCGATCCGTTGCTGCCATGATATCTGCCTGTCGAAATCGGAAAGGGAATGCGCGCGTGGGCTGCGTCAGGACGAGAAGATGCGGTCGATCTTCGATGCGGGATAGGCACCGTCATAGTCGCCGGGGACGGGCAGATAGGTCCGCTCCTGCATGATCCCGACCTCGGACGTGAAATAGCCGGTCAGCACGAGCTGGCGGAACGCCTCGAAGAATTTCGCGCCGCCGGGAATCGCATCGTTCATCGCCAGCGTCAGCAGCGCATCCTGCTGCGCGCCCGACGCCTTGAGCGCGGGTTTCTTGAAGTCGGCCATGCTGCGCGCATCGATCGCGGCAAGGCCCCCGAGGATCAGGTCGCGGTCGTCATTGACGGCCCAGTCGCCCATCATATGCTCGATATAGTCGGGCACCCCCGCGGCGATCGCGCCCGGCGTGTCGGTGGTCGGCATCACGCGCTCGCTGAGCGCCGCGACCAGCGCACGCTGCAAGGGCGTGAAGACGACCGCGGGCTTGCCGGTGTTGATCTTCGGGATCGGCTCGTACCCCGCCGCGCGCGCCAGCGGTGCGAACAGGGCCGCGCCGAACACGCCGGCGATGCCAGCGAGCGCGGTCCGCCGATCGAGCGAAAAATGCGCGCTCGATCCCGCCGCCATGGTGCCGCCCTGATCCATCCTGCCCCTCTCCCAAGGTACCATACCGATCCTATAGGATCACGGATGAGCTGTCGACCGCCTGTTTCACCCTTTCGGGCGGAGCCGGATGGCGCGGCGGATGTTCATGGCCTAGAGTTACCGGCGCGGCAGACCCCTGCCCGTCACCGGATGGAAGCGGGCCGAACCGAATTGCAGCATGCCGACAATCCTGTTCCGACCCACGCGGTCCTGATCGTCAACGCCCATTCGCGGAAGGGCGAGGCGCTGTGCGGCGAGGCGAAGGAACGGCTCGAGGCGGCGGGAATCACCCTCATCGCCTCGCATGCGGTCAAGGATCCCGCCGACCTCGACGGCATCGTTGCCGGGGCGGTCCGCGACGGTGCGCCGATGGTGATCGTCGGCGGCGGCGACGGATCGCTCGCGCGGCTGGTCCGCCATGTCGCGGGGACCGATTGCGTCTTCGCCGTCCTGCCGCTCGGCACCGCCAACAGCTTCGCGCGCACGCTCGGCCTGCCGCTCGACCTGGCCGGCGCGGTCCGGACGATCGCGACGGGGCGGCGGCGGCGCATCGATCTCGGCCGGATCGGCGAGCATTATTTCGTCAACGCCGCCGCCCTCGGCCTGTCGCCGATGATCGGCGATACCGTGCCACACAAGCTGAAGCGCTATCTGGGGCGCGTCGGCTATCTCGGCTGGGCGATCTGGTGCCTGACCCGCTTCCGCCCCTTTCGCCTGACGGTCGAGGATGCCGCGGGCGAGCATCGCACCTGGGCCAGCGAAGTGCGCATTTTCAACGGGCGCTACCACGGCGGCGTCGAGCTGATCGAGACGACCGACGTCGACAGCGGTGATCTCGTCATCCAGGCGGTGACGGGACGCAGCCTCCTTCGCCTCGCCTTCGACTGGTATGCCAAGGTGGTGCGGCTGAAGTCGCGCAGCGCCAACACCGTCGAGTTCCGCGGGGAATCGCTCGGCCTGCGCACCCGCCCGCGCCAGAAGATCTCGATCGACGGCGAATGCCTGGCGAAGACCCCGGTGACGGTGCGCGTCGCTCAGGGCGCGGTCGAGGTCGTCGTCCCCTCCGCACCCTCGATCGCCTGACGCCGCTGGAGGATCGCGGCGACCCACGACGCCGCGACCGCCCAGGCGATGCCGATCGCCCAGCCGGCGAGCACGTCGGTCGGGAAATGCACGCCGAGAAACACACGCGAAAAACCGATCGACAGCGTGAGGAGCAGCGCCGCGGTGATGAGGAACACCCGCACCCGCCGGTTGGGCTCGGCACTGGCGAGCAGCGCCGCGCCGGTCAGATAGACCATCGCCGAGTTCATCGCATGGCCGCTCGGAAAGCTTGCCGAACTCACCTCGACCAGGTGCGGGACGATGTCGGGCCGCGCGCGGGCGAAGACGACCTTGAGCAGCGCGGTGAGGACGGCGCCGCTGCCGATCGACCCGGCGACGAACGCCGCCAGTGCCAGCTTGCGCCGCGCCGCGAGATAGCCGGTCACGAAGATCGTCACCAGCGTCAGCACCGTGCCCCCGCCGAGCGCCGTGAGGTCGAGCATCGCCTGCCCGAACCAGCGCGGCCCGATCGACACGCCCGGATCGGCGACCTGGCGGAGCAGGAGCAGCAGCCAGCGGTCGATCGCCAGCGGATGCCCCTCCATCACTTCCGACGCGACATAGGCGAAGCCCGCCAGCCCCGCGGTGACGATCAGCAGCGTGACGAGGATCCGCGTATCGGGCCGACGCGCCCAGGTCCGGTCGATGAGATGTCGGTGCAAGGCGGTTTCCCGATCGGTGACCGGCCGATAACGCAGGCCCGCGCCGACGGCTCCGCGCCGCGCTATCCGACCGACCGCAGGCGCATCGCCGGCAGCACCGGATGCTCGGCGGGCATTCCGAACAGATAGCCCTGCGCCTGCGGGCATCCCTCCTCGGTCACCATGCGGCGCTGGGCGTCGGTCTCCACCCCCTCCGCCACCACGGGCAGGTTGAGACTGCGCCCCAGCCCGACGATCGCGCGGATGATCGACCGCGCCGCCTCGTCGTCCTCGACCGAGGAGACGAAGCTCTTGTCGATCTTGATCTTGTCGAACGGAAACGCCTGAAGGTTGTTGAGCGACGAATAGCCCGTGCCGAAATCGTCCATCGCGATCCGCACGCCCAGCGCCTTGATCGCATGCAGCACGGCAAGCGTCGTCTCGCGATTGCGCAGCAAGGCGGTTTCGGTGATCTCCAGCTCCAGCCGCTCGGGCGCCAGCCCGCTTTCGGCCAGCGCATCGGCGACGATGGCGGGCAGGTTGGGGACTAGGAGCTGCACCGGCGAGACGTTGACCGCGACGCCCACCTCGCCCGCCCAGCCCGCCGCGGTTCGGCAGGCGCGGCGCAGTACCCACTCGCCGATCGGCACGATCGCGCCCGTCTCCTCGGCGATCGGGATGAAGACGTCGGGTGCGATCCGACCGCGTGCGGGATGATCCCAGCGCAGCAGCGCCTCATACCCGACCACCTGCCCACGCGCGGTCGACACGAGCGGCTGGAAGACGAGGTGAAGCTGGTCCGCGGCGATCGCCTGGCGCAGCTCGTGCTCCAGCTCGCGGCGCTCGCGCGCCAGATGGTCCATCTGCGTGTCGAAGAAGCGGAACTGCCCGCGGCCGCTCTGCTTTGCACGATACAGCGCGATGTCGGCGTTGAGGCGCAGGCCCTCCGCATCCGCGCCATCGCGCGGGAAGATGGCGATGCCGATGCTGACCCCGACCGCCATCGGATCGCGTCCGGTATCCATTTCGGCGGCGAAGGCAGTGAGGATGCGCTGCGCCAGCTGCTGCGCGCTGTCGGCGGCGTCGGCATGATCGGCGAGGATCACGAACTCGTCCCCGCCGATTCGCGCGACCAGATCGCCCGCGCGCACCGTCTCGCGCAGGATGCGCGTCACCTTGCACAGCACCTCGTCCCCCGCGGCATGGCCGAAGATGTCGTTGACCGCCTTGAACCGGTCGAGGTCGAGCGCGAGCAGCGCGAACGGCCGGGTCAGGTCACGAAGCTGCGCCTCCAGCACCTGGGTGAAGTGCGCGCGATTGGGCAACTGGGTCAGCGGGTCGTGGGTGGCAAGGTGCTGGATGCGCCGTTCGAACCGCTTGCGTTCGGTCAGGTCGCGGACCGCCAGCACCCGACACGGACGCCCGCGATACTCGATCGAATGGGTGGCGATCTCGAGCCACTGGTCCTCCTGCACCGCGTCGAACGCGCGTGCTTCGACCGCCCCCTCGTCGAACCCGGCGAGCGGGGCGCCGCCGCCGTCGACGAACAGCGCCTCCGGCCGGGTGCCGATCAGGCTGCGGCTCTCGATGCCGAGAATGTCGGCGAGCCGCGCGTTGACCTCGACGATGCGGCCGTCGCGGCCGACGATCGCCAGCCCCTCCAGCGTCGCCTCGGTCAGGCCCTTCAGGTCGGTGAGCAGCCGATCGAGGAACGCGCCCGCAATCACCAGCAGGATCAGGCCGATCGTCACCGCCATGACCGCGGCGACGACCCAGATGGGGTCGTCGTCCGCCTCGGTCGCCAGCGCAGGGTCGAGGATCAGCGTGGTCGCGTCGATCGCGGTGAAATGGAGGATCACGACCGCCAGCACCGACAGCGCGGCGGGCACGACGATCCCGGCGCTCCGCCCAAGGCCGCGCGTGCCGAACGCCGCCGCGAACAGCCCCGCGACCAGACCGCCGGCGATCAGCACGGGCAACGGCGCGACGCCGAGATGCACCACCCCCTGAAGCGCGGTCATGCCGATGAAGTGCATCGTCCCGACGCCAAGCGCGGCGATGACGCCGGCCGCGAGGCTGCGCCATGCCCGCGGCTGCTTGCCGGCGACGTGCAGCGCCGCCCAGAAGCAGCAGACCGCCGCCGCCGCCGACAGGATCGTGAGCGCCATGCCGAATCGCAGCGGGATCGGCGTGCGATAGGCGAGCATCGCGACGAAATGGGTGGCCCAGATGCCGATCCCCGCCGACAGCGCTGCCACCGCCAGCCATTGCCGACGCCGTGCCTCGACGCAATCGCCCGCTCGGCGCAGCAGGAGGACCAGGGCAAGGCTGCCGATGATCCACACCAGCGCGGCGAGCGCCACCAACGCCGGGTCGTGATCGACCGTCAGACAATTCAGGATCGCAAACATGCACTTGGCCCCCATCACTGCCGATGGAGGGTCCGTTTTCGTCCCCAAGATTCGGTTATCGCGACTGGTAACCCGATCGGAAACGGAGCTTTCTCTGGTGGCTAGAGCTGGTGCCCCGTCCGGTCGCGCTTGGTCGCGAGATAGCGTTCGTTGTGCGGGTTGGGCGGCAGCTTGTGCGGCACCCGCTCCGCCACCGCGATCCCTGCCGCCTCAAGCGAGGCGACCTTCTCGGGATTGTTGGTCATCAGCCGGATGCGCGTCTGGCCGAGCAGCTTGAGCATCTGCGCCGCCACGCCGAAATCGCGCGCGTCGATCGCGAAGCCCAGGCGCGTATTGGCATCGACCGTATCGAACCCCTGATCCTGAAGCGCATAGGCGCGCAGCTTGTTGACCAGTCCGATCCCGCGCCCCTCTTGCCGAAGGTAGAGGAGGATGCCCCAGCCGTCGGCACGCATCGCCGCAAGCGCCGCCTGCAACTGCGGCCCGCAATCGCATTTCATGCTGCCGAGCGCATCGCCGGTCAGGCACTCGCTGTGCAACCGGACCAGCGGCGGCGCGCCGGTCGGCTGGCCGATCAGGAGGGCAACATGTTCCCCCGCCGCCTCGGGCGTGCGGAACGCAACGATCTCCGCGTCCTCGGCTGCCGCGACGGGCAGGCGCGCGCGCGCCGCGATCGCGAGGCGCCCGGCATCCTCGTGCGCGTCGATCGCCCCGATCGGCAGCGCGTCGATGCCGGCATAGGGGCGAACGAAGAACGCGGGCAGGATACCGGCGATCCGCGCGAGGCGAAGCGCCGCGGCGGCGGCATCGGGCACGGCGACCGGGGCGGCGCGGAACGGTCCCTTGAACGGGGTCGCCAGATCGAACTGCGGATCGGCAAGCGCCGTCGCGGCGGCGAAGTCGAGCCACGTCGCCCGCTCGATCCGCACGGGCGCGTCGGGGACGGCGGCGTCGGCCTGGTTGGCGAGCTTGAGCGTCGCGGCGCGCCCGGCGGACAGCAGCACGTCGGCGCGCCCGCCCGCATCGAAGTCGGCCAGCCGATTGGCATCGCCGCTCTCGATCGACAGGACCTCGATCGCGCCATGTGCACCCGCCAGCGCGACCGGCCAGCCGCGGCGCAGCGCGTCGATCGCGCGCGCGGCGTCGCGCGCGGGATCCGTCACAACGCGAACTCGGTCATCAGCGGGATATGGTCGCTCGGCTTCAGCCAGCTTCGGCAATCCTCGAACACGCGGTGGCCGGTCGCGGTCGCGGCGACGTCGGCGCTCGCCCACATATGATCCAGCCGCCGGCCGCGATCCGACGCCGCCCAGTCCTTCGCGCGGTAGCTCCACCACGTATAGAGCCGCTGCGGCGGCGGCACGAAGCGGCGGCCGAGGTCGACCCAGTCGTTCGCCGCCTGAAGCCGCCCCAGCGCCTCGACCTCGATCGGCGTATGGCTGACCACGTCGAGCAACTGCTTGTGGCTCCACACGTCGCTTTCGAGCGGGGCGATGTTGAAGTCGCCGACCAAAAGCGTGGGAATGCCCTTCAGCCCCTCGGACCAGCGGGTCATCCGCTCGACGAAATCGAGCTTCTGGCCGAACTTGGGGTTCACCTCGCGGTCGGGGACGTCGCCGCCGGCGGGCACATAGACATTCTCCAGCCGCAATCCGTTCGGCAGCCGCACGCCGACGTGCCGCGCCTCGCCGTTCGCCTGCCAGTCGAAGCGATCGTCCTCGATGAGCGGCACCTTGGACAGGATCGCTACGCCGTGGTGCATCCGCTGGCCATGGATGACGATGTGCTCGTAGCCGAGCGCGCGTAAGGGACCGTGGGGGAAATCCTCGTCCACCACCTTCGTTTCCTGGAGACACAGGATGTCGGGCGCGGCCTCGGTCAGGAAACGGGTGACGATGTCCATGCGGAACCGCACCGAATTGATGTTCCACGAAGCGATCTTGAGCGTGTCGGTCATGCGAGGCGCGATGTAGCCGCGCCGGCCCGCCTCCGCCAGCCACGGGCTTTGGCCCGGACACAGAAAGGCCCCCGTTCCGGGGGCATGGAACGGGGGCCGACCTAGCGTTCAGTCACGCAGGCTGGAGGATGGGGGCCGAAGCCCGGGCAACAGGGGGAAAATCCCGGAAAGCACCCCATCTCCGCGAGGCCAGAAATAGGCCCCCCAACCTTGCGCGCGGATGAACGGATCGTCAGTTCCGGCGCGTTCCCCTCCGCGGGTCGTTGAAACGGAACGTGTTGTCGGAAACGGGCACGTTGAACCGCTGGTTGGTGAGGCGAACGGTGGTGCGATTCTTCTGCGAGTCGAGCGCTACCCAGCCCTGGAGCATCAGGCCGCCGGGGGCCGACGCCTGCCGCTCGAAGATCATCGTGATGCGACCATATTCGGGTCGCTTGGCGTCATAGGCCTCGACGCTCAGGATGTTCGGGCTGCTGCTCGGCACCACCTTGGCATATTTCGAGATGTCGCGGTTCGGGTCGATCAGCACGCCCAGCGGCGAATCGCCGATCGGCCAGCGCGACCGCTGCCCCACCGAGTAATCGAGGAACCAGATGGCCTTGCCGTCGCCGACGATCAGGATCGGCACGCCCTTTTCGTACTGGAAGCGGATCCTGCCCGGCTTCTTGAGCGTGAGCGTGCCGTTCAGCACCTTGCCCGAGCGATCGGTCTGCGCGAACGCGGCGGTCATGCTGTCGACGGCGCGCAGATGCGCCTGAACGGCGGCAAGGTCGCCCTGCTGCGCCTTAGCGGCGGGAACGGCGGCGGCAACGGCGACGAGCGCCGCGACGGGTGCGTAACGGATCATGGCAGTCCTAGACATGCGAACCGGCTAGAGGTTCCGCGATGAAGCGGGCGTGAATCGGCCGTTCAGCGCGTGGTTCAGCTTGAGGCTCAGGCGAGCGGCCGCCCCTCCTCGTCCATCAGAACCTCTCGCCGGCCGACATGGTCGGGCTTGGAGACGAGGCCATCCTTCTCCATCCGTTCGATCAGTCGCGCCGCGGAGTTGTAACCGATGCGCAACTGGCGCTGGAGCCACGAGGTCGAGGCCTTCTGGCTCTGCGCGACCAACGCGATGCCGTTCCGGTACATCTGGTCCTCGGGGCTGTCGCCGCCCACCGGCGCGCCGTCCATGCTGAAATCGGCGTCGCCATCGGGTTCATTGACCACCGCGTCGATATAGTCGGGCTCGCCCTGCCCGCGCCAGAAATCGGCGATCGCCTGCACCTCCTCGTCGCTGACGAAGGGGCCGTGGACGCGCGCCAGCGCCTTGCCGCCGGGCATGTAGAGCATGTCGCCTTTGCCCAGGAGCTGTTCGGCGCCCTGCTCGCCCAGGATCGTGCGCGAATCGATCTTGGACGTGACGTGGAAGCTGATACGCGTCGGCAGGTTCGCCTTGATGACGCCGGTGATGACGTCGACCGAGGGGCGCTGCGTCGCCATGATCAGGTGGATGCCCGCCGCGCGCGCCTTTTGCGCCAGGCGCTGGATCAGGAACTCGACTTCCTTGCCCGCCGTCATCATCAGGTCGGCCAGCTCGTCGACGATCACGACGATCTGCGGCAGAGGCTCATATTCGAGCTTCTCTTCCTCATAGACCGGCTGGCCGGTTTCGGGATGATAGCCGGTCTGGACCTTGCGCCCCAAGGGCTGGCCCTTGGCCTTGGCCGCGCGCACCTTGTCGTTGAAGCTGGCGAGGCTGCGCACGCCGACCGAGGACATTTGCCGATAGCGGTCCTCCATCGTCTCGACCGCCCATTTCAGCGCGCGGACCGCCTTGGCCGGATCGGTGACGACCGGCGACAGCAGATGCGGGATGTCGTCATACATCGACAGTTCCAGCATCTTGGGGTCGATCATGATCATCCGGCACTGCTCGGGCGTCAGGCGATAGAGCAGCGACAGGATCATGCCGTTGAGGCCGACCGACTTGCCCGAACCCGTCGTACCCGCGACCAGCAGATGCGGCATCGGCGCCAGGTCGGCGACCACCGAGTCGCCCGCGATATTCTTGCCCAGGATGATCGGCAGCTGCGCGGCCTGGTCGGCAAAGCTCTGCGACGCGACCAGTTCGTGCAGCGACACCATCTCGCGCTTGGGATTGGGCAGTTCGATGCCGATGACGTTGCGCCCCGGAATCACCGCGACGCGTGCCGAGATCGCCGACATGTTGCGCGCGATATCGTCGGCCAGCGCGATCACGCGGTTGGCCTTGATGCCGGGCGCGGGCTCCAGCTCGTACATGGTGACGACCGGGCCGGGACGGACCTCGACGATCGCACCCTGGACGCGGAAATCGTCAAGGACATTCTCCAAGAGGCGCGCATTGCGCTCCAGCGCAGCCTTGTCGATCTGCCCGGCGGGGGAGGGCGGCGCGGGCGTCAGCAGGTCCAGGCCGGGGAGCTGATAGGGCGCATCGCGGTCGGCCGCCGTCTTGGGCTTGGCGGGTGCGGGGGCGACCTGGCGGTCGGCGATGACGGGGGCGGGGCGATCCTCGCGCACCGGCACCGCCTTGCGGGCCAGCGTCAGCGGTTCCTCTTCCTCGTCGTCTTCGTCGTAAAGCGCCTCGTCCTCATCGTCCCAGGGCAGCGCCTCGCCATCCTCGCTCACCGCCCGGCGGCGACGCAGCCGCGCGAGGCCGCGTTCGGCGATGTCGAGTTCCAGGCTGCGGCCCCAGATCAGCGCGCCGCCCAGCCCGAGGGCCAGCCCGATCGCCACCGATCCCCAGGTCACGACCGCCGCCTGGCCCGAAAATTCCAGCGCCCAGCGGACGAGGCCTGCCACCGACAGGCCGATCACGCCGCCCCATCCGGCGGGCAGCGCCAGCACCGCCGAGTCGGACACGAAGGCCAGGGCGCAGGCCATCAGCGCGACGCCGAGCACCGCCTGGCGCAGCATCTTCACCCAACGGCCCGCCGGGCGGTCGCGCCACAACCGGGTCGCGATGATCGGCCCTACGGGAAGGATCAGCGCGACGGCGGGTCCGAACAGGGTCAGCGCGATATCGGCGATCCAGGCGCCGGGATGCCCCATCCAATTGGCGGGGGCCGCGCCCGATGCGGTGTTGAGCGCAGGATCGCTCGCCCGGTAGCTGGCGAGTGCCAGCACCAGCATCAGCGTCACGGCAAACAGGATGAGTGCGGCGACCAGCGCACCGCTGCGCACCGCACCCGCCTTCACCGTCTCGCGCCATAAAACCGGCTGCGCGCGGCTGGCCATGGGTCTTGTCCTTCAGGAAGTCGCAAAAATCCGGGAAAAATCCCGGAAAATTCATCGCCTCTGACGGTTCCTACGTCAAGGCGCGGGGGGCGACACCCGCATTGTTTGCGACCGCGTGACGGTCTAGGAGCATGGACATGGATAGCGACGTCATCATCCTCGGCGGCGGCCTGGTCGGCGCGACTCTGGGTGTCGGTCTGGCCGCGCATGGCCTGTCTTCGATCATCGTCGATCCCGCCGATCCGGCGGTCGTGCTGGCCCCCGGCTTCGACGGACGCGCCTCGGCGGTCGCCTCGGCCAGCTGGCGGATGCTGGACGCGATCGGTATCGGCGCGAAGCTGGCGGGCAAGGGCTGCGAGATCCGGCATATCCGGGTCAGCGACGGGCTGGAGCCGGGCAAGCTCGATTTCATCCCCGACGCCGATGACGGCGCGCTGGGCACGATGTTCGAGAACAAGCTGCTGCGCCGCGCGATCAACGAGGCCGCCAATGAAGCCGAGCTGGT
>CAJYLT010000040.1 GCA_913775795.1 uncultured Sphingomonas sp. | reverse complement strand
TGACCGATCGCGGGCGGATCGCCGAAGGCGCGTTCGCCGACCTCGTGCTGTTCGATCCCGCCACCTATGCGGCGCGCGCGACCTATGCCGATCCCGAGCGGACCGCAGCGGGCGTACGGATGGTGCTCGTCAACGGGCGGATCGCGGTCGAGGGCGGGCGGCTCACCGGCGTGGCAGCTGGGCGGGCGTTGCCGCGCAAGCCTTCCGAGGGGACTTGCCCGGCATGATCGCGCGCTGGCTCGCCATTCCGCTCTGGCTGCGCGTGCTCGGCGGGCTGGCGCTCGGCGTGCTGCTGGGGCTGGTCTGGCCCGCCGCAGCGCCGCAGGTCGCACTGATCGGCGAGTGGTTCGTCCGGGCGATCCGGATGCTCGTCGCGCCGATCGTGCTCGTGACGATCGCCGCGGGCATCGCCGGCATGGCCAAACCCGCGAAGCTCGGCCGGCTGGGGCTTCGCACGATCGGCCTGTTCGCTGCAACGACGCTGGCGGCGGTCGCGATCGGCATGGCCGTGGCGGCGTTGGTGCAGCCGGGCGCCGGCGCGCCGCTGGCCGGCGTTGCGGCAAAGGCGCTCGGCGAGCCGCGCAGCCTTTACGACACCGCCGCGGGAATCGTCCCGCTCAACATCGTCGAGGCGCTGGGCAAGGGCGACATGCTCGCGCTCATCTTCACCGCGATCCTGATCGGCGTCGGCACGGTTGCCGCGGGCGAGGCGGGGCGGCCGTTCGCGCGCGGGCTTCAATCTGTCTCCGCCGTGCTGTTGTCGATCGTGCGGCTGGTGATGGAAGCGACGCCGTTCGGCGTGTTCGCGCTGATCGCCAATGCCGTGGCGTCGAGCGGGGTCGAGGTGTTCGCGCGCATCGGCTGGCTGGCGCTGGCGGTCGTCATCGGGTCGGCGGCGCAGATGGCGCTGGTCCATGCGCCGCTGCTGGTCTTTGTCGCCCGCCGATCCCCGCTCCGCTTCTGGAAGAACAGTGTCGAGGCGCTGGCGATCGCCTTTTCCACCGCGTCGAGTTCGGCGGTCCTGCCCGTCGCGATCCGGCTGGCGGAGACGCGGCACCGGATCGCGCGCCACGTGGCACAGACGGTGCTGCCGCTCGGCGCGTCGATCGGCAAGGACGGGACGGCGATGTATGTCGGCCTCCTGAGCGTCTTCAGCCTGCAGGCGCTCGGCCACCCGATCGCGCCCGCCGAATGGGGCGTGATCCTCGCAACCGGCGCACTGGCGGCGTTCGGGACCGCGCCGGTGCCGTCGGCCTCCCTCTTCATGCTCGCCGCAGTGCTGGCTGCGGTGGGTGTGGGGGCGGGGGATACCGCGCTGATCGTCGGGCTGGTCTTGCCGTTCGACCGCCTGCTCGACATGACGCGCACGGTGCCGAGCGCGTCGGCGAACCTGACCGCGGCGGCGTGCGTCGATCGGCTGGAGCATCGGGAATGAAGCGTGCGGTCCTCCTGCTGGTCGCCATCGCCGTACCGGCACGCGCCGATGGCCCGGTGCTCGCCGATCGCGTGCGCGCCATTCTCGCTGCGCCCGACCTTGCCGGCACGCGATGGGGACTGCTTGTCGTCGACGATGCGGGGCGTGAGGTCGTGGCGATCGACCCGGACGCGCGCTTCCTCCCCGCCTCGAACAGCAAGCTGCCGAGCGTCCTCGCCGACATGGCCGCGCCCGCGCCCGCCGAGGGGACGGGCGTCGCGATCGAGGGGGAGGACGTGGTGCTGGTCGGTGCGGGCGATCCTTGGCTGTCGGGGGCGAGCGACTGCGCGCGCGACTGCCTGTCGACGCTCGCCGATGCCGTCGCCGCGCGGACCCGGCGGGTACGCGACGTCATCGGCGACGACCGGCGCTGGGTGGACGAACGCTGGGGGCAGGGGTGGAGCTGGAACAACCTGCCCACGCGATCCGGCGCGGCGGTATCGGCGCTCAGCCTTGACGAGAATGTCGTCGCCGTGACGGTGACGCCCGATGGCGCCGTCGCCGAACCCACCGGCTCGTACCGGATCGAGGATCGTGTCGAACCGGGCGCGGCGACCTCGCTAGGCGTCGAGCGCCTGCCCGGCGAGCGGACGCTGGTCGTGCGCGGCACGATTGCGGGCACCGCGCCGGTGACGATCGGGCATCCGGTCGACGATCCCGCCGCCTATGCCGCATACCGCTTCGCCGCGATGCTCCGCGCGCGAGGCGTGGAGGTCGGCGGTGAGGCGAAGGCGCGGCATCGTCGGCCGGGCGAGCCGGCGGCCGTCCTGCCCGTGCCGATCGCGCGGCTGACCCCGCCGCCGCTCAGCGAGACCTGGGCGCGGACGCTGAAGGCCAGCCAGAACCTTTTCGCCGAGATGTTGCTGCGCCGCGACGTGGGCGAGGGGACGGCGGCGGCGGGGCTGGCCCGCTACGACGCGCTGTTCGCGGCTGCGGGGGCGCCGCGCCGCGGATGGGACTTCGCCGACGGGTCGGGCATGTCGAGCTACAACCGACTGTCTCCGCGCGCATCCGTGGCATTGCTGCGCTGGGCGTCGGGACAGACCTTCGCCGCGACGTTCAAGGCCTCGCTGCCGATCGCCGGCGTCGACGGCACGCTCGCGGCGCGGTTCAAGGGGACGGCGCTGGCGGGCAAGCTGTTCGCCAAGACCGGATCGCTGAGCGGTGCCTCGGCGCTGTCGGGTTATCTCACGGCGAAGAGCGGGCGGACGCTGACCTTCGCGTTCTTCGCCAACGACATGCCGGGCACGGCCCCGCCGGTCACGCCGGTGATGGACCGGGTTTTGGTCGAGATCGCCGCCGCGAACTAGGCGTGGTTACGCCTTCTCCAGCGTGCATTGCAGCGGGTGCTGGTTCTCTCGCGCGAAGTCCATGACCTGGCTGACCTTGGTCTCGGCGACTTCGTAGCTGAACACGCCGCAGACACCCACGCCCTTCTGGTGGACGTGCAGCATCACCTGTGTCGCCTGTTCCATGTTCATGCGGAAGAAACGCTGGAGGACGAGGACGACGAACTCCATCGGGGTATAGTCGTCGTTGAGCATCAGCACGCGATAGGGCGTCGGCTTCTTCGTCTTGGCACGGGTGCGCGTGGCGATGCCGACCGACGTGCCGTTGCCGCCGGTCCCGCCCTGCTCGTCATCGTCGGTCATGTGGGGGCTGAAGCGCTGCATCGGCCAGAAAATAGGGGATGCCCCCCCATCGGGGCAAGGGCCGTTTGGCGGTAGGCCCGACGAAAAGGGGCGGCCGCATCGCGACCGCCTCCGGTATTCGATCCGATCCCGCCGTGGCGGGGTGCGGATTACGCGACGACCTTCACCTTCTCGGCGGCGACGGCCATGCGGTTCGACAGCGGCTGCATCGCGTCCGACGACAGCTTCAGCATGTGCTCGGTCGCCTTCGACGCTTCGGCGACATAGGCGTCGAACGCCGAGCGGACATAGTCGCTCTGGAGCTTGAACAGCTCGGTCGGCGACTTGACCGACGCCATGCTCTTCATCGCGGCGGTCGCGTGCTCGAACGACTTGCGGCCATACTCGGCGGCTTCTTGGCCCAGCGTCTCGACGCCCTTGGCGGCGATGCGGCCGCTCTCGACCATCGCCTCGAGGTTGCCCTTGGCGAAGTCGTTCATCTCTTCGGCCATCTTGGCGCTCTTCTCCATCGCGGTCTTGGCGCGATCGTTCATGTCGCCGAACATGGCCTGCGCCTTGTGGGTGGCGGTGTCGGCGGCGGTCTTGAGGTCGGTCATCGGAGCGGTTTCCTTCTGCACGGTCTGGGCGGTGGGCGCCGCCGCAGCCGCAACGGCCTTGGCGGTCTTGGTCGCGGCCTCGACGATCGTCTCGGCGGCCTTGGCGACCGGGGCGGCGACATTCTGGACGGTCGCCTTGGCGGTGTCGGCGACCTTTTCGGCGGCTTCGACCACGGGTTTCAGGACAGGCGGCTTCGGTGCGGACGCCGCAGCCTCGACCGGCGCAGCGGCGATCGCGGGCGCGGGCACTGCGGGCTTGGGGGGAACGGCCTTGGCGCGCGGCGCGGTGCCGCGCGGCGTGCTGGACTTCGGACCCTTGGTCGCCATCACTCGCCTCTCGCAAAAGATGTTGCGGTGCAGCGATTACTCGATTCGGCAAGTCGCCGCAAGTGAATTGTTGCGGTGCAACAAAGTCACGATGCGGCGAAACTTGTTAGCGTTCTCAACGGGTTCGGACGTAGGTCCCCGGCGCATCTTCGAGGGCCGGAAGCGGACCTTCACCCGGCACTCGCGCGCCCTCTGCGGGAACGGTTTCGCGATCCAGCCCGGCGATCCACTGGCGCCAGTCGGGCCACCAGCTTCCCTTCACCTCGCGCGCGCCGGCGACGAAGGCGGTGAGGCTGTCGGCCCCATCCTCGTTGATCCAATACTGGTACTTGCCCGAGGAGGGCGGGTTGACCACCCCGGCGATATGACCCGATCCGGCCAGCACGAAGCGCAGCGGCCCGGTGAAGTAATGCGTGATCTTCCACACGCTTTCGGCCGGGGCGATGTGATCCTCGCGCCCCGCCTGGACATAGGTGGGCGTGGCGACGCGCGTGAGGTCGATCGGCGTTCCCGCCACCGCGATCGCGCCCGGCGTCACCAGCTTGTTGTCGCGGTAGAGGTCTGCGAGATAGCTCTGGTGCCACTTGGCGGGCAGGTTGGTAACGTCGCTGTTCCAGTGGAGCAGGTCGAACGGCGTATATTCAGCCCCCATCAGGTAATTGTTGGCGACATAGTTCCAGATGAGGTCGCGCCCGCGCAGCAGATTGAACGTCGCGGCCATGTACCGACCGTCGAGGAAGCCGTCGGGCGACAGCGCCTCGATCAGCTTCATCTGCTCGTCGTCGACGAACATCTGAAGGTCGCCGGCCTGCGTGAAATCGACCTGCGCGGTGAAGAAGGTGGCCGAGGCGACCTTGTCCGCCTGCCCCCGCGCGGTCAGCAGCGCCAGCGTCGCGGCGAGCGTGGTGCCCGCGACGCAATAGCCGATCGTATGCACCGCCGGCACGTCCAGCAGTTCGCGCACCGTATCGATCGCGTCGATCTGTCCGCGCTCGATGAAGTCGTCCCAGACCACGTCCTTCATCGACGCGTCCGCCGACTTCCAGGAAACGACGAACACGCTCAGCCCCTGTTCGACCGCCCAGCGGATGAAGCTCTTCTCGGGCGTCAGGTCGAGGATGTAGAAGCGGTTGATCCAGGGCGGGAAGATCAGCAGCGGGATCTTCGAGACGCTCTCGGTCGTCGGAGCGTAGTGGATCAGCTCGTACATCGGCGTCCGCTTGACCACCTTGCCCGGCGTCACCGCGATGTTGCGGCCGAGCTCGAACGCGCCCTCGCTCGTCTGCGTCATCTGGCCCTTGGCCATGTCGGCGAGCATGTTCTGCAGGCCCTTGAGCAGGCTTTCGCCGCGCGTCTCGATCGCTTTTTCGAGGACGACCGGGTTGGTCGCGGGGAAGTTGGTCGGGCTCATCGCGTCGATGAAGCCGCGCGTGGCGAAGCGGATCTGCTCCTTCTGCTTGGGGTCCACCCCCTCGATCGCATCGACGCCCTTCACCAGATGCTCGGCGATCAGAAAATAGCTCTGGCGGATGAAGTCGAAGACCGGGTCGTCGCGCCACTGCGGCGCCTTGAACCTTTTGTCGCGCGCCTGTTCGGGCGTCTCCTCGGGCGGGGCGGCGTTCGCGGGGTCGAGGAACCGCTGCCACAGCTTCATCGTGTCGCCCCAGAACTCGGCCTGCGCGCGGATGACGGGCGTGGGGTCGAACGGCGAGCCGCTCAAGGGCTGCGGCGCGGCGTCGATCAGGTCGAGGCCATGCTCCATCATCATCTGCTGCATCCGGCCCATCACCCAGGTCCAGTGCTGGATATCCTTCAGGTCGGGCGTGGGCGTCGCGGTCGCGCCTTCGGGTTGGTCGGCCATGGTCCTCTCCTCTGGCAGTCGCCTGTCCGCGCCCGTATAGCGGGGTTGCCGCATCGGCGAAATCGCCCGCGGCCACTCAGGAGCAACGGCAATGTCCGACGAATTCTACCGCATCAAGCGCTTGCCCCCCTATGTCATCGCCGAAGTGAACGCGATGCGGGCAGCGGCGCGTGCGGCGGGAGAGGACATTATCGACCTCGGCATGGGCAATCCCGACCTGCCGCCGCCGCCGCACGTCCTCGAAAAGCTGTGCGAGGTGGCGATGAAGCCCGATGCGCACGGCTATTCCCAGTCCAAGGGCATCCCCGGCCTTCGCCGCGCACAGGCCAATTACTACGGCCGCCGCTTCGGCGTCGACGTGGATCCCGAGACCGAGGTGGTCGTGACGATGGGATCGAAGGAGGGGCTGGCCAGCCTCGCCACCGCGATCACCGCGCCCGGCGACGTGGTGCTGGCACCCAACCCGAGCTACCCCATCCACACCTTCGGCTTCATCATCGCGGGCGCGACGATCCGCAGCGTGCCGACGACCCCGAACGAGGAATATTGGGCCAGCCTCGACCGCGCGATGGCGTTCACCGTGCCGCGGCCGAGCATCCTTGTCGTCAATTACCCGTCGAACCCGACCGCCGAGACCGTCGACCTCGCCTTCTACGAGCGGCTGGTCGCCTGGGCGAAGGCGAACCAGGTCTGGGTGCTGTCCGACCTCGCCTATTCGGAGCTGTATTTCGACGGTCAGCCGACGCGCTCGATCCTCGAGGTGCCGGGGGCCAAGGACGTGGCGATCGAGTTCACCTCGCTCTCCAAGACCTACTCGATGGCTGGCTGGCGCATGGGCTTCGCGGTCGGCAATCAGAAGCTGATCGCCGCAATGACGCGGGTGAAGTCGTATCTCGACTATGGCGCGTTCACCCCGATCCAGGCGGCGGCGTGCGCGGCGCTCAACGGCCCGCAGGATATCGTCGAGCGCAACCGCCAGCTCTATCACAAACGCCGTGACGTGATGGTCGAGGCGTTCGGCCGCGCCGGCTGGGATATCCCTGCGCCCAAGGCGTCGATGTTCGCCTGGGCCCCGCTGCCGCCCGCGCTCAAGCATCTGGGCAGCCTGGAGTTCTCCAAGCAGCTCCTCACCCATGCCAAGGTCGCGGTCGCGCCCGGCGTCGGCTACGGCGAGGACGGCGAGGGCTATGTCCGCATCGCGATGGTCGAGAACGAGCAGCGCCTGCGCCAGGCGGCGCGCAACGTGAAGCGCTACCTCCAGTCGATGGGGGTCAACACGCCCGCACAGGCGAGCAACGGCTGATCTGCTTTAACGATTGTCCCGCGTCGTCCGGCCGTGCAAGGGCGGCGCGGGATTTGTCCGTCAAAACGGAAGAGTGCGCATGAACCGGATCGGCATCTACGGCAGCCTGGGGCGGATGGGGCAGGCGATCGTCGCGGCGATGCCGGCGCTGGACGCCGTGCACGCCGGCGGCGTCGATGCGGGCGAGGACCCCGGCCCGCTCGCCGGCCAGTGCGACGTGCTCGTCGATTTCTCCGCGCCCGCCGCGCTCGACGCGCATCTGGCGGCGGCGGTGGCGGCGGGGACGCCGATCGTGATCGGCACCACCGGCCTGTCGCCGCACCATCACGACGCGATCGATGCCGCGGCGGAGCGGATCGCGGTGCTCCAGACCGGCAACACCTCTGTCGGCGTCGGCCTGCTCATGGCGCTGGTGCGCGATGCCGCGCGCAAGCTCGGGCAGGAATGGGATATCGAGATCGTCGAGATGCACCACCGCGACAAGGTCGACGCCCCCTCCGGCACCGCGCTGATGCTGGGCGAGGCGGCGGCCGCCGGGCGCGAGACGACGATCGCCGAAACGGGCGTGCAGGGGCGCGCGGGCCTCGTCGGCGCACGGGCTCGCGGGACGATCGGTTTCTCCAGCCTTCGCGGCGGCACCGTCGTCGGCGACCACAATGTCGTCTTCGCCGGCAATGGCGAGCGGATCGAGATCGGCCATTACGCGCAGGACCGCGCGATCTTCGCCGCCGGCGCGGTGCGGGCGGCCCTGTGGCTCGCGGGCCGTGCGCCGGGCCGTTACCGGATGGATCAGGTGCTCGGCCTTTGAAGAGGGCGGACGTTTTCGAGTTCTTCCGCCGGCTGGCCGAGGCGAACCCCGCGCCGGAAACCGAACTCGAATCGGTCAACGTCTACACGCTTCTCGTCGCCGTCGTCCTGTCGGCGCAGGCCACGGATGCGGGCGTCAACCGCGCCACCCGCGCGCTGTTCGCCGAGGTCGATACGCCCGAAAAGATGGTCGCCCTGGGCGAAGAGGGGCTGAAACAGCACATCAAGACGATCGGGCTGTTCAACACCAAGGCCAAGAACGTGATCGCGCTCAGCCAAGCGCTGATCGATAGCCATGGCGGTGAGGTGCCCGCCGACCGCGCCGCGCTCGAGGCGCTGCCGGGGGTGGGACGAAAGACCGCCAACGTCGTGATGAACGTCGCCTTCGGTCACGAGACGTTTGCGGTCGATACGCACCTGTTCCGCGTCGGCAACCGCACGGGCCTTGCCCCCGGCAAGACGCCGCTCGCGGTCGAACTACGCCTCGAAAAGGCGGTGCCGCAGCCGTTTCGCCTGCACGCGCATCACTGGCTGATCCTGCATGGCCGGTACGTGTGCAAGGCGCGGACGCCCGACTGCTGGAAATGTCCGGTCGCGGACCTCTGCCGCTACAAGCCCAAGACGCCGCCGCCCAAGGCAAAGGCCGGCGACTCGATAAAGCCCGCCTGACTTCCTATGTGAGCGGCCGTTTCGTTCACGAGGTTGCTTATGCTGATGTCCCTGATCGCGAGCACGATGCTCGCCGCAGCGCCCGCGCCGGCGCAGAACGCCCCGGACTGGACGGGCGTGTGGCGCAACGGATCGAACAGCGTCCACATCCGCGCCAGCCGCTGTGGACAGGCGATGTGCGGCACCGTCATCTGGGCGAGCGAAAAGGCCAAGGCCGATGCCGCCGCGGGCGGGACCGACAATCTGATCGGCACGCGCATCTTCGACGGCTTCACGCCCGAGGATGGCGAGTGGGTGGGCGACGTCTATGTCCCTGACCTGGCCAAGAGCTTTTCCGGCTCGATCTGGATGGAGGGGCGCAACACGCTGGTCGGGCGCGGCTGCCTGTTCGGCAATTTCGGCTGCCGCGAACAGCGCTGGACGCGCGTCGCCGACACCGCCCGGCCCGTGCCGAAGCGCCGCCGCTGATGGCGGCAACGCCGGCCTGGCCGCCCGATTCAACGCCCCGCCTGTTCGTCGAGACGCCGTTGTCCGACGGGGCGGCGGTGGCGATCGACGGCGGGCAGGCACATTATCTGGCCGGGGTGATGCGGCTGAAGGTCGGCGATCCCGTTCTCCTGTTCGATGACGCGACCGGCGAGTGGCTTGCCGAGGCGAGCGAGGTCCGCAAACGCGACCTTACCCTGACGGTGACGCAGCGCATGCGCGAGCGGGAGGCGGTGCCCGACCTGTGGCTGTGCGCCGCGCCGATCAAGAAGGGGCGGATCGACTGGGTCGCGGAGAAGGCGTGCGAGCTGGGCGTCGACCGGCTGGTGCCGGTGTTGACGCAGCGGACGATCGTCGACCGTCTGAATCTCGACCGGCTGCGCGCGCACATGATCGAGGCGGCGGAGCAATGCGGGCGCACCGCGCTGCCGTCGCTCGCGGAACCGGTGAAGCTGGCGGCGCTGCTGGCCGAGTGGCCTGCCGAGCGCGCGCTGTTCTTCGCCGACGAGAACGGCGGTGTGCCCGCGGCGGAGGCGATGCGTGCGCGGCCCGGCCCGGCGGCGATCCTGGTGGGGCCGGAGGGCGGTTTTACGCCGGCCGAGCGCGAGGCGATCCGCGCGTGCCCGGCGGCGGTCGGCATCACGCTCGGCCCGCGCATCCTGCGCGCCGAGACCGCGGCGGCGGCGGCGACAGCCGTATGGATGGCCGCCGCCGGCGACTGGTAAATTCGACCGGAGCGCCAGCGGGGAGGGGACCGCGGCGCTCCGGTCCGGGTGAGGGCGGCGTCGGCGTTGGAGCTACCGCCGCCACCCTGTCCGATCCAATTAGACGAGCACGGGCTCCGGGCGCTCCACCGCGTCGAGCCGCGTCGCCGCGTCGATCGTCATCAGCGGCTTCAGTACCCCGTCGCGCAGGTCATAGACCCAGCCGTGCAGCGTCAGTTCCTGCCCCCGCTCGAACGCCGCCTGCACCAGCGGCACGCGGGCGAGGCGGACGAGCTGGTCGCGGACGTTGAGCTCGACCATGCGGTTGAGCCGCTGCCCCTCGGGCAACGCATCGACCTCTTCGGCATGTTCGGCATAGACGTCGTGGACGCCCGCCACCCACTCGCCGACCGCGCCGGTGCCCTCGCGCATCCACCCCTGTGCCACGCCGCCGCAGCCATAATGGCCGCACAGGATGATGTGGCGGACCTTGGTCCGCTCGACCGCGGTCTGGAGCACCGCCATCAGGTTGAGATCGTCCTCGTAGACCAGATTGGCGACGTTGCGGTGGATCGACATCACGCCGGGGGGCGAGTTGGTGATCTGATCGGGCGCCACGCGGCTGTCCGAACAGCCGATCCAGAGGAAGTTCGGCTTCTGCTCCTCCGCCTGGCGCGCGAAATAGTCGGGGCGCTCCTCGCGCAATTGCTCGGCCCATGCCTTGTTGGCGAGGAGCAGCATCTTGGTGTCGTTCATAGGTGGACGAGCTCCCGGCGCGGCGCGTTGACGAGCGGCGCGCTCTTTTCGGCGATGTCGCCGCGGACCGAGACGCGAATGTCGCGGAACGGCGCACCGCGGACGAAGGCGTTGAGCACGTCGATATTGTCGAGATCGACGTACGAGGTGGACGACAGGTCCACGAGCAGGTCGGCGCCGCTGGGCACCCGGTTCAGCGCCTTTTGCAGCTCGTACTTGTGGATGAAGTAGAGATTACGGCGCGCGCGGATCATGCAGCTGTTGCCGTCGCAGACGAAGCTGACCGCGGGTCGGAAGTTGCGCGCGACGACGAAGACGAAGCCGATGACCAGCCCGATCGCGATCCCCTTGAGCAGGTCGGTGAACAGGATCGCCGCGATCGTCGCGACGAACGGCACGAACTGCGTGTAGCCCTGCTTCCAGCGCTTCACGAACAGCGCCGGCTTGGTGAGCTTGTACCCGGTCTGGATGAGCACGGCGGCGAGCGCGGCGAGCGGGATCAGGTTGAGGATCGCGGGGATCAGCACGACGCTGAGCAACAGCCAGCTGCCGTGCATGATCGTCGACAGCTTGCTCGACGCGCCCGAGTCCACGTTGGCAGAGGAGCGGACGATGACCGAGGTGACGGGCAGGCCGCCGATCAGGCCGGAGATCAGGTTGCCGCCGCCCTGTGCGAACAGCTCGTGATTCTTGTCGGTGGTGCGGCGCTGCGGATCGAGATCGTCGACGGCGGTTACGCTGAGGAGCGATTCGAGGCTGGCGACGATCGCCAGGGTGATGGCGACGGTCCAGACGGTCGCATTGCCGACCTGGCCGAAATCGGGGAGCGAGAACAGCCCGACAAAGCCCGAGAAACCATCGGCGATCGGCACCGACACCAGATGCTCGCGCTGAAGCTGTAGCGCGGGGGCGATCACGCCGAACAGCGCGTTCATGCCGACCGCGCCGGCGACGACGACGAGCGGGCCGGGGAGCAGCTTGAGCGCGCCTTCCTTCGGCCGGTTAGCGTCCCACCAGAACAGGAACGCAATCGAGATGACGGAGATGACGACGGCGCCCATCGTCAGCTTGTCGGTGAACGAGAACCACAGCGTCGACAGCGTGTTCATGCCGTCGGTCTGGGTAAAGGCGAACTCGCCCGAGGGGTCGCCGTCATAGCCGACCGCGTGCGGGACCTGCTTCAGGATCAGGATCAGGCCGATCGCGGCGAGCATGCCGGTGATGACCGAACTCGGCACGAACTCGGCGAGCACGCCCGAGCGGCTGAACGAGAAGATCATCTGCATCGCGCCCGCCAGCACGACGGCCAGCGTGAACGCCTGGAAACTCGGCAGCGACTGGATCGCGTCGAAGACGATGACGGTCAGGCCCGCGGCCGGGCCGCTGACCGAAAGCGGCGACTTGGACAGCGCGCCGATGACGATCCCGCCGACGATCCCCGCAATCAGCCCCGAGAACAGCGGCGCGCCCGAGGCGAGTGCGACGCCGAGGCACAGCGGCAGCGCGACCAGTGCGACGACGATCGAGGCGGGCAGGTCCTGCTTCCACGTGGCGAAATTCGGCAGGAAGCCGATCTTCGCGGGCGCAGGCGGCGGCGCGGCGATCGCGGCGTGGGCGTTCATGCCGCGCCTCCGCTTTCGATTTCGACGCTAGCCCGCATGACACCCTCCCACGACGCGGGCGCAACCGGCGCACCGCACCTGTCGGAATAGCCGCGCGCATCTTTCCCGTTGGGGACGCTCTGTAAGGAATGATTGCTGAGCGCTCCCCTCCCTGGAAGGGAGGGGCCGGGGGTGGGTCGGCCCGTTTGTCGCGGTCCGGTTGCCCCGAACAGGCCAACCCACCCCAACCCCTCCCTTGGCAGGGAGGGGCTTAAGAGCTCACCCCGGTAGCGCGATGGTCGCGCGCAAACCGCCCTCGGCGCGGTTGGTGAGGTCGAGGCTCCCGCCTTCCGCCGAGGCCGCGCGCGCGACGATCGACAGGCCGAGACCGAAGCCCGCGGTGTCGCGCCCGCGCGCATTGTCGAGCCGGACGAAGGGCTCGAGCACCAGCGCGAGCGATTCCTCCGGGATACCCGGCCCGTCATCCTCGACATGCAGGCAGACATGGCCCGGCCGCTTTTCCAGCCGCACCACGACCTCGCGCCCGTAATGGACGCCGTTGTCGACGAGGTTGGTGACCGCACGGCGGAAACTCGACGGGCGGACGGGATGCTCCAGATGCGACGGCCCCTCGTAGCGGACGGCATGGCCGTGGTCGCTCGCATCGTCGGCAAGGCTGGCGCACAGCACCGCGATATCGACGCGGCGCGGCTTCTCCGGATCGGCCTCCCCGCCCAGAAAGGCGAGGAGCGAGTTCACCATCGCCTCCATCCCCTCGATATCGGCCGCGACCTCTCGCCGCAGGCCTTCGTCGGGAATCGCCTCGGTCCGCAGTTGCAGCCGGGCGAGCGGCGTGCGCAGGTCGTGGCCGACCGCGGCGAGCGCGCGCGTCCGCTCGTCGATCAACCGGCGGATGCGCGCCTGCATCGCGTTGAACGCGGCGATCAGCCGGCGGATCTCGACCGGCCCCGCCTCGTCCAGTTCGGGCAGCGCCTCACCCGGGGTATAGCGCTCGACCGCGCCGGTCAGGCCGCGAATGGGTTTCAGCGTGCGGCGGATAAGCAGGCCGCCGAGCAGCATCACCGCGAACACCGGGATCAGCGCGGCGATCATCCGCTCGATCGGCACGCCGGCCGAGCGGACGGGCTCGACCGTGCGGAAATAGACCCAGCTTCGATCCGGCAGCCGCATCGTCCCGGTAATGACCGACTTGGTCCCGACGCGCAGCAGCGCGAGCCGCACCTGCTGGTTCTCGAGGCCGGGTTCCCAGGCGATGACCTGATCGCGAATCTGGTTCGGGGCGGGGCCGTTCTGCGGCAGCGTCGGCTCGGCCGCGCTCCAGCGGACGATGTAGCGGTCGGTGGTCAGTTCCTCGGCATAGCGCGCGCGGGCGGGCGGCGGCGACTGGCCGACCAGCCGGCGGACGATCACCAGATGCTCGGCCAGCCGCCGCGCCTCGTCGTCGCGGACCGAAAACTCGGTGGCGCGTTCGTAAAGGAGCGTACTGGCGACGAATTCGAGCGCGAGCGCGAAGAGCAGGATCGCGACCAGCCGCCCGATCAGGCCCATCGCCGGCCAGTGTGGGCGCATCATTCGCGCGTGACCGGCGCACTCAGCATATAGCCGACGCCGCGCACGGTGACGATCGGCGCGGGGCGTGCCTCGGTCGACAGCTTGCGGCGCAGACGACTGATGAGCACGTCGATCGAGCGGTCGGACGAATCGCCGATCCGCGTGCGCGACAATTCGATCAACCGCTCGCGCGCGATCACGCGCTGGGCATGGTCGACGAGGACGGCGAGCAGGTCGAACTCGGCGCCGGTCAGGTCGACCACCGCCTCGGTCGGGGAACGCAGCTCGCGGCGGGGCAGGTCGATGGTCCAGCCCTCGAACCGGGCGATCCCCTTCGACCGCTCCTCCTCGCCGGCCCCACCGCGCGATTCCCAGCGGCGCAGGACCGCGCGGACGCGGGCGATCAGCTCGCGCGTGCCGAACGGTTTGGGCAGGTAATCGTCCGCGCCCAATTCGAGGCCGATGACGCGATCGACCTCGCTCCCCTTGGCGCTGATGAAGATGATCGGCACGTCGCTTTGCTGGCGGATGCGGCGGCACAGGTCGATGCCGCTGGTGCCCGGGAGCATGATGTCGAGCAGGACGAGCTCGATGTCGCCGCCCTCGAACGCCTGCCAGAATTCGGGCGCGGCGGCGCAGGCGCGCACCTGATAGCCGTTTTCCTGAAGCGCGCGTGCAGTGAGGACGCGCAGCGCCGGATCGTCTTCGACAAGCAGGATCATGGACGGGGATGTAACCACCCCCGCCCGATCAATCCAGCCGGCTTAGTCGAGGCGGCGCGCCAGTTCCTTGTTGAGGCCGAGCGCCACCAGCGTGCCGATCGCGCCCGACAGCAGGTAACCGCCCGCCGCCGCCAGCCCGAAATAATGGGTGAGCGCCAGCGCCGCGAGCGGCGCGAAGCCCGCACCAAACAGCCAGGCAAGGTCGCTGGTGAGCGCCGCGCCGGTATAGCGCGCGCGCTTCGGGAAGTTGCTGGTGACGGCGCCCGACGATTGGCCGAAGGCAAGGCCGAGCAGGATGAAGCCCGAGATCATGAACACCGATTCGCCGACCGCGCCGCCGCGCAGCAGCTGCGGCGCGAAGCCCGAGAACACCGCGATCGCCGCGGCGGTATAGCCCAGCACCGAGCGGCGACCGATCCGGTCGGCAAGCCACCCCGACGCGACGATCGAGGCAAGGCCGAAGCCCGCGCCCACCATCTCGATCACGAGAAAGCGGGTGATGCTCTCGCCGGTGTAGACATAGACCCAGGAGAGCGGGAACACAGTCACCATGTGGAACAGCGCGAAGCTCGCCAGCGGGGCGAACGCGCCGATGACGATGTTGCGCCACTGCGCCTTGATCGTCGGGGCGACGCGCGAGGGGGTGAGCTCGCGCGTCTTGAACAGGTCTGCATATTCGGCGGTCACGACCATTCGCAGCCGCGCGAACAACGCCACGACGTTGAGCGCGAAGGCGACGAAGAAGGGATAGCGCCAGCCCCAGGCGAAGAAGTCCTTGGCCCCGATCGTGCCGAGCAGGAAGGCGAACAGGCCGCTCGCCACCAACAGGCCGAGCGGCGCACCGAGCTGCGGCACCATCGCCCACCAACCGCGCTTCCCGTCAGGCGCGTTGAGCGCGAGTAGCGACGAGAGGCCGTCCCACGCACCGCCGAGCGCAATGCCCTGGCCGATGCGCAGGATCGCGAGGATCACCGCCGCCCAGATGCCCGCCGCCTGATAGCTCGGCAGGAAACCCACCGACACGGTCGAGGTGCCTAGCAGGAATAGCGCGATGGTCAGCTTGGTCCCGCGCCCGTGCCGCCGGTCGATCGCCATGAAGATCTGCGTGCCGATCGGCCGCGCGACGAAGGCGAGCGGGAACAAAGCGAAGGACAGAAGCGTCGCGGTCACGCGATCCGCGAACGGGAAGATCAGCTGCGGGAACACGATCACGCTGGCGATCGCATAGACGAAGAAATCGAAGAATTCGGAGGTGCGCCCGATGATGACGCCGATCGCGATCTCTCCCGGCCGGACATGCTCGTCGGCATGCAGCGCGCGGGCGTCCTGTTCGAGCGTATTTGAATGGGCGACGGCTTCGGCCATGACGGGCATATCCTTTGGGCGGGGCCTTTGGGCGAGCAACCCGCGAGCCGCGATTCCGGTCCCTTACGCCTTTCGTTCCGCGCGCGGCATAGGACATTTTGTCCTATTTCGCGGACCCGCGCGCAAGCCTAGCTGCGCATCATGCTGACTCGTCCGCGCGCCATGGCTGCCCGTTTCGCGACCCTCGCCGCCGCCACGCTCGCGCTTGGCGGCTGCGACATGGTCGTCATGAACCCCTCCGGCGACGTCGCGCGCCAGCAGGCGGACCTGATCCTGTGGTCGACGGGGCTGATGCTGCTCATCATCGTGCCGGTGATGGTGCTGACCGCGGTATTCGCGTGGCGCTACCGCGCGAGCAACGAAGAGGCCGAGTATGCGCCCGAGTGGAACCACTCGACGGGCCTCGAGCTCATCATCTGGTCGGCGCCGCTCTTGATCGTCATCATGCTGGGCGCGCTGACCTGGGTCGCGACGCACACGCTCGACCCCTATCGCCCGATCGGCCGGATCGCGGCGGGCAAACCGGTGCCGGCGACGCAGCGTCCGCTGGAGGTCCAGGTGGTTTCGCTCGACTGGAAATGGCTGTTCATCTATCCCGAGCAAGGGGTGGCGAGCGTCAACGAACTGGTCGTCCCCGTCGACCGCCAGGTCCGTTTCCGCCTGTCTTCTTCGAGCGTCATGAACACCTTCTACGTGCCGGCGATGGCGGGCATGATCTATACGATGCCGGGCATGGAGACGAAGCTCCACGCCGTCCTCAACAAGACCGGCGATTTCGAGGGCATGTCCGCGCATTACAGCGGGGCGGGCTTCTCCAAGATGCGCTTCCGCACCTATTCGGTCGACGAGGCCGGGTTCGAGAAGTGGGTCGCGCAGGCCAAGGGCGGGCAGGGCCGGCTTGACGCCAAGACCTATCTCCAGCTCGAACAGCCGAGCGAGGACGATACGCCGCGCCAGTTCGCCGGGGTCGAGCAGGGCATCTTCAGCCGCATCGTTAACATGTGCGTGCGCCCGAACCAGCCGTGCATGACCGAATCGATGCACCACGGCCAGAATGCCGGGCTGCCCGCGCCCACCAACAACGCGGTGCGCCCGCGCACCCCGCCCGCCTTCGACCGCGCGCCGGGTGAGGACGTGCCGAGCCCGCGCACCGACGCGGCGGGCAAGGGCGCCAGCTCGCCCGCCCGCACCGGCAGCGGTGCCGCCGCCAATCGCGAAACGCCCACGCAGAAGGGTGAGTGAGGAAGTCATGTCCGACGCAGTCTATCAGATGATCTTCGGTCGCCTGACGCTCGACGCGCTGCCGCTGCACGAACCGATCGTCGTCGCGACGTTCGGCGTCGTGGCGCTGGGCGGCCTCGCGCTCCTCGGCCTCATCACCAGGTACAAGCTCTGGGGCTATCTCTGGAGCGAGTGGTTCACCACGGTCGATCACAAGAAGATCGGCATTATGTACATGATCCTCGGCACCGTGATGCTGCTGCGCGGCTTTGCCGACGCGATCATGATGCGGTTGCAGCAGGCGATGGCGTTCAACGGGTCCGAGGGGTATCTGGACGCGCACCATTACGACCAGATCTTCACCGCGCACGGCGTCATCATGATCTTCTTCGTGGCGATGCCGTTCGTCACGGGCCTGATGAACTATGTCGTCCCGCTCCAGATCGGCGCGCGCGACGTGAGCTTCCCGTTCCTCAACAATTTCAGCTTCTGGATGACCGCGGCGGGCGCGGGTCTCGTCATGGCCAGCCTGTTCGTGGGTGAGTTCGCAAAGACCGGCTGGCTGGCGATGGCGCCCTTGTCGGGGCTCGACTATTCTCCGGACGTCGGCGTCGATTATTATATCTGGGCGTTGCAGATCGCCGGCGTCGGGACGCTGCTGTCCGGCGTCAACCTGATCGCGACCATCGTCAAGATGCGCGCGCCGGGCATGAGCCTGATGAAGATGCCGGTCTTCACCTGGTCGGCGCTCGTCACCAACGTGCTGATCGTCGCGGCCTTCCCCGTGCTGACCGCGGTGCTCGCCTTCCTCAGCCTCGACCGCTATGTCGGCACGAACTTCTTCACGAACACGCTGGGCGGCAACCCGATGATGTACGTGAACATGATCTGGATCTGGGGCCACCCGGAAGTCTACATCCTGATCCTGCCAGCGTTCGGCGTGTTCAGCGAGGTCGTGTCGACCTTCTCGGGCAAGCGCCTGTTCGGCTATACTTCGATGATCTACGCGCTGATCGTCATCTGCATCCTCGCCTATCTCGTCTGGCTGCACCACTTCTTCACGATGGGGTCGGGGGCGAGCGTCAACAGCTTCTTCGGCATCACGACGATGATCATCTCGATCCCGACGGGCGCGAAGATCTTTAATTGGCTGTTCACGATGTACAAGGGGCGCATCCGCTACGAACTGCCGATGATGTGGGCGATCGCGTTCATGCTGACCTTTACGGTGGGCGGCATGACGGGCGTGCTGCTGGCGGTGCCGCCGGCGGACTTCGTCCTGCACAATTCGCTCTTCCTCGTCGCCCACTTCCACAACGTCATCATCGGCGGCGTGCTGTTCGGGATGTTCGCGGGCATCAACTACTGGTGGCCCAAGGCGTTCGGGTTCAAGCTCGACCGCAAGTGGGGGCTGGTCAGCTTCTGGGCGTGGGTCGTCGGCTTCTGGACCGCGTTCACCCCGCTCTATGTCCTGGGCCTGATGGGCGTGACCCGGCGCCTGCGCACCTTCGACGATCCGAGCCTTCAGATCTGGTTTATCATTGCGGGCATCGGCGCGGCGATTGTCGCGGTCGGCATCGCCGCGTTCCTGATCCAGATCGCGGTCAGCATCCTCAACCGCGACAAGCTGCGCGACGAGACCGGCGATCCGTGGGGCGGGCGCACGCTCGAATGGGCGACGACCTCGCCGCCGCCGCACTACAACTTCGCGTTCACGCCGATCGTCCACGATCTCGACGCGTGGCACGACATGAAGGCGCGCGGCGGCAAGGTCCCGGCCGAGGGGTACATGGACATCCACATGCCCAAGTACACGGGCGCGGGCGTGATCCTCGCCGGCCTGTCGGCAGTCTGCGGCTTCGGTCTCGTCTGGCACATCTGGTGGATGGCGGGCGGCGCGCTGGCGGGCATCGTCGGCTTCGCGATCTGGCACAGCTTCGACTATGACCGCGACTATTACGTCACCGCGGACGAAGTCGCCGAAACCGAGCGCGCCGGGCGCGTGATGGCAGGGGCCTGAGGCGATGGCGAACCACACTGCAACCACCGCTGACGCGCCCCATTTCTGGGAGACGGAGCCGCATCATCACGAGGCGGGGTCGAGCACGATGCTCGGCTTCTGGCTCTACCTGATGAGCGACTGTCTGATCTTCGCGATGCTGTTCGCGGGCTGGGGCGTCTATGGCCAGAGCGCCGCGGGTGGCCCCACCGCGCCCGAACTGTTCGACCTGAAGCTCGTCGCGCTCAACACCGCGATGCTCCTGTTCAGCTCGATCACCTACGGCTTCGCGATGATCTCGGCGCATGAGGAGAAGAAGGGCGCGACGCTCGGCTGGCTGGCCGTCACCGGGCTGTTCGGCGCGGCGTTCCTTTCGATCGAGCTCTACGAGTTCGCGCACCTGATCCATGAGGGGGCGGGGCCGCAGCGGTCGGCGTTCCTGTCGAGCTTCTTCGCGCTGGTCGGCACGCATGGCCTCCACGTCTTCTTCGGCATGATCTGGCTCACCGTGCTGATGGTGCAGGTCGCGACCAAGGGCCTGATCGCGGCGAATACCCGCCGGCTCGCCTGCCTGAGCCTGTTCTGGCACTTCCTCGACGTCGTGTGGATCGGCGTCTTCACCTTCGTGTACCTCCTGGGGTCGATGCAATGAGCCACGATGCACACGCCACGCATGACGGTCATCATGGCGAGGGCGGGGCAGCACATGCCACGCGCAAGGGGTATGTGACCGGCTTCCTCCTGTCGGTCGTGCTCACCGCGATCCCGTTCGCGCTGGTGATGGGCGGCGTCATTGCCGATCCGCGCGTGACCGCCGGCATCGTCATGGCGCTGGCGATCGTCCAGATCGTCGTCCACATGGTCTACTTCCTCCACATGGACACCAAGTCGGAGGGTGGCTGGACGCTGATGGCGCTGATCTTCACCGCGGTCGTCGTCGTCATCACCATTGCCGGCTCGCTGTGGGTGATGGTCAACATGAACCGCTACATGATGCCGCCGATGCCGCCGGCCGCCGCGTCGGCGCCCATGTCGGACATGAGCGGCATGTGAAGCGCGCCGCCGCCCGGATCGGCGTCCTTTCCCTCATCGTCTTGTTCGTCGGGCTGGGGATCTGGCAGCTCGAACGGCGGACGTGGAAGCTCGACCTGATCGCCCGGGTCGAGGCGCGGCTGAAGGCGTCGCCGGTGCCGCCGCCGGTCCGCGGCGAGGAATATACCCGCATCGCCGCGACGGGCCGGTGGGTGCAGGGGCGCGACACCTACACGCAGGCGGTGACGGAGCTTGGCGGCGGCTTTTGGGTGATGACGCCACTCGACACGCCGCAAGGTCGCCTGCTGGTCAATCGCGGGTTCGTGACGGCGGAGCGGCGCGGGCGAACGCCGCCGCCCGCCGGGCCGGTACGGGTCGAGGGGTTGCTGCGCCGGACCGAGCCGGGGGGCGGGTTCCTCCGCTCCAACGATCCCGCCGCCGGCCGCTGGTATTCGCGCGACGTGGCGGCGATCGCGGCGGCACGGCGGCTGGGTCCGGTGCTGCCCTGGTTCCTCGATGCCGGGGCGAACGGCGACGGCTGGCCGCGCGGGGGGCTGACGGTGGTCAGGTTCCGCAACGCCCACCTGCAATATGCGCTGACCTGGTTCGCGATGGCGGGGCTGCTCGCGTTCCTCGCGTGGCGCGTTACGATCCGGCGATGACCACGCTGTCGCCGGAAGATGCGGGCCGCCGCAACCTGCTGCTGCTCGTCCAGCTGCGCTGGCTGGCGGTGGCGGGACAGATGGCGACGATCCTGGGGGTGCAGTTCGGGCTGGGGGTCGCCCTGCCGATCCTGCCCATGTTCGCGACGTTGGGCCTGTTGATCGGCCTCAACCTCGTGCAGCTATTGTCGGAGCGGCGGCGGGCCGTCACCAACAACCAGCTCTTCGCCGCGCTCCTGATCGACGTCGGCGCGCTCACCATCCAACTCTATCTGTCGGGCGGCGCGACCAATCCGTTCGTCGGCCTGTTCCTGCTTCAGGTGGTGCTCGGCGCGATCCTGTTGAAGCCGATCACGAGCTGGGCGATGGTCGCGGTGACGAGCGGGGCGTTCGCGGGGCTGACGGTCGACTATCACCGCCTCGACCTGCCGCCCGCCATGGCGAGCGCACATTCGCTGCCGTACCTGATCGGCAACTGGTTCAACTTCACGCTGGCCGCGGTGCTGATCGTGCTGTTCGTCACGCGGATCGCGCGCAATCTGTCGGAGCGCGACGCGCGGCTTGCGGCGCTGCGCCAGCAATCGGCGGAGACCGAGCATATCGTCCGCATGGGCCTGCTGGCGAGCGGCGCGGCGCACGAACTCGGCACGCCGCTGTCGACCGTGGCGGTGGCGCTAGGCGACTGGGCGCGCGATCCGGCGATCGCCGGCGACCCCGCGCGCGCCGAGGAGCTCGCCGACATGACGGCGGAGATCGCGCGGTGCAAGGCGATCCTGTCGGGCATCCTGCTTGCGGCGGGCGAGGTGACCGGCGACGCGCCCGAGCGGACGACGCTGCGCCGGTTCCTGTCGGGCATCGTCGCGCGCTGGGACGAGGGGCATCCGGGCCTCGTCCGGTTCGAGGACCGGCTCGGCCCCGACCGCGCGATCGTGGCCGACCGCGCGCTGTCGCAGGCGCTGGTCAACGTCCTCGACAACGCCGCCGAAGCCGGCGCGCGCGCGATCGAGGTGACGGCGACGGCCAAGGACGGCAAACTCGTCCTGAGCGTCATCGACGACGGGCGCGGGGTGCCGCCGGGCATCCTCGCGCATCTGGGCAAGCCCTATCAGTCGAGCAAGAACCGGCGCGGCGCGGGGCTGGGGCTGTTCCTGGCGGTCAACGTGCTGCGCGTGCTGGGCGGCACGCTGTCGGTCGCCAACCGCGCGCTGGAGGGGGCGGAGGTTGTGTTCCGCCTGCCGCTCGCGGCGCTCATGCTGGAGGAGACGCGATGACCGGGCGGCGGCTGCTGATCGTCGAGGACGATGCGGTGTTCGCGCGCACGCTCGCCCGCTCGTTCGAGCGGCGCGGCGATGTCGTGCGCGTGCTGAACGGGCCGGAGGGGCTTGAGGACGCCGCGCGCGAGCACGGCGCGACCCATGCGGTCGTCGACCTCAGGCTGGGCGGCGCGTCGGGACTTGCCTGTGTCGAGGAACTGCACGCACTCGACCCGGCGATGCGGATCGTGGTGCTGACCGGCTTCGCCAGCATCGCCACGGCAGTCGAGGCGATCAAGCTCGGCGCCACCAACTACCTCACCAAACCCGCCAACACCGACGATATCGAGGCGGCGTTCGAGCGGGTGGCGGGCGATGCGGAGGCGGACCTGACCGCCGCGCCCACGTCGCTGCGCACGCTCGAATGGGAGCATATCCATCAGGTGCTCGCCGACACCGGCTTCAACGTGTCGGAGGCAGCGCGGCGGCTGGGGATGCACCGCCGCACCCTCGCGCGGAAGCTGGAGAAACGGCACCTCTGACGCCGCCCCGAAGGAGAGCGGCGCCCGGTCAATCAGATCCGGTGCTCGCCCTTGACCCAGCGCACGGTACCCGAGCTGGCGCGCATCACCACGCTCTCGGTCGTCATCATCCGGCCCTTGCGCTTGACGCCCGCCAGCAGCGAGCCGTCGGTCACGCCGGTCGCGGCAAAGATGCAGTCGCCGCTGGCCAGCTCGTCCAGCGTATAGACCTTGTCGAGGTCCTCGATCCCCCAGCGGTGGGCGCGCGCCCGCTCGTCGTCGTTGCGGAACAGGAGGCGCCCCTGGAACTGGCCGCCCACACAGCGCAGCGCCGCGCAGGCGAGCACACCCTCGGGCGCACCGCCCGATCCCATGTAGATGTCGATCGTCGTGTCGGGATCGGTGGTCGCGATCACGCCCGCCACATCGCCGTCGCCGATCAGCATCACGCCGCAGCCGATGCCGCGCAGCTCGGCGATCAGCTTCTCATGGCGCGGGCGGTCGAGGACGCAGGCGATGATCTCATGCGGCTCGACGCCCTTGGCCGCGGCGACCGCGCGGACGTTTTCGGTGGCCGATTTTTCGAGGTCGATGACACCCGCAGGATAACCGGGACCGACCGCGATCTTGTCCATATAGACGTCGGGGGCGTTGAGGAGACAGCCTTCCTCCGCGATCGCCAGCACCGCCAGCGCGTTGGGGCCGGCCTTCGCGGTGATCGTCGTGCCTTCCAGCGGGTCGAGCGCGATGTCGATCTTCGGTCCCTTGCCCGGCGCCGAGCCCACCTTCTCGCCGATATAGAGCATCGGCGCTTCGTCGCGCTCGCCCTCGCCGATGACGACGGTGCCGTCCATGTAGAGTTCGTTGAGCGCGGCGCGCATCGCCTCCACCGCGGCAGCATCGGCCGCTTTCTCGTCGCCGCGCCCGACCAGCGTCGAGGCGGCGATCGCGGCCGCTTCGGTCACGCGGACCATTTCGAGGACAAGCACGCGGTCGAGATTCTGGCTGGCCGATTGCGTCACGTCGAAATCCCCTTGGTCGATCTTGCTTTGGGCGCGCGATAGGCGGGCGGGCGCGATTGGGCAATGGACGAACCGTGCCGGACGTGATTGGATCGCGTCCGGGCGATCGGGAGAGGCGCGATGCTGGCGTTGTGGCTGATGATGCAGGCGATCCCGACGGATGCCGCGCGGCTGGTCGCCGACGCCCGTGCGCTGACCCGCGCGACCGTCGATTGCCGTCAGGATCAGGCCACGGACGAGATCGTCGTCTGTGCGCGCCGCGATTCCGACCGATGGCGCGTCCCCTTCGTCACGCCCGATCCCGGCGCGATCGATCCCGACGACGTGCCCGCCCAGCGCGAGCGCCTGATCGCACAGCCGAGCAACTGCGCCGAAATGCGGATCATGGCCTATGGCTGCGGCGCGGTGGGCGTGACGATGCATTCGGGTCGGGGCGGTACCCGGCTGGAGTCGCTGCGCCCGCTCGCGCCCTGATGCACTTTCGCCGCTCCCCCGCCGATGGCATGGGGGCGGGATGACCGCACAGCCGATCGTCCCCGACAGCGAGCATCAGGGCCTCGTCGCGCGCCTGCCGGCAAAGGCGCGGGCGTTCGCGCTGCTCGCGCGGTTCGACCGGCCGATCGGCTGGTGGCTGCTGTTCTGGCCGGGGGCATGGGCGATCGCGCTGTCCGGCGGATTGCCGGCACGTTGGGACCTGCTGCTCTGGTTCCTCCTCGGCAGCATCGCGATGCGCGGGGCGGGGTGCGTCTATAACGACATCGTCGATCGAGACCTCGACGCCGCGGTCGAGCGGACGCGCAGCCGCCCGTTGCCGAGCGGGATCGTCAGCGTGAAGGCGGCGTGGGTGTGGCTAATCGCGCTGTCGCTGGTCGGGCTGGTCGTGCTCCTGCAACTGCGGCTCGAGGCACAGGTCGTCGCGCTCGCCAGCCTCGCCCTCGTGGCCGCCTATCCCTTCATGAAGCGGATCACCTGGTGGCCGCAGGCGTGGCTGGGGATGGTCTTTTCCTGGGCCGCGCCGGTCGGCTGGGTCGAGGTGACGGGCGGGGCGTCGTGGACCTTCGCGCTCCTCTATGCCGGGTCGATCGCGTGGGTGATCGGGTACGACACGATCTATGCGCTGCAGGATATCGAGGATGACGCGATGGTCGGCGTTAAATCCTCAGCGCGCGCGATGGGGCGGCATGTGCGGGCGGGGACGGCGATCTTCTATGCGATCGCGGTCGGATGCTGGGCGGCGGCGTTCTGGCGGACGTTCGCCGATCCGCTCGCGCTGCTGGCCCTCGTTCCCG
>CAJYLT010000039.1 GCA_913775795.1 uncultured Sphingomonas sp. | reverse complement strand
CGCCCCCAATCCCGCTTTTGGTCGGGCCGCGGCGATTGCCAGTGCGGGCGCGGGCGGGCATATGCGCCCCTTCCCACCACAAGCGACGAAAGCCCGCGCGAATGTCTGCGATGTTCAAGATCACGCTCCCTGACGGTTCGGTTCGTGAGGTAGCGCCGGGGACCACCCCCGCGGACATCGCCGCCGCGATCGGGCCTGGCCTTGCCAAGGCGGCGATGGCGGCGCGCGTCGACGGCGAAGTGCGCGACATCATGCGGCCCTTTGAGGGCGACGCACAGCTCGCGCTCATCACGTCGAAGGACGAGGCCGACGCGCTCGAGCTCGTCCGCCACGACTATGCGCACATCCTTGCCGAAGCGGTGCAGTCGCTGTTTCCGGGGACGCAGATCACCTTCGGTCCCTCGACCGACGACGGCTTCTATTACGACTTCGCGCCGAAGGACCGCCCCTTCACCGAAGACGACCTGCCCGCAATCGAGGCGGAGATGCGCCGCATCATCGCCGCCGACCAGCCGCTGATCCGCGAAGTCTGGTCGCGCGAGGACCTGATCGCCCGCTGGCGGGCGCAGGGCGAGACGTTCAAGGCCGAATGGGCCGCCGAACTGCCCGACGACGAGGAGCTGACCGTCTATCGCGCGGGCAAGGGCGAGGACGCGTGGCTCGACATGTGCCGCGGCCCGCACCTCGCCTCGACGGGCAAGGTCGCGGCCGACGCGTTCAAGCTGACGCGCGTGTCGGGCGCATACTGGCGCGGCGATCAGAAGAACGCAATGCTGAGCCGCATCTACGGCACCGGCTGGCTTAACAGGAAGCAGCTCGACGCGCACCTCCACCGGCTGGAGGAAGCGGCCAAGCGCGACCACCGCAAGCTCGGCCAGGAAATGGACCTGTTCCATCTTCAGGCCGAGGCGCACGGGTCGGTGTTCTGGCACCCCAACGGCTTCGTCATCTGGCGCCAACTCGAGGCGTATATGCGCCGCGCGATCGACGCCGCGGGCTATCAGGAAGTGAAGACGCCGCAGGTCATGGACGCGCGCCAGTGGGAGGCGTCGGGCCATTGGGGCAAGTATCGCGAAAACATGTTCGTCATCCCCGATGAGGTGCCGAACACCGACGATGACGGCCCGATCGTCTCGAACGACGCCGACTGGATGGCGCTGAAGCCGATGAACTGCCCGGCGCACGTCCTGATCTTTCGTCAGGGGATCAAGTCGTATCGCGACCTGCCGATGCGGCTCTACGAGAACGGCTGCTGCCACCGGAACGAGCCGCACGGCGCGCTCCACGGCCTGATGCGCGTGCGCCAGTTCACGCAGGACGACGCGCACATCTTCTGCCGCCAGGACCAGATCGTGGCGGAGGTGCGCGCGTTCTGCGAACTCGCCGACCGCATCTATCGCGATTTCGGCTTCACCTATTCCATCAAGCTCGCGCTCCGCCCCGAAAAGCGGTTCGGGACCGAGGAGATGTGGGACCTTGCCGAAACCGAACTGCGCAACGCGGTGGTCGAGGCGGGGCTGGCAACCCCCGAATATGGCTGGGAGGAACTGCCGGGCGAGGGTGCCTTCTATGCCCCCAAGCTCGAATGGCACCTGACCGACGCGATCGGGCGGACGTGGCAGGTCGGCACGATCCAGTCCGATCGGGTACTGCCCGAGCGGCTGGATGCCAGCTATGTGGGCGAGGATGGCGAGCGGCACCGCCCGATCATGCTCCACCGCGCGGTCTTCGGCAGCTACGAGCGGTTCATCGGCATCCTGATCGAGCATTTCGCCGGTCGCCTGCCCGTCTGGCTCGCGCCGACCCAGGCGGTGGTGGCGACCATCGTCTCAGACGCCGACGGCTATGCGCGCGAGGTGGAGGCCAAGCTCAAGGCCGCGGGCATCCGCACCGATGCGGACCTGCGCAACGAGAAGATCAACTACAAGGTGCGCGAGCACAGCCTTGCCAAGGTCCCGCACCTGCTGGTTGTCGGCAAGCGGGAGGCGGAGGAAGGCACCGTCGCCGTCCGTACGCTCGGCCGCGAGGGGCAGCGGATGATGACGCTGGACGAGGCGATCGCGATGCTGACCGAGGAAGCGACGCCGCCCGATCTGCGCTGATCGGCGGGCGACCGTTGCCCGGACGCATCACCCCGTGGCCCGCCGCGCTCGATTGATCGTGCGCGGCGGGCGATGGCGCTTCCAAAATCGGGTCCGTGCGACTATATGACGCAATCGAAATAGCCTCAGGAGAAACAGCTATACGTCCCCCGATGCGGCGCCCGATGGCGCCCCCGCCCATGAACGGCCCCCGCTTCAACGAATTCATCCAGAGCCCGCGCGTCCGCGTCATCGACCAGGACGGCGAGAATCTGGGCGTGATGTACACGCGCGAAGCGATGGAGCAGGCGAAGGAAGTCGGCCTCGACCTGGTCGAAGTGTCGCCCAACGCCGATCCGCCGGTCGCCAAGTTCCTCGACGTGGGCAAGTACAAGTACGAGGCGCAGAAGAAGGCGAACCTCGCGCGCAAGTCGCAGAAGACGCAGGAGATCAAGGAGATCAAGATGCGTCCGAACATCGACGACCACGATTACGACGTGAAGATGCGCGCGATCCACAAGTTCATCGGCGAGGGCGACAAGGTCAAGGTGACCCTGCGTTTCCGCGGCCGCGAACTCAGCCACGGCCAGCTGGGCATGCAGGTTCTCCAGCGCGTTGCCGCCGACTGTACCGAGGATGCGAAGGTCGAAAGCTATCCGCGCATGGAAGGCCGTCAGATGCTGATGGTGCTGTCGCCGAAGTAAGCGGTCCGACCCGTCGATGAGAAAAAAGGGCGGTCCTGGTCGGGGCCGCCCTTTTTCGTGCGAGCATCGCCCCGGCCGAAACCGGGACGGCCGGATCAGAACTTGACCGCCAGCGTCGCGCTCGCGGTGCGCGGCGCGCCGTAGAAGCCCTGCTCCCAATAGAGGCTGGAGATGTACTTCACGTTGGTCAGGTTGCGAACGTTCGCGGTCAGCGACAGCGCCGGGCTGATCGTCCAGCGGGCCATCAGGTCGACCAGCGCATAGTCGCCCTGGGTCGTGCGGATCGCCGGGGTCGTGGCGGTCGCCGGCCGCTGTTCACGCGAAATCTCGCTCTGATACTGGACCGCGCCGCCGACCGTCACCGCGGGCAGCGCGGGCGGCGTGTAGGTGACGTTGAGCCGCGCGGTATGGCGCGGCACATAGCTCCGCACCGCCACGCCGGTGTCCGGATCGCGCAGGCGCAGCGCCGTATAGCCACCATTGACGTTCAGCCCCGGCAGCGGCTGGCCGCCGACGTCGAGCTCGATCCCCTCCGACCGCGCGTTGATGAGGCGGTAGAGCTGCTGGCCGATCGTGGTGTCGAAGATCGACGCCTCGGCCAGGTCGTTCTGCGTCGCGCGGAAGACGGCGGCAGAGGCGTAGAAGCGGTTGTCGAACCAGCTTCCCTTGACGCCCGCCTCCACGTTGTCGCCCTTGACCGGCGGCAGGATCGATAAGTTCTCGCCGATTTCGAACTGCGGATTGAAGATCTCGGAATAGCTCGCGTACAGGCTGACATTCTTCGTCACGTCGAACGTCGCCCCGGCGAACGGCAAGGCGCGGCGCTCGTCATACACGCGGTCGACGCCGTAGGAATAGCCGCTGCTCTCGACCCAGGTATAGTTGCCCCCGAGCATGACCTTGAGCCGGTCGAACGGGTTCAGGCGGACGAGGCCGTACACCGAGGTCCGCTTGGTGTTATAGTCGGCGCTCAGCGTGAACGGCGGGAAGACCGGCTCGGCGACGCTGCCGTCGAAGGCGCTGTTGCCGGGCAGCGGCGCACCGGCGGGCGGATAGCTCGAATATTGCATCAGGTTGGCGGTGCCGTGATTGACGCCGAACACGACCTCGTGCTTGCGCCCGCCGATATTGAGCGGCCCGGTGATGTATCCATCCAGGGTCAGTTCGCGCGTCGGCCCCCGGAAATAACCGGGATAGGCGAACAGGCCGTCGCCCGTCGTCTCGTCCGGGTTGCCATAGACGTAGAAGAGCTTGGTATCCTCGTCGATCGCCTTGCGCAGCACCGACGCCTTGGCGCTCCAGCCGCCGCCCAGGTCCTTCGTCAGGTCGCCGAAGATCTGCTGCGTCAGGATGTTCCAGCGCGTCCATTCAGCCGAAGTGCTGGTGGAGCGCGGATAGTCTGTCGGGTTGCCCTGCGCCGTGAACAGCGGCAGCGCGCCCCACAGGCCGCCGTCGGTGCGATTGTCCTCGCGCTGATAGCCGACCGACAGCGTGGTGGTCGGCGTCAGGTCGGCCTCGACGATGCCGTACAGCACCGACCGCTTGCCGGTGTAGCGGTCGAGATAGCTGCCGACGTCCTGATACGCGCCCACGATGCGGCTGCGGACGCTGCCGTCGCTCGACAACGGCACGGTGAGGTCACCCTCAACCCGCTTGGTGTCATAGGTGCCGCCGGTCAGCAGCAGGCTGCCCGCCAGTTCGGTCCCGGGCCGCTTGCGGATGAAGTTGATCGTTGCCGACGGGTTGCCGGTCATTGACAGCAGGCCGTTGGCACCGCGCAGCACCTCGACCCGCTCATAGGCGGCGGTGTCGAGCGCGCCGTTCTGAAGCCCGAAGGCGAAGGGCTGGCCGATGCCGTCCTGCTGGAAATTGGTGATCTCGAACCCGCGCGCCGTGTAGTAAGTGCGGTCGGTCTCGGCCTGCTGCACGTTCACGCCGGTCGTGGTGTTGAGCAGCGTATTGACGTCGCGAAGCTGGAAGTCGTCGATCTGTGCGCGGGTGACGACGCTGATCGACTGCGGCGTATCCTTCTGGCTCAGGTTCAGTCGGGTCGCCGATCGCGCGGCGCGCACGCCATATTCGTTCTCGTCGACGCTTGGGTCGCGCACGCCGGTGACGACGATCTCCTGCGAGGTCTGCGGATCGTCCTCGATCGGCGCGGCGAGCGAAAGCGCGGCGAGCAACAGCGGTGCGGGCATCGTGACGTGTCTCCTTCTGCCGAGCGCTCTAGCGCCACGGTCGGAAGATGCAAGTCACTCTCAATAGCGTTGCCAAATATTGCGGATCAGTCGCAACCCGACCCGTCGCCGGCATCCCCGTAATCGGCCGCGCGGTCATGCCCCGCGTTACTGCCCTCCGTCGTGCCCGTGTCTCCGCGGGAACGACGCCGGGGCCGCTTGCGCAAGTGGCGGCGCAGGAGCACCCCGCGCAGCACGACGACGCCGACGATCGCCACGCTGACGAGCGCTAGCGTCGGCAGACTCAGCCCTTGCTGCTGCTCCGGCGCGAACGCGGCCAAGAGCAACGGCGCGGCGAGAACGAGAAGCGGGATACGGGTCATCGATGTCCTGTTCGTCATGCGGCCTCGGCCAGCGTGCCCTCGCCGACCGCCGCCTCGATAAGCCGACGCTCGATCGACCGCATACGGGCCGCCGCGTCGATCTTGTCGCCGATCAGGTCGGTGACGTAGAATGTGTCGACCGCGCGCTCGCCATAGGTCGCGACATGCGCCGAATGGATCGTCACCTTCGACTGGAACAGCGCGTTGGCGAGGTGGAAGAGCAGCGCGGGGCGGTCGCGCGCATTGACCTCGATCACCGTGAACCGGTTCGAGGCGTGGTTGTCGATCAGCACCGCGGGCTCGATCTCGAACGCGTCGGCACGCGGCCGGACGAGCGGCTTGGCGCGCAGCCGCTCGGTGATCCGGGCTCGGTTGAGTAGCGCATCGCCGATCGCCGCAGTCAGCCGCTCGAGCTGGCCGGGATCGTCGAACGGGCGGCCAAGCGGATCCTGGACGAGGAAATTGTCGAGCGCCATCCCCTCTCGCGTGGTGTGGATGCGCGCGTCGATGATGTTGCCGCCCGCCGCGTGGATCGCGCCGGCGATGCGATAGAAGATGCCCGGATGATCGGCGGCATAGATCGTCACAAGCGTCGCCCCGCGCTCCCGATCCGGCTGGGTGTCGATCGACAGCTTGGCGTCGCCCGCCCGCTCGATCAGCCTGGCGTTGCGTTCGAGCACGTCGACCGGCTCGGCCACCCAATAGCTTTCGGGCAGTTTCTTCACCAGCCGCTGGAACGCCGGCGCGTCCCAGCCGAGCGTCTGCGCCAGCGTCGTCTGCTTGGCCGCCACCCGCTCCCCGCGCCCGCGCTGCTTGTGGCCGAGGCGCAGCACCTCTTCGGCCCCCTCATACAGGTCGCCGATCAATTGGCGCTTCCACCCGTTCCATGTCCCCGGCCCGACCGCGCGGATATCGACGACGGTCAGCACCATCAGCATCATCAGCCGCTGCGGGCTGGCGACCGCGCCGGCGAAATCAAGGATCGTCTTGAAATCGGACAGGTCGCGCTTGAACGCAGTCGCCGACATGAGAAGGTGCCAGCGCACCAGCCACGCCACCGCCTCCGTCTCTGCCGCCGACAGCCCGAACCGGGGACACAGGCGCTTGGCGACTTCCGCCCCCAGCACCGAATGGTCGCCGCCGCGCCCCTTGGCGATGTCGTGCAGCAGCACCGCGACATAGAGCGCGCGGCGCGACACGATCTGCGGGAACAGCGCGGTCGAGATCGGATGTTCGTCGCGAAGCTTGCCCTGCTCGATCCGCGCGAGCAGGCCGACGGCGCGGATCGTGTGCTCGTCGACGGTATAGTGATGGTACATGTCGAACTGCATCTGCGCGACGACGCGGCCGAAATCGGGCACGAAGCGACCGAACACCCCGGCCTCGTTCATCCAGCGCAGCACTGTCTCGGGATCGCGCGGGGACGTGAGGACGCCGAGGAACAGCGCGTTGGCGCGCGGGTCGTCGCGGTGGTCGTCGATCAGCTTGGCATCGCGCGCGGCCGCGCGCATCGCCTGCGGATGCACCTCGACCCCGTGCTGGTCGGCGAGCGCAAACAGCTCGATCAGCCGCACCGGATCCTGACGAAAGAAGTCGTCGGCGGGCAGCGCCAGCCGCCCTCGGTCGAGCACGAAGCCGTTGAGCTTGCGCGGGCTCCGCCGAATGAACGGCAGTCCGAACCGGCGCCCGCGCGACGCGAACGTCTCGTCCAGATGGGCGAGGAACACGCCGGTCAGGTCGCCGACGGTCTTGGCCTGAAGGAAGTAGAACTGCATGAACCGCTCGACCGCCATCTTCCCCGGCCGGTCGCCGTAATTCATCCGCGCCGCGATCTCTCGCTGCATGTCGAAGGTCAGGCGGTCCTCGGCGCGGCCCGCGATCAGGTGCAGGTGGCACCGCACCGCCCAGAGGAAGTTCTCCGCCCGGTTGAAGCGGCGATATTCCTGACGGGTCAGCACGCCCTTCTCGACCAGTTCGGCCGCGCGCTGGACCCCGTACGCATCCTTGCCGATCCAGAACAGGGTGTGGAGGTCGCGAAGCCCGCCCTTCCCCTCCTTCACATTGGGTTCGACGACGTAGCGGCTGTCGCCCATCTTGACGTGGCGCTGGTCGCGCTCGGCCAGCTTCTGCGCGATGAAGCCGCGGGTGTCGGCCTGCACTTCCGCCCGGAAGCGCCGCGATGCCTCGTCATACAGGTCGGTGTCGCCCCAGACGTAACGCCCCTCAAGCAGCGCGGTGCGGATCGTCACGTCGCCCTTGGCCATCCGCACCATCTCGTCCAGCGAGCGCGACGAATGGCCGACTTTCAGCCCCATGTCCCAGAGCGCATAGAGCATCGATTCGATGACCTGTTCGCACCAGCCCGTCCGCTTCCAGGGGGTGAGGAAGCCGAGGTCGATGTCCGAATGCGGCGCCATCTCGCCGCGCCCGTACCCGCCGACCGCGATCATCGTCATCCGCTCCGCCGCGGTCGGGTTGGTGTTGGGATAGATGCGCTGGACGGTGAAGTCCCAGAGAAGGCGCAACAGCTGGTCGGTGAGGAACGCCTGCGCGTTCGCGGTTTCGAGGCCGCGGGTCGGATGCTCGGCGAAGCGCCGCTCGATCTCCGCCCGTCCGTCGTCGAGCGCCTGCTTCAGGATCGCGGTGCCGGCCAGGCGAAGGCTGGCGCCCTTCCCCGCCTCGACCGCCGCGAGCCGGTCGGCGACGATCCGGCGATCGATGATCGCACGGCGATGGGGCAGATGAGCGAAGCGATTGGGCATGACGCCCTAGATAAGGCGCGACGGTCGAAAAGTCGCGGGCTTTGGGAGCCGTCACCCCGGACCCGATCCGGGGTGACGGCAATCGGTCAATCCGCCGCCTTGGCGACCCCGACGAGCGCGGGGCGCAGCAACCGATCGCGGATCATGTAGCCGGCCTGCACTTCCTGCACGATCGTCCCCGGCGCGGCGTCGGCGCTCGGCACCTCGAACATCGCCTGGTGGCGATTGGGGTCGAGCGTCTCGCCGACCGAGGCGATGCGGGTGATGCCGTGGCGCGTGAAGATGCTGTCGAGCTCGCGGCCGGTGGCTTCGAGGCCGGTGACGAGACCCTTGAACCGCTCCTCGCCGCGCACGTCCTCGGGGATTGCCGACAGGCCGCGGGTCAGGTTGTCGGCGACGGACAGGATGTCACGCGCGAACGCGGTGGCGGCATAAGTACGCGCGTCGGCGGCTTCCTTCTCGGCCCGGCGGCGGACATTCTGCACCTCGGCCTGTGCGTAGAGAACCTGGCGCTTCGCCTCGGCCAGTTCCTCGGCGAGTTCGGCGTGGCGATCGGCCTCGACCACTTCGGGCGCCGCTTCGGCCGTCGCCTCGCGCAGCGCCTCGGCATCGGCGGGCTGGCCCGCCGTCGTCTGTTCGTTTTCCATAAGCCCCTGTCGGTCCGTCTCTTCGTTCAAGTCTCTAGCTGAGAAGCCGCGATAGCGTCGCGGCCGTCAGGTCCACCATGGGCACGACTCGCGCATAGTTCAACCGCGTCGGGCCGATCACGCCGACCACGCCGACCACCCGCCCGTCGAGCGAACGGACGGGCTTGGCGATGACCGACGAGCCGGACAGCGCGAACAGCTTGTTCTCCGACCCGATGAAGATGCGCGCGGCATCCCCTTCGCGCGCCGAATCGAGCAGGCGGGCGATCTCTTCCTTGTCCTCTAGCTCATCGAGCAACTGGCGCACGCGGTCGAGGTCGTCGGCGGCGCCGGTGTCGAGCAGCCGCGCTTGCCCCCGCACGATCAGCACCGGACGGCTGCCGCCGTCCTCGCTCCAGATCGCGAGGCCGCGCTCGACCAGATCGCGCGCGGCCGCGTCGAGCGCCGCCCGCTCGCGTGCGATCTGCTGCGACAGCGCGCTGCGCGCTTCGCTGAGCGTTCGCCCGGCCAGCGTCGCCGACAGATAGTTCGCCGCCTGTTCCAGCGCGAAGGCGGGGAGGCCCGGCGGCAGGTCGACGACCCGATTCTCGACCGAGCCGTCCTCCCCCACCAGCACCGCCAGCGCCTTGTCATGGCTGAGCGGCACGAAGCTCACCTGCCGCAACCGCGGCTCGCGCTTGGGAACGAGGACGAGGCCAGCACATGCCGACAGGCCCGACAGCACCGCGGTCGTATTCGCGATCGCCGCCTCGACCGGCCCATCGCCGCCGCGCGCCCCGCCCTCGATCGCGGCGCGCTCCTCGGGCGAGGGTTCGTGGCTCTGCATCATCCCGTCGACGAACAGGCGAAGGCCGCTTTCGGTCGGCATCCGCCCCGCACTGGTGTGCGGCGCGGCGAGCAGGCCGAACTCCTCCAGGTCCTGCATCACGTTGCGGATACTGGCCGGCGAGAGGTTGAGGCCCGAAATCTTCGAAAGCGTGCGCGAGCCGACCGGCTGGCCGGTGTCGAGATAGCTTTCGACGACGATCCGGAACACCTCGCGCGCGCGGTCGGTCATTTCGTGGATCGGCGGTGTCATGCCCCTGATCTAGGCGCGCGTGCGGTGCGGCTCAACGCTTTCCGATGAACGCGGCGATCGGGAGGAGCGAGGGCGCGGCCTCCAACACCGCGCGTACCCGCCGAGCCTCATCGGCGCTGCAACCGAGATAGAGGTGCAGCGACTGCGGCGCGGCGCCGGTGTTCGCGTCCCATTTGACATTGATCGCGGGCAGGTCGGTGGCGACGGTCCCACAATCGGCGGTGCCCATCTCGATCCGGCGATCGCCGCTGGCCGGTTTCACCGCGCCGACATGCTCGATGAACCGCGCGGCCACTGCCGGCTCGACCGTGAAGCGCCGCTCGCCGGTGACGGCGGTATGCTGCTCGCCGACGAACACGCCCTCGCCCGCCGGCGTCATCGAAACCGAATAGACGGGACAGAAGCCGCGGCACGCCTCGGTCGAATAGGTCACGGCCTCGCGCTCGATCGCGACCGGCTTCCCCGCCTCCGGACCGGACTGCATCGCGCACGCCCCGGCGAGGAGCGGCAGGAGGGCGGCGATCGAACGAAGCTTCACGGGCATTCCCCTCATGTCAGACTGGCGCGAGCGCCATGCGCGGTCTATCGCCCCGACAAACCCAATAGGAGCTGAATAGATGCGCCCATCCGGCCGCGCCCCCGACGAAATGCGCCCGATCTCGATCGAGCCGAACTTCACCCGCCATGCCGAAGGGTCGGTACTGATCGGCTTCGGCGACACCCGCGTGCTGGTGACCGCCAGCATCGAGGAGCGCGTGCCGCCGTTCCTGCGCGGCAAGGGCGAAGGCTGGGTCACGGCCGAATACGGAATGCTCCCCCGCTCGACGCACACGCGCAGCAACCGCGAGGCGGCCAAGGGCAAGCAGTCGGGCCGGACGCAGGAAATCCAGCGGCTGATCGGCCGCAGCCTGCGTGCCGTTACCGACCTCAAGAAGCTCGGCGAACGGCAGATCGTCCTCGACTGCGACGTGATCCAGGCCGATGGCGGCACGCGCACCGCTTCGATCTCGGGCGCGTGGGTCGCGCTGCGCCTCGCGGTCGACAAGCTGATGGCAGAGGGCAAGCTGGCGGTCGACCCGATCCTACACCAGGTCGCGGCGGTAAGCTGCGGCATCTACAACGGCACGCCCGTCCTCGACCTCGATTACCCAGAGGATTCGGCCGCCGATGCCGACGCCAATTTCGTCCTGCTGGGCGACGGCAAGATCGCCGAGGCGCAGGCGACCGCCGAGGGCGCGTGCTACGACGAGGAATCGCTCCTGCGCCTGCTCCGCCTCGCCCGCATCGGCTGCAACTCGATCTTCGAGGCGCAGCGAAAGGCCGTGGGCCGGTGAGCGGCGAGGGCAAGGAGCCGCAGGCGATCCGCAAGCTCGCCCCCGGCAGGCTCGTCATCGCCAGCCACAACCAGGGCAAGGTGCGCGAGATCCGCGCGCTCCTCGCCCCCTATGGCATCGAGCCGATCTCGGCCGGCGAACTCGACCTGCCCGAGCCCGAGGAGACCGGCACCACCTTCGTCGCGAATGCCGAGCTGAAGGCGATGCAGGCCGCCGACCTGTCGGGCCTGCCCGCGCTAGCCGATGATTCGGGCATTTGCGTCGAAGCGCTGGGCGGCGATCCGGGCATCTTCTCGGCGCGCTGGGCCGGGCCGACCAAGGACTTCGCCATCGCGATGCAGGCGGTCGAGGACAAGCTCGCTGCGATCGATCCCGCCCCTACCCGCGCCGCGCATTTCGTGTGCGCACTCGCGCTTGCCTGGCCCGACGGCCATGTCGAATGGTTCGAGGGGCGGGTCGACGGCACGCTCGTCTGGCCGCCGCGCGGGGACCGGGGCTTCGGCTACGACCCCATGTTCCTGCCGGATGGCGGTACGGAAACGTACGGAGAAATGGACCCCGCGGAAAAGCATGCATCCAGTCACCGGGCCGATGCATTTCGGCAACTGGTTTCGGCAATCTTCTGAGATTCCGTACCGAAGCAGCGTCTTCGGTGTTGAAAATGCAACGCTTAGGCGTTGGACGTGTTGTGGGCTCCGGCACCTGTATCTGCCCCCCGAGCCTTCAGAAAAGGGAGTGTAACATGTTTGGTAAGTTCGCACTGGCGCTCGCCGCCACCACCATGACCGCCGCGCCGGTCCTCGCCAACCCGGCACAGAACCTGTCGGTCGCGAAGACCGTCCGCGCTTCGACCGCCAGCAAGAACGCCAACGGCGCGCTCGGCGGCGGCGGTGGTCTGGGCCTCATCATCGGTGCCGGCGTGATCGCGATCCTCGTGCTCGGCCTGACGGTCGGCAAGGACGACGGTCTGCCCGACAGCAACTGATCCTCGATCAGCTTGTGGCCGCCCGCGTGCGGCCGGAAAGGGAAGCCTGCGGGCTTCCCTTTTTTGTTGCCCGGCACCCCCCGCCTAGTCGGATCGATTAGGTCGCATAGTCGCTCCGACGAGCGCATGCGCGGCGCGGCCATGCTTTAACACCGGCATCGAAAGCTGCGTGGAAGGGCATGGCATGTTTGCCGAAACCGCATCGATTTCCGGCTCGGGGAGTGCCAGCGCGGCGCCTGGCCCGGATCTGGCCGCGGCGCTGACGGCGGAAGCGCGCGTCGGCGGCACGTTCGACGCGCCCGCCCTCGCCGCCCGCCTGACCGAGCTGGGCAGCGCCCAGCCGGGCTTGGACCAGACGCTGCGCACGCAGATCGAGGCGCACCTCACCCCGGTCGAACGCGGCGAGCTCGCCCGCGCGGTCGAAGCGGCGCCGGCCAACGACAACGCCGCCGCGCCCGGCGCCGGCCCCGACCCGGTGCAACTCGGCCTCGACCTCGGCCAGATGGCGCTGGACGTCGCCGGCATCTTCGATCCCACGCCGATCAGCGACGGCGCCAATGCGGTGGTGTCGGCCGGCCGTGCGATCGGCTCGCTGTTCTCGGGCAATTGGGGCGAGGCGGGCGGCCATGCGCTGAACGGTGTCATCTCCGCCGTCGCGATCGTGCCGGTCGCGGGCGATGCCGCCAAGCTCGGCAAGATCGGCAAATGGGCCGAAACCGTCGGCGACGCGGTCAGCGCCGTCGCGCACAATCCGGCGCTTCGCGCAACGCTCGCCCCCGCGTTGGAAAAGGTCCGCGACGCGATCGGCGCGATCCCGAAGGGCGCGCTCGACGCGCTGCCCGCCAGCGCCCGCGAATCGATCGACGCGACGAAGCGCCAGCTCGACGAGTTCTTCTCGCCGACCGTTGCGGCCGATGCGGCAAGCGCCACCAATCTGACCGCACGCGTCGGCGCGAACACCGCCGAATGGACCGTCAACGCCGCGGGCCAGCCCACGCGCGTCACCGCCACGCTGTCCGAGCTTCAGCCGAGCGGCATAGCGCGCGGGCGTGACGAACTGAATGCGCAGGACGCGGTGCGCGGTCGCGGGCTGCCCGACGACGATGCCGGCCACGTCATCGGCCACCGCTTCCTCGGCGATCAGGGCGCGCGGAACATGTTCCCGCAGAATTTCAACTTCAACCGCTCCGCCTACAAGACGATGGAGAACGAGTGGGCCGGCTGGATCCAGCATGGCGGCACGGTCAAGGTGAACGTCGAGCTGATCGGCGGCACTGCCGGCCGACCGGCTCAGGTCGGCGTCCGGTACGAAGTGTTCAACGACGCCGGGCAGAAGATCCACCGCGCCAGCTCGATGTTCGACAACCAGGCGGGTCAGACCTTTCAACGCGTGCCCGCCGCGGATATCGAACGCATGATGCGATGATCGACGCGATCACCGTCGGACAAGGAGCGATCGTGAGCCAACCCGCATTCGACCAGGGCCGCGCCGATGCCGCGCTCAACGCATTGGGCAGCGCGATCCTCAGCGATGCCAATTATCGCGACCGTTCGTGGGACGCGATCGTGCTGGTCTTCGAACTCGATGGCCGCACGTCGGACTTCGGCTATGTCTTCGGGCCCGGTAACGCGTGGGAGGCGGAAGGCCCCGAAAACTGGGACGTGCTGACCCGCGCCAAGGAATTGCACGAGGCGACGCGCGTGCCGGGCAAGCCGCACTGGAAAAAGTGCCTCGTGCGGATCGAGCGCACCACCGGCCGGATCGGCATCGATTTCGACTTTGACGGCAACCGCTGGGTCCCCGACATGGCCGACCCCGAGGGATTCGCCCGAAGCCTGCGCGCGCAGCCCGAGGACTGAGGCTTCCCCACGGCGCGGCAAGGGGGCATAGGCGGCGGCGATGTCCCCTGACCCCCTCGCCATCTATATCCACTGGCCGTTCTGCGTCTCCAAATGCCCTTATTGCGACTTCAATAGTCACGTTCGCGACGCGGTTGACCAGGACCGCTGGCGCGACGCGCTGCTAGCCGACCTCGCGCATGAGGCGGTGTTGACGCCGGGGCGGCGGATCGGGTCGATCTTCTTCGGCGGCGGCACCCCCTCGCTGATGCCCCCCGCCACGGTCGCCGCGCTGATCGAGGCGGCGGACCGCCACTGGGGCCTCGCGCCCGATTGCGAGATCACGCTGGAAGCCAACCCCTCCTCGGTCGAGGCTGCGCGGTTCGCCGACGTGGCGGCGGCGGGCGTCAATCGCGTATCGCTGGGCCTCCAGTCGCTGGACGACGCCGCACTCGCCTTTCTCGGCCGCGCGCATTCGGTGGCAGAGGGACTGGGCGCGCTCGACACCGCGCAGGCGGCGTTCGCGCGCGTGTCGTTCGACCTGATCTACGCGCTCCCCGGTCGGTCGCTGGTGGCGTGGGAGAGCGAGCTTGCCCGCGCGCTGTCGTTCCGCACCGGGCATCTGTCGCTCTATCAGCTCACGATCGAGCCCGGCACGCGCTTCGCCACGATGGCGGCTAAAGGCGACCTCACCATCCCCGACGCCGACGCCGCCGCCGACCTGTTCGAGGCGACGCAGGCGATGACCGCGGCGGCGGGCCTGCCCGCCTACGAAATCTCGAACCATGCGCGGCCGGGCGAGGAAAGCCGCCACAACCTCACCTATTGGCGCTATCGCGACTATGTCGGCGTCGGTCCCGGTGCGCACGGGCGGCGCGGCGGCCATGCGACCTTTCGCCGCAAGAAGCCCGAGAACTGGCTGTCCGCGGTCGATCGCAACGGCCACGGGATCGAGGCGGAGGACGCGCTGATGCCGCAGGAGCAGGCGGTCGAGGCGCTGCTGATGGGCCTGCGCCTGCACGAGGGCGTCGACCTGTCGCGGATCGAGGCGTTCGGCGCGCTGCCGGTCGACGCGCCGCGCGTCGATCGGCTGGTCAGCGAGGGCCTGCTCGCCCGCGACGGCAACCGACTGCGCGCGACCGATGCCGGGATACCCGTCCTGGAGGCGATGCTGCGCGAGATCGTCGCCGCCTGATTGCCAGCGCGTGCCCGATCGGCGAGGGTCAACCGATGCTTCAGGCCGCTCCGCCCCCTGCCATCGTCCAGCCAGCGCCGGCAGATGTCGACCGCCGCCTTGCCGAGATCGTCGCGCTGCTGTCGGGCAAGGGCGACTATGCCGCCACGTTCGGCCAGCGATTCCGCACCGAGATACCAAAGGCGCGTTTCGACGCGCTGGCCGCGCAGATCGCCGCCGGCCTCGGCAAGCCGCAGGGGGTCGAACGGATCGACCGCGCCAACGCGCTCGAGGCGACCGCGACGATTGGCTACGAGCGCGGGCGGATCAGCGTCACGCTGACGCTGATGCCAGGCGGCGCGCGTCAGGTCGCAGGTTTTCGCATCACCGGCAGCGCGCCGCGGCAGGACAGCTTCGCAGCGATCACGGCGGAGGCGGCGAAGCTGCCGGGGACGGTCGGCTTCGGCGTCTACGCGCTGGAGGACCCCGCCCCCCGCGCACTCGCCGAACATCGCGGCGAGGCGGCGGCACCGATCGGGTCGGCGTTCAAGCTGTGGGTCCTCGCCGAATTCGCCGCGCAGGTTGCCGAGGGGAAGCGCCGCTGGGACGACGCCGTCCCGCTCGCCCCCGCGTCGCTCCCGAGCGGGATCACGCAAGGGTGGCCGGCGGGCACGCCGATGACGCTTCAGAGCCTTGCGACGTTGATGATCGCGATCAGCGACAATACTGCGACCGACACGCTGATCGGCGTGCTCGGCCGCGCGGCGGTAGATGCGCGGGCGGCCGCGCTGGGTGCAGAGCGGCTGCCCGTCCTGACGACGGCAGAGGCCTTTCGCCTCAAGCATCCCGCCGCCGCCGGGCTGGCCGCAAGCTGGGCGGCGCTCACGCCCGAGCAGCGGCGCGCGCGGCTCGCCGATCCGGCGCTGGCGAAGGTGCCGCTCGACCCCGCCCTGTTCGGCGATATCGCGGTGCGGCCCGAGATCGAATGGTTCGCCTCGCCCCGCGGCATCGCCAGCGCGCTCGACTGGCTGTCGCGCAAGGGCGGGTCGGTGGCACTGGCGATCCTCGCGACGCCGCGCGCCGATCCGCATGGCCTCGCCTATCTTGGATACAAGGGTGGGTCGGAACCGGGCGTGCTGAGCTTCAACCACCTCGCCCGCGACGCCGCGGGCAAATGGTACGCGGTCACCGCCAGCCAGCACCGCACCGACGGCGCGATCGACCCCGGTCCGTTAGGCAACCTTTCGGCGCGCGCGCTCGATCTTCTGGGCGCGCGCCGCTGACCAGTCGGCGGGGAGCAGGCCGTATAGCGCGGTGTCGCGCACGCCGATATGCGTCTCCCACTCGGCGCGCAGCACGCCCTCGAGCTTGAAGCCCAGCCCCTCGAGCAGCGCACGCGAGCCGGTATTTTCCGGGTCGGTGTCGGCATAGAGCCGCCGCTGCCCCTCGGCGAACACCTGCTCGATCACCGCGCTCACCGCCTCGGCAACGATGCCGCGCCGCCAGTGCGTGCGGAGCAACATATAGCCGATCTCGCTGACATTGCCCTTCCAGTCCTCGCCCACCGAGACGAAGCCGATCGCGCGGTCGTCGCCGCTCAGCGTGATCGCCCAGGCGCGCCAGTCGGGCATATCCTGCGCCAGATAGGCATGGGTCTGCTCGACCGTGTCGTGCGGCCCGGTCGACCAGTATCGCATCGCCTCGACATCGGCGAAGGCGGCGAACAGCGTCACGGCATCGTCCGGCGTACGCGGGCGAAGCACCAGCCGCGCGGTGCGTAGCGTCGGAAACGGGCGGTTGGTCACGCCGCCAGCGCGTCGACGAGCGCCCGCACCTTCTTCTGGCGCCATTGCGGCAGGGGGGCGACCATCCAGTAGCCGAGACTGTACGGCTTGGGCTCGCCGACCGTCACGACGCGGCCCGCGGCCAGATCGGCGCGGGCGAGCAGTTCGGGCACGGTCGCGAAACCCAGCCCCGCCGCGGCCGCCTCGATCGCCAGCCCGGCGTCGGCGACCGAAACCAGCGACACCGCCTCTTCGTTGAGGCAGCCCGGCCACGAAATGCGCGTGTCAGCGCCGCTGGCGGGCGCGCCGACCGTCACCATGCCGTCGGATTCAAGCGCCTCGCCCTCATGCTCGCCTGGCCCCTCGCCCCAGCGGATCGCGAGGTCGAGATTGGCCTGCGCGAAATCGACACCTTCTTCCGCCGCGACGAGCGTGAAGCGCTGCTCGGGATCGGCGCGCGCGATCTCCGACAGCCGCGGCATCAGCCATTTCTGCGTCAGGTCGCGCGGCGCGGCGATCGTCAGCGAGCGCGACGACTGGCCCGCCTGCATCGCGCGCACCGCTTCCTCGAACTGGAGAAACCCGTCGCGAAGCGCAGTGAGCCCGCGCTCGCCCTCCGGCGTCAGTTCGAGGCCGCGCGTGGTGCGGCGGAACAGGACGACGCCCAGCGTATCCTCCAGCGCGCGAATCTGCTGGCCCACGGCCGCGGGCGTCACCGCCAGCTCGTCCGCGGCACGCGTGAAAGACAAATGCCGCGCGGCGGCATCGAGCACGCGCAGGCCGTTGAGCGGCAGGTGCGTGCGCTTCATCCCGCCACCGCCGGGGCAATCAACCCGAACTTGGGGATGGTGACGTCGAAGCCCGACCCGTCCTCGCCCAGCATGTGATAGCTGCCCTGCATCGAGCCGGTCGGCGTCGCGAGGTGACAGCCCGACACGTAATCGAAGCTCCCGCCCGGCGCGATCATCGGCTGTTCGCCGACGACGCCCTCGCCCTCCACCGAATGGCGTGCGCCGCGGCCGTCGGTGATGATCCAGTGGCGGGTGAGGAGCTGGACCGCCATCTCGCCCTCGTTCTCGATGCGGATGTGATATGCCCAGAACCAGCGGCCGCGATCGGGCTCCGACTGTTCGGGCAGATAGCTGACCGAGGTGCGCACGACGACGCCGCGCGTCCGCGCCTCCTCGGTGAACAGCGCCTTCACAAGCCGACCTTCGCCAAAGCCTGATCGAGATCGTCGATCAGGTCGGCGGGGTCCTCGAGGCCGACATTGAGGCGCAGCAACCCCTCGGTCACGCCCATCTCCAGCCGCTTCTCCTCAGCGACGCCGTAGTGCGTGGTCGAGGCCGGGTGCGTCATCAGCGAGCGCGAATCGCCGATATTGTTGGAAATGTCGATCAGGCCCAACCCGTCGAGCAGGCCATGCGCCTGCGCGCGCCCGCCATCGACCTCGAACGAGAAGATCGGCCCGGTCATCGCCATCTGCGACAGCGCAAGGTTGTGCTGCGGGTGGCTGGGCAGCCCCGGATGGTTGATCCGCGGCACGCGCCCCTCGAGGAAGCGGCCGACCTCAAGCGCATTCTCCGACTGGCGGCGGATGCGCAGGCCGAGCGTCTCAAGCCCCTTCAGCACCACCCAGGCATTGAACGCCGAGAGCGTCGGGCCGGTGTTTCGCGTGAAGGGCAGCAATTCATTGAGGATGAAATCCTCGGTCCCGCAAACCGCGCCGGCAAGCACGCGGCCCTGCCCGTCCATCATCTTGGTCGCGGAATAGGCGACGATGTCCGCCCCGAAATCCATCGGCCGCTGAAGCGCGGGGGTTGCGAACGCGTTGTCGACGACGGTCCGCACGCCCTTTGCCTTGGCGAGGTCGCAGACGGCCTTCAGGTCCACCACGTCCATGGTCGGATTGGCGGGCGTCTCGAAGAACCATAGCTTGGTCTTGTCGGTCGTCGCATCCGCGAACGCCTGTGCGTCGCGCGCATCGACGATCGTCGTGGCGATCCCGAACTTGGGCAGCAACGTGTCGGTCAGCCACCGGCACGAACCGAACAGCGCGCGGCCCGCAACGACATGGTCGCCCGCCGACAACTGGCACAGCAGCGCCGCGGTCATCGCCGCCATCCCGCTGGCGGTCGCGCGGCACGCCTCGGCCCCCTCCAGCAACGCGATGCGGTGCTCCAGCATCTCGACCGTGGGGTTCTGGAGCCGCGAATAGGTCATGCCCGACTGCTCGCCCGCGAACCGCGCGGCGGCATCGCCCGCACAGTCATAGGCGTATCCGGAAGTCAGGAAGATCGCCTCCGACGTCTCGCCGAACTCCGATCGCATGGTGCCGCCGCGCACCGCCTGCGTCGCGGGGCGCCATTGCGAGGTGATCGAGCGGTCCTGGCCAGTCGTGCGCTTCATGGCCGCTTCCTAGGCTTGTGGCCTTGCGTGATGCAAGCGCGACGCTAAGCCGATGGGCGATGCGCCTTGCCGATCGACCCCGCCTCATCTGCCTGATCGTCGCGGCGGCGGCGGCGCTCTTGTTCGCGCTCCACCTCGATCGGCCGGGCAAGCTGGTGTTCGACGAGGTGCATTACGTCCCCGCCGCCCGCGCGATGCTGGCGCTCGATCACCCGGCCAATACCGAGCATCCGCCGCTGGCGAAGGAGCTGATCGCGGTCGGTTTGGGGGTGTTCGGGGACAATCCGATCGGCTGGCGCGCGATGCCGTTGCTGGCGGGCGCGGCGACGGTGGCGGCGGGGTTCGCGTTCCTGTTCCTCCTCTTCGGGTCGGTGCGAACGGCATTGTTCGGCGCGCTGTTCGTGGCGATCAACCAGACGGTGTTCGTTCAGGCGCGTGTGGCGATGCTCGACGGGTTCCTCGGTGCGTTCGTGACCGGGGGACTGGCGGCGACGCTCTGGGCCGCGAGGGCAACGCCGGGCGCGCGGGGATGGCGCGTCGCGCTTGCCGGGCTTTTGCTCGGCGCGGGGGTGGCGGTAAAATGGGCTGCGGCCCCATATGTGGCGCTCGCTTGCCTCGCGCTCGTCGCTGTCGAGCGGCGGCGGCCCGTCGCCGGGTTGGCGATGGCGGTGCGGCTCGGGCTGATCGCGATCGCCGTCTATTTCGCGACGTTCATGCCCACTTTCTTCTACACCTACGACCCCGTCCGCCCGGCGACGCTGTTGACGCTACAACAGCGGATGTTCGACGCGCAGACGCAGATCCTCCAGGCACACCCCTATCAGTCCGACTGGTGGAGCTGGCCGCTGATGCTGCGGCCGATCTGGTATTTCTATGAGGCGGACGCGGGCGTGCAGCGCGGGGTGCTGCTGATCGGCAACCCGGCGGTCATGTGGGGCGGGCTGGTCGCGGTGCCCGCCTGCCTTTGGGCGCGGGGACGCCATGCGATCGTCGGGGGGTTGTGGGTCTTTTCGCTTCTCATCTGGGCGGCGATCCCGAAAAGCCTCGGCTTCTATTACTACTACCACCTGTCGGGCATCTTCGCCGCGCTCGCCTGTGCCGCCGGCCTCTCGCTGCTCCCGCCGCGGCTACGCTGGATCGAAGTGGGGTTCGCCGCGCTCGCGGTCGCGCTGTTCGTCTATTTCTACCCGATCATCAGCGGCGGGGCGCTGTCCGACCCGCAGGATTTCAATCGCTGGATGTGGTTCGACAGCTGGCGTTGACTCCGGTTATTTCTGTCATTACAGAAATAGACGATGAAGAAGCTGCTCGATCATCCCGACGTCAAGGCCTTCGTCCTCCACTGGGGCGAGATGGGGACGCAATGGGGCGTCAACCGGTCTGTGTCGCAAATCCACGCGCTCCTCTACCTCTCCGACCGGCCCCTGCCCGCCGACGAGATCACCGAGGCGCTGGGCCTTGCCCGCTCGAACGTGTCGACCGCGCTCAAGGAGCTTCAGGGCTATGCGATCGTCCGCCGCGTGCATGTCGAGGGGGACCGGCGCGACCATTTCGTCGCCGAGACGGACCTGTGGGAAATGCTCCTGCGCATCGCCGCAGAGCGAAAGCGGCGCGAGATCGACCCGACGATCGCGCTGCTCGGCGAGCTTGCCGAGCGCCTTCGCCATGACGAGACCGCGCCCGCGCTGGTGCGCGAGCGCATCGGCCGGATGCACGAGTTCATCTCGACGCTGGGCGGCTGGTACGAACAGGTCCGCGGCCTGCCCAAACCCACCCTCGTCGCGCTGATGAAGCTGGGCGGCAAGGTCGCCCGCTTCGTCTCGCCGCTGAAGGGCAAGTCCAAGGACCGCTGATTCGATCCGCCGCGCCGCATCTCCGCGACTGTATATTTCTGTCTTTACCGAAATGACCGCAAGAGGAAGCAGTAATGGCATCGTTCAAACGAACAGAAGGCGCCGTCGTCCGCACGCTCGCCGCCATCGCCGCCGCCCTCGCCTTTGCGGGCGTCGTCTATGCGTTGCTGGAGGCGGCGCAGCCCGATGCGGGGCTCGTCAGCTTCACCTTCCTGCTCGTCCTTCCAGCCGCGCTGTGCGCGTTCGTCGCCTATATCGCCGACCCGTGGAAGACGCGGTCGCATCGCGCCTATCTGCTCGTGCCGGTGCAGGTGCTGGCCGCGGTCATCGCCGTGTCGATCTTCGTCCTGCGCGAAGGGACGATCTGCATCGTGCTGCTCAGCCCGCTCTGGCTTCTCAGCGGCATGGCGGGCACGGCGATCACCTACAAACTACGCCGCCGGGTCAAGGACGGCCGCGCCTATTGCACCACGCTGCTCCTCGTCCCGCTGCTGGCGATGCAGGTCGAGCCGCTGGTCACCTGGCCGACCGACAGCGCGGTAGTCACGCGCTCGCTCGTGGTCGCCGCCAGCCCCGATCGTCTCTGGCCGCTGCTGCGTGGCATCCCCGACGTGCGCCCGGGCGAGGGGCGCTGGAATCTGTCGCAGGACGTGCTCGGCATTCCCCACCCCGTCGGCGCACGCATGGTCGGCGAGGGCGTCGGCGCGACGCGGCTGGCCAACTGGGGACCGCAAATCCGCTTTCGCGAGAAGATCACCGACTGGCGACCGGGTCGGGCGATCGCCTGGACGTTCCATTTCGACGATGTGCGCGGCTGGGCTTTCACCGACCGCCACCTGATGCCCGACAGCCATTACCTGAAGGTGCGCGACGGCGGCTATCGCATCGATCCGCTGCCCGGCGGCCGGACCCGCGTGACGCTGCACACCCGGTACGAGGCGACGACGCCGGTCAATCTCTACACCCGCCTGTGGGGCGAAGTCTTCCTCGGCGACGTGCAGGACAACCTGCTCGCGCTCGTGCGCCAGCGGGCCGAGCGGTAGACGCCCGCCCGCCCCTCGCCTATCTGCCCACCCATGACGCATCACGATATCCATGTCATCGGCGGCGGGCTCGCCGGGTCGGAGGCGGCGTGGCAGCTCGCCAGCGCCGGTTTCAAGGTCCGCCTGTCCGAAATGCGCGGCGGCGGCGACATGACGCCTGCGCACCAGACCGACGGGCTGGCCGAGCTCGTCTGCTCCAACAGCTTTCGCTCCGACGATGCCGAGCGCAATGCCGTGGGGCTGCTCCATGCCGAGATGCGCGCGCTGGGCTCGCTCGTCATGACCGCGGCCGACGCGCACCAGCTTCCCGCCGGCTCCGCGCTCGCCGTCGATCGCGACCGTTTCTCGGAGCAGGTAACGCGGACGCTTGCCGAGCATTCCAACATCACCATCGTTCGGGAGCGAGTGGATACGCTGCCCGCCGACACCCCCGCGATCGTCGCCACCGGCCCGCTCACCGCGCCGTCGCTGGCGGAGGCGATCGGCGGCGCGACCGGTGCCGACGCGCTCGCCTTCTTCGACGCCATCGCGCCGATCGTCCATGCCGAGTCGATCGACATGAGCATCGCCTGGAAGCAGTCGCGCTGGGACAAGGCGGGGCCCGCGGGCGACGGCAAGGATTACATCAACTGCCCCCTAGACCGCGAGCAATACGCCGCCTTCCACGCCGCGCTGATCACCGGCGAGAAGAGCGAGTTTCGCGAGTGGGAGAACGTGCCCTATTTCGACGGCTGTATGCCGATCGAGGTGATGGCCGAACGCGGGTTCGATACGCTCCGCTTCGGGCCGATGAAGGGCGTCGGCCTCGACGATCCGCGCACCGGTCGCTGGCCGCACGCGTGTGTTCAGTTGCGCCAGGACAACGCGCAGGGCACGCTCTGGAACATCGTCGGCTTTCAGACCAAGCTCAAATACGCCGAGCAGGTGCGTATCTTCCGCACCATCCCGGGCCTTGAGAATGCCGAGTTCGCGCGGCTGGGCGGCCTGCATCGCAACACCTTCATCCGCTCGCCGGTGCTGCTCGACCAACAGCTTCGGCTAAAGCCCCGGCCCAACCTGCGCTTCGCGGGGCAGATCACGGGGTGCGAGGGCTATGTCGAAAGTTCGGCGATCGGGCTGATCGCGGGCCGCTTCGCCGCCGCGGAACTCGCCGGCCGCTCGCTGCCCACGCCACCGGTCGAGACCGCGCTCGGCGCGCTCCTGTCGCACATCACCGGCGGGGCTGAGGCGGACAGCTATCAGCCGATGAACGTCAATTTCGGCCTGTTCCCGCCGATCGAGGGCCGCACGAAGAAGGCGGACCGCAAGCTCATGTACACCGCCCGCGCCCGCGCCGCCTTCGCCGAATGGACCGCCGCGCTGGAGCCGGTCGCGGCCTAGCTCTCCTCCGCCTCGCGCGGCGCAGCGGGCGGGCAGTCGACGCGGCGGCGGGGCGGCTTGCGCTTGGGCGCGGTGCTCGCGAACTCGGCCCGGTCGAGCGTCGCCGACTTGTCCTTGTCGGCACCGGCGAACTTGGTTGTCGTCTTGATCGCCCATTCGTCGAAGCTCAGCCGCCCGTCGCCGTTCACGTCGAGCTTGGCGAACGCCTTCTTCCGGCTGGCGAGATACTCGTCGCGCGTGATCCGCTCGTCGCGGTCCTTGTCATAGCGGTTGAAGCGGCGTTCCTCGCGCGACTTGGGCGCCGCCTGGGGCACGGGCTCCTCGGTTTCGGCTGCGACCTGCTGCGCCCCTGCCGCCGGGGGCGGCGGCGGGGGTGGCAGGATCACGTCGGCCGTGGCGCTCGATCGAAAGAGGAACATCGCCGCACCGGCCAGCAACAGCGCCGCCAGCGCGCCCACCCAATATCGCCACATCGCCCTGCTCCCGATCGGTTCGGCGCGAGCCTAGCGCGAACGAAGCCCGTCGGTACAGTCGCTTGGGGTGTCAGCGCCCGGTCAGCCGATGCCAGCCCAGCCGCGCGATCCGCCCCGGCGTGGCGCCCGGCAGCGGCAGGTCGCGATCGGCCTTGAGGTCGAGCCGGGCCTGCTGTGCCAGCGCTCCCAGCGCACGCAGCCGCCGCGGCCATGGCGCCCCGAACGCCGTGCGGAGTGCGGCATCCGCCTCCCGCGCCGCCGCTTCACCGGCCGCCGCGTCGCTGACCGATCGCGACAGGTCGGCCAGCGCCCAGCCCCGCCCCGCCGGCGCGACCATCGCCGCCTCGCCGCCGCACAGGCGCGCGGCCAGCGCGAACAACCGCTCGCCCCGCCCGGCGCCATAGGCCGCGCGAACCGCCGGATGGCCGGGCTCGCCCTCGATCAGCGCCTCCCACCCCTCGACCAGCGTCGCCAGGTCGGCACCCGCGACACCCTGCGGCAGCACCGTGCCCGCGAGCGCCGTCAGCACCGGCTGGGCCGGCGGCGGCGCTCGGTCTAGTTTGGACAGTGCCTCGTGCCACCAGGTCAGCCGCATCTGCGCGATCATCGGCTCGCGCATCTGGCGGATCACCGCCGCGAGCGTATCGTCCAAATCGAGCAACGCCGCGACCCCGTTCCGCACAGTTTTGGGGGCATAGGACAGGATCAGCCGCCGCTCTGCCGCCCGCGCCTCCGCGCCGGGTACGAAGGTTTCGTCACCGTTAACCATGCTGCTTCAATCCGGCTTATCGCTTGGCCGCGCATAGCGCCCGACTGGACGGGAATGTCAGACGGGCGGGGCATGGGCAAGCATATGGGTTGGCAGGGGCTGAAGGATCGGGTGCGCGGCGGGTTCCTCGCGCGGCTGGCCCGTGACACGCGCGCCAACACGATCGCGATCGTCGCCGCCGCGCTGATCCCGCTGTGCGGCATGATCGGCGGCGGTTTCGACCTCAGCCGCATGTACATCGTCAAGACACGGCTTCAGCACGCCTGCGACGCCGGCGCGCTGGCGGGCCGCAAGTCGATGGGCGGCGGCACCTGGGCACAGTCGAGCTACATGCCGCGGACGATGGCCGAGCGCTTCTTCGACGCCAACATCGCCAGCGACGCCTATGGCTCGAACACCATCACCAAGAGCTATTCGGAAAACGCCGGCAAAGTGACGGGGACCGCGTCGGCGATCCTGCCGATGACGCTGATGCGCGTGCTGGGCAAGACGACCGAGACGCTGACCGTCACCTGCGAAAGCGAGATGCGGCTGCCCAACACCGACGTGATGTTCGTGCTCGACATCACGGGATCGATGAACTGCGCGGCGGGCGACACGAGCTGCTCGAACAACGGCGGCGTGCCGGCGGCCAATTCGAAGATCGGTGGCCTCAAGACCGCGGTGAAGTGCTTCTACGAGATCGTCGCGCGGCTCGACACCAATGCCAATTGCGACGGCGGTGCGCCGTCCGGCGGCACGGGCAGCCAGGTGCAGGTGCGCTTCGGCTTCGTCCCCTATGCCAACAACGTCAACGTCGGAAAACTGCTGCCCACCGCCTACATGGCCGATACCGCCAGCTACGACACGCGCCAGTTCCTCGGCAAGGAATGGACCGACTGGACCTTCTACGGAAATTACTACCGCAACGCGCAGAACAACTGCTCGGGGGTCGGACCGGCGGACACGGCGGATGCCAATTATCGGGCGAACCCGACGACGGTTGGATCGACTCCGGCATGCCGGGTCGATGTGAAGCGCCGCGTCGCGCAGTGGAAGTACGGTTTCCTGCCGCTCGATGTTCGCGGGCTGAAGAACGGCAACGGCTACAACGCCAGCTTTACCGCGCAGATCGGCGACGACGGCACCATGGCGACGATCCCCTGGTCGGGCTGCATCGAGGAGCGCCAGACGGTCCAGGCGACCAGCTACAACCCGATTCCCTCGGGCGCCAAGGATCTCGACATCGACCTGGTGCCGAGCGCGGGCGACGAGACGACGCGGTGGAAGCCGTCGCTGCCCGACGCGATCTACGAGCGACAGGTCCTGTCGAACTGGAACCAGCTGAATGCCGCGACGGTCGACAAGACGTCGGACAATTACATCCGCTTCAGCGACTATAACGGCTATTACTGCCCGACCGAGGCGCGCAAGCTTCAGCAGTGGAACGACGCGACCGCATTCCAGAACTATGTCGACAGCTTTGTCGCCAGCGGCAACACCTATCATGACATCGGTATGGTCTGGGGGGCGCGCCTCATGTCGCCGACCGGCATTTTCGCAAGCGAGAATGCCTACACGCCCCAGGGCGGCGAGATCGAGCGGCACCTGATCTTCATGACCGACGGCGACTCGACCTCGGCACCGTGCGACTACAACGCCTATGGCCTCCACTTCTTCGATAAGCGGCAGACCAACGACGTCGGCACCGCGGGCGAATGCTTCAACCAGCGCACCTCGCTGTCGGACCAGATCAATGCCCGGCTCGAGGGGCTGTGCGCGGCGATCCGTAACAAGAACATCACGCTGTGGGTCGTTTCCTTCGGCGGCGGCGTGAATGCGACAACCGAGACGCGGCTCCAGAACTGCGCCTCGCCCGGCCGCTATTTCAAGGCCGACGACCCCGCCGCGCTCCAGCGCACGTTCAAGTCGATCGCCGACCAGATCTCCGCTTTGAGGCTCATCAAGTGATCCGGCAGCTCCGTCCCCTCGCCCGCGACCGGCGCGGCGTGTCCGCGGTCGAGTTCGGGTTCATCGCCCCGACCTTCTGCATGGTGCTGCTCGGCATCTTCGATTTCGGGCACACGCTCTACATGCGCGGCGCGCTTCAGGGCGTGTTGCAGAAGACCGCGCGCGACGCGACGCTGGAAACCAACACCACGGCGGGGCAGCAGGCGATCCTCGACGACCGGGTGAAGAGCCAGGTCAAGGCACTGGCGAACAACGCGACGATCGACATCAAGCGCCGCTATTACCGCACCTTCAGCCAGGCCGCCGCCGCAAAGGCAGAGGATTGGACCGACACGAACAACAACGGCCGCTGCGACGCGGGCGAACCCTATGAGGACGCCAACAACAACAGCGTCTGGGACAGCGACGGCGGCGACGACGGACAGGGCGGCGCGAAGGACGCGACGGTCGTGACCGTCACCGTGACCTATCCGCGCATGTTCCCGCTGCTCAAGATGTTCGGCGACAACACGGCGAATGCGAAGATCGTCGCAACGACCGTGCTCAAGAACCAGCCCTATTCGGACCAGGGCAGCTATGCCGCCCCCACCCGGCGGAATTGCACATGACGGATCGCCTGCGCACCCTCGCCCGCCGGCTGGCCGCCGCGCGCGACGGCGTCATCATCGTCGAGTACGCCTTCTACCTGCCGATCCTGCTGCTGCTCGGGCTGACGGGGGCGGAGATCACCAACTACATCATCACCCGGATGCGGATCAGCCAGATCGCGCTGCACCTGGCCGACAACGCCGCGAGGATCGGCACGGGCACGTCGCTTCAGCAAAAGACGATCAACGAGGTCGACATCAACGACCTGCTGACCGGAGCGGGGCTGCAGGCGGGCGAGCTCGACCTCTACAATCGCGGCCGCGTCATGGTGTCGAGCGTCGAGAACGACCCGAACAATGCCGGCCGCTATCGCATCCGCTGGCAGCGCTGCCGCGGCAGCAAGGCGTACAACTCGCCCTATGATAACAGCACCACCAACCTGACCGGCGTCGGCCCGGCGGGGCGACAGGTGATTGCACCGACCGACGGCGCGACGATGTGGGTCGAGGTCAGCTACACGTACAAGCCGCTGGTGAAGGAGGCGTGGTCGCCGTCGCTCGACATGGTCGAGACCGCATCGATGATGGTCCGCGATCGCCGCGCGCTGACGCCGGCAGCGAACGTCGACGCCAATCAGGACGGCATTCTCGAGGTGACCGGTGAGACCCCCTCCACCTGTTAGGGCGCGGGGAAACTCAACAGCGCGAGCGTGCCAGGCCGTCCGGCGCGGGCGCCCATCTCGATCTCGCCGCCCAGCTGCCGGGTCAGGCTGACGATCATCCGGGTGCCGAGGCTCCGGCGCGACTGCGCCTTGAGGTCGAAATCGGCGGGCAACCCTGCGCCCTCGTCCTCGACCGCCATCTCGATCTGACCGCCCTTCCGCGCGATGCGGATCGTGATCGGTCCGCCCTCTCCCTCGGGATAGGCATATTTGATCGCGTTGGTGACGAGTTCGGTGAGGACGAGGCCGAGCGGGATCGCCGTGTCCGCGCTCAATTCGATCGCCTCGGCATGACAGACGATCTCGTGCTGCGGCGACTGCTCCGCCAGCGCATTGGCAAGGCCGCAGGAAAGATCGTCGAGGGCGACGATCCCCACCCTCGCGCCGCGCCAGAGCTGGTCGTGCGTCTGCGCGATCGCGGTGATACGCGCCTGTGCATCGCCAAGCAGCCGGTTGAGGCGCGGGTCGTCGTCCGCCTGCATCTGTAGCGTCAGCATGGCGGAGACGAGCGCTAGGCTGTTCTTCACCCGGTGGCTCGCCTCGCGCACCAGCAGTTCCTGATGCTCGATCGAGGCGTTGAGCCGCGCCTCTGCCTGCTGGCGCTCGATCGCCACGCCGATCAGGTTGGCGAAGCCCTGCATGAAGGCGAGGTCGTCGGCGTCGAACGTCCCCTCGCCCTCGCTGTCGACCTCGAGCACGCCGTATCGCTTGCCGTCCGCCTCGACCAACACGTTGATCGCGCGGCGGATGCTGTGGTCGGCCATCATTTCGGGCGTGCGGAACCGCTCCTCGCCCTCCAGATGGTTGGAGATGACGGGCTCGCCGGTCTTGAAGGCAAAGCCCGCGGGGCTAGCCGTATCGCCGCCCAGGCTGGCGTTGCCGACCACGCCGGCGTCCCAGCCGACGCCCGCCTCGACCCGCATCCGCTGGTCGCTGTCGGGTGCGGACAGGAACTTGGCATAGCGCGAGCCCATGCCCTCGGCGCACAGCTCGGTCGCGCGCTGGAGCATCGCGTCGATATCGCGCGAGCGCAGCGCCACCATGCCGAACTCGGCAAGGATGCGCTGCTGGCGCAGGCGATATTCGATCGCGTCTCCGCCCGGCGGCGACGCGGCTTCAGGCGCTTCCTCGACCACGGCCACGCGTCAGGTCAGCGCGTCAGCTTCTTGTAGGCAAGCCGCGTCGGACGGTCGGCCGCGTCGCCCAGGCGGCGGCGCTTGTCCTCCTCGTACGCCTCGAAATTGCCCTCGAACCACTCGACATGGCTGTCGCCCTCGAACGCCAGGATGTGCGTCGCCAGACGGTCGAGGAAGAAGCGGTCGTGGCTGATGACCACGGCGCAGCCCGCGAAGTTCTCGATCGCCTCTTCCAGCGCGCCCAGCGTCTCGACGTCGAGGTCGTTGGTCGGCTCGTCGAGCAGCAGCACGTTGCCGCCGCGCTTCAGCATCTTGGCGATGTTGACGCGGTTGCGCTCGCCACCCGACAGCTTGCCGACGTTCTTCTGCTGGTCCTGCCCCTTGAAGTTGAACGCGCCCACGTAAGCCCGCGTCGAGGCATCGTGGCCGTTGACCTTCATATAGTCGAGCCCGTCGGAGATTTCCTCCCAAACGTTCTTCGTGGGGTCGAGATGATCGCGGCTCTGGTCGACGTAACCGAGACGCACCGTGGTGCCGAGCTCGATCTTGCCGGTGTCCGGCTGCTCCTGCCCGGTGATGAGCTTGAACAGCGTCGACTTGCCCGCGCCGTTCGGCCCGATCACCCCGACGATGCCGCCCGCGGGCAGCGTGAAGGACAGGTTCTCGAACAGGAGCTTGTCGCCATAGGCCTTGGAGACATTCTCGACCTCGATCACCTTGCCACCCAGGCGCTCGGGCACCTGGATGACGATCTGCGCCTTGCCGGGGCTGCGGTTCTGCTGGCTCTCCACGAGCTGCTCGAACTTGGCGATACGCGCCTTCGACTTGGTCTGGCGGCCCTTGACGCCCGCCCGGATCCATTCGAGCTCGTCCTTGATCGCCTTCTGGCGACCGGTCGCCTCGCGGTCTTCCTGCTCGAGGCGCTTGGCCTTCTTCTCGAGATACGTCGAGTAATTACCCTCGTACGGGAAATACTTGCCGCGATCGAGTTCGAGGATCCAGTTGACCACATTGTCGAGGAAGTAGCGGTCGTGGGTGATCATCAGCACCGCGCCGGCATATTCCTTGAGGTGATTCTCGAGCCACTTCACGCTTTCGGCGTCGAGGTGGTTGGTCGGCTCGTCGAGCAGCAGGATCGACGGCTTCTGGATGAGCAGGCGGGTGAGCGCCACGCGGCGCTTCTCGCCGCCCGACAGGTTCTCGACCGCCCAGTCGCCCGGCGGACAGCGCAGCGCCTCCATCGCGATCTCGAGCTGATTGTCGAGGCTCCAGCCGTCGACCGCGTCGATCTTGGCCTGAAGCTCGCCCATCTCCTCCATCAGCGCGTCGAAGTCGGTATCGTCCTGCGGGTCGCCCATCTCGGCCGAGATCGCGTTGAAGCGATCGACGAGGTTCGCGGTGTCGCGCGCGCCGTCCTTGACGTTCTCCAGCACCGACTTGGTCGGGTCGAGCTGCGGCTCCTGCTCCAGATAGCCGACAGTGATGTTCTCGCCGGCCCACGCCTCGCCCGAATAATCCTTGTCGATGCCCGCCATGATCTTGATGAGCGTCGACTTGCCGGCGCCGTTGGGGCCGACGATGCCGATCTTGGCACCCTGATAGAATTGCAGGTTGATGTTCGACAGCACCGGCTTGGGCGCGCCGGGGAAGGTCTTGGTCATGTCCTTCATGACGAAGGCGTACTGGGCGGCCACTGCGGGTCTCCGGGATGGGGGTTCGGCAAAGATGGAAAGTCGCCGCGGGAGATAGCGACGAGCGTGCGGATTGGCAATCAGGGGGCCTTTACCGGACGGTTTCAGCGGCTACCAATACGCCCATGCCCAGCTTGATCCTCCCCGCGCTCGCCGCACTCGCCCTTCCCGTCCCCCAGGCAAACGATGCCGACCTGCGCGTCGCCCAGCTTCGCGACGCCGCGCTGGAGGACGACTATGCCTATGCGATCACCGAGGCGATCACGACCGAGCTTGGGCCCCGCCTCGCCGGCACGGCGGAGGAAGCGCGGGCGAGGAAGTGGGCGGTGACGACGCTCACCAAGATGGGGTTCAAGAACGTCCGCGACGAACCCTTCCCGCTCAAGACATGGGTGCGCGGAATCGAAAGGGCGATGGTGATCGGCGAGAACTCGCAACCGCTGGCCCTCACCGCACTCGGCAATTCGGGCGCGACGCCCGCGGCCGGGCTGACCGGCGAGGTCGTGTTCTTCCCGACGCTCGACGACCTAAAGGACGCACCCGACGGCTCGCTCGCCGGCAAGATCGCCTTCGTCAGCCACGCGATGACGCGGACGCAGGACGGCAGCCAGTACAGCTATTACGGCGCGGTCCGGCGACAGGGGCCGGCGATCGCCGCGGGCAAGGGCGCGGCCGCGATCCTGATCCGCTCGGTGGGCACCGACAGCCACCGGATGCCGCACGCAGGGAGCACCGTCTTCCCCGACGGCACCGCGCCGATCCCCGCCGCCGCGCTCGCCGTGCCCGATGCCGACCAGCTTGAGCGGCTGGTGGGGCGCGGCACGCCGGTCCGCGTCGCGCTGACGCTCACCCCGCGGATCGTCGGCACACAGAACTCCGGCAACGTCATCGCCGAGGTGCCGGGCCGCGACCCGGCTGCCGGGATCGTCGTCGTCGCCTGTCACCTCGACAGCTGGGATCTCGGCACCGGGGCGATCGACGACGCCTCGGGGTGCGGGATCGTCGCCGCCGCTGCAAAGCGGATCATGGATGCCGGCCGCCCGCGCCGGACGATTCGCGTGCTCTGGGCGGGGTCCGAGGAAGTCGGCGTGTTCGGCGGCAAGGCCTATTTCGAGGCGCACAAGGGCGACAATCACGTGCTGGCCGCCGAATCGGACTTCGGCGCCGATCGCATCTGGCGCCTCGACACCAACTTCGCGCCCGCCAACAAGCCGCTGGCCGACCGCCTCGCCGCCGCGCTCGCCCCGCTCGGCATTTCGGCGGGGCGCGATCCGGCGGGCGGCGGGGCCGATGTGTCGGCGCTCGTTTCGGCTGGCGTCGCGGGCGTCGATCTGCAACAGGACGGCACGCGCTATTTCGACCTTCACCACACGCCCGACGACACGCTGGACAAGGTCGATCCGGCCCAAATGAGGCAGAATGTGGCAGCGTGGACGGCGATGCTGGCCGTCGTCGCGGACGCCCCGGAGGCGATTTCTGCGACGAAATGAGCCTGCTTTCCTACGTATCGAGTCGATTTATAAGTTGACGCACCCGTAACGGGCGTTAATGCGGCAGCTTCGTGACGGCATTCGGGCCAGTCACGACACGAATTTGCTTGGGAGCAAACGCATGAAGAAGATCGCTCTTGTGGCTGCTGCCGCTGGCCTGATGTCGCTGGCCGCGTGCAACCAGGGCACGCCCGCCGAGAACGCCGGCGACGCGATGGCGGCGAACCTCGAGGCCGAGGCCGACAACATGGAAGCGGCTGCTGACATGACCGGCAACGCGGCTGAGGCAGCGGCGCTCGAGAACGCTGCCGACAACCTCGAGGCGGCTGCCGACAACGCTGACGAGATCGGCGAGACGAACCTCACCAACGCGATGTAATCGCGAGCGGCGCCTCGCGCGCCGCGGTGACGTTTATCGAATCGGAAAGGGCGTCCCCTTCGCGGGGGGCGCCCTTTTCGTTTGTGGTTTTCGTTCGCCCCTCCTCGTCAACCTGGAACAAGTCCGGGGCGACAACCATCGACGGCCACGAAAAAACCGGGCCGGGGGCATCCCCCCGACCCGTTCGCTCATTCGAAACTGACGGCTGAAATCAGCCGACGATCTCTTCGGGCTTGAAGAAGAAGTCGATCTCGATCTTGGCGTTCTCTTCCGAATCCGACCCGTGGACGGTGTTCGCCTCGATCGATTCGGCCAGTTCCTTGCGGATCGTGCCCGGCTCGGCGTTGGCGGGGTTGGTCGCGCCCATGATGTCGCGGTTGCGCGTCACGGCGTCCTCACCCTCGAGCACCTGGACGACGACGGGGCCGGAGATCATGAACTCGACCAGGTCGTTGAAGAACGGACGCTCGCGGTGGACGCCGTAGAAGCCCTCGGCCTGCTCGCGGGTCATGTGGATGCGCTTCGAGGCGACGACGCGCAGGCCGGCTTCCTCGAGCATCTTGGTGACCGCGCCGGTCAGGTTGCGACGCGTGGCGTCGGGCTTGATGATCGAAAAGGTGCGCGTGGCGGCCATGGCGGACGACTTCCTTGTTTTTCGTTGGAGTGGATGGCGCGCGCCTTAGTCGCGACGTAGCGCCCGCGCAAGCGCGTCAGGCCGCCTGTTCCCACCCGCGCTCGGTCTGCTTCCAGTATCGCCGCTCGACACCCTCGCGATCGGCGAGGCCGCGCCACGCCGCCCGGGCAGCAGCGACCTGCTCCTCGTCGAACAGGTGAAAGGCGCGGTCGAAGGTCAGCGCCTCGTCCCGCCACAGGCCGTCGACGATCGCCACCATCCGCGCGCCGTTCGTCGCCTCGACCTCGCCCGCAATCAGCACCGGCTGGATCGCCTCGCCCCCGTCCCCGGCGCATCCGTGCGGCAGGAAGCTGCCCGGCGAGTAGGTCCACAGCGCCCGGTCGATCGCCGCACGCTGTTCGGCATCGCCGCTGACCACGAGCAGCCGCGCGCCGCCCGCCAGCACCTTCTCGGCGATCTGCGGCAGCGCGCGGGCAAGCGGGCGCAGGGTGAGGTGGTAGAAATCGACCTGCACGCCGCGCCCGCCCCGCTCGCTCAGTTCTCGACCGTGTCGCGCACCAGCCGGTCGAGCACGCGCACGCCGAAGCCGGTCGCGCCCTTGTCGTGCGTCGCGCCGGGCTTGTCGGCCCAGACCATGCCGGCGATGTCGAGATGCGCCCAGGCCACGTCCTCATCGACGAAGCGCTGGAGGAACTGCGCCGCGGTGATCGAGCCGGCACCGCGGGGACCGACATTCTTCACGTCCGCGATCGGGCTGTCGATCAGCTTGTCATAGGCGGGCGACAGCGGGAAGCGCCACAGCTTGTCGCCGGTCTCACGCCCCGCCGCCAGCAGCGCGTCAGCCAACGCGTCGTCGTTCGAGAACAGCCCGCCATGCTCGTTGCCCAGCGCGATAATCATCGCGCCGGTCAGCGTGGCGAGATCGACGATCCGCTTCGGCCGATAATTGCGCTGCACCCAGGTCAGCACGTCGCACAGCACCAGCCGGCCTTCGGCATCGGTATTGAGGATCTCGATCGTCTGTCCCGACATGGAAGTGACGACATCGCCCGGCCGCTGCGCATTGCCGTCGGGCATGTTCTCGACCAGCCCGACGACGCCGATGACGTTGGCCTTCGCCTTGCGCAGCGCCAGCGCCTTCATCGCACCCGCGACCGCGCCCGCACCGCCCATGTCCCACTTCATGTCCTCCATGCCCGGCCCGGGCTTGAGGCTGATGCCGCCGGTGTCGAAGGTGACGCCCTTGCCGACCAGCGCGATCGCCGGATCGCCGTCAGTTCCCGTGCCGTTCCAGTGCATCGCGAGCAGCCGCGCCTCGCGCACCGATCCCTGGCTCACGCCCAGCAGCGCGCCCATGCCAAGGTCGCGCATCGCCGCCTCGTCGAGGATGGTAAGCTTGACGCCCAGTTCCTCCAGATGGCGGCACCGCTCAACGAACGTCTCGGGATAGAGGATGTTCGGCGGCTCGGCGACCAGCGTGCGGGTCAGCTCGAGGCCCTCGGTCAGCGCCTTCGTCTCCGCCCATTCGGCATCGGTGCCGCCGGGCGCGCCGGCGATGACGAGCCGCTGTAGCGTCGGCTTGGCCTTTTCGGGCAGCTTGGTGCGATAGACGTCGAAGCGCCAGCCGCGCTGCGCCGCCGCGCCGGCAAAGCGTGCGGCGCCCGCCGCATCCGCGCCCGACAGGTCGACGCCGATCGCGTCGACCCCCGCGGTATCGTACCGGGCCGCCAGCGCGCCGCCCGCCTTTTCATAGTCGACGCCCTTGCCCTCGCCCGTTCCGATCAGGATCACGCGGCCCACGTCGGCGGCCCTCGGCACGAAGATTTCGGCGATCGATCCCGCCTCCCCCTCGAACCGCGCCGCCTTGGCGGCGGCGGTCACCAGCGCCTTGCCGGCATCGTCCAACCGGCCGAGGGACGGCGCCGCGCCCTTGGGCACCGCGATCGCGATCGTGGTCAGGTCGGGGAGTTCGTTCTGGAACTCGATCTTCATGGGGCGGCGGCCTTTCGCTGCTTGTCGTTCCGCCCGTGCAACCAAGTGTCGCACGAGTCATTACGCCCATCTAGGGACCAAAGCGGGTTCGCAAAACCCGCGTCGATTGCGCGGTGGCTTTTGCGGTGCGATAGGGCAGGAATTGCCCGGCGCAGCGTATCGTCGCCGGGCGAAAAAGGGGACAAGACCAATTCGCATGCGCCAGGCCCTGTTGCGTACCGCCGCGCTGCCCGCCTGTCTGTGGCTCGCCCTGCCCGCGATCGCCGCGGCGCAGGATTTGCAGGATCGCGCGGGTGCCGCGCTGCCCCCGCCGATCGAGACCGCGACCCCGCGGGCGGACAACCAGATCGATTTCAGCGCCGACCAGCTCGAATACGACTTCGACGCCGACCTCGTGAACGCAACCGGCGACGTGCGCCTGTTCCGCCAGGGCGAGCGGCTGCGCGCCGACAAGGTGACGTGGAACCGCAAGACCGGCCAGGTGGTGGCCGAGGGCGACATCGCCGTCACCAATCCGCAGGGCGATATCGCCTATGGCGACCGGATCGAGCTGACCGACACGCTGAAGGACGGCGTCGTCAACAACATGCTCGTCGTCCTCGAACAGGGCGGCCGCATCGCCGCAGAGCGGGGCGTGCGCGAGAATGGAGGCGTGCTGCGCGTGACCAAGGCGGCGTACACCCCCTGCGCGGTGGAAAACAGCGCCGGCTGTCCCAAGGAGCCGAGCTGGGAGATCACCGCGCGCGAGGTGACGTACAATCCCGACAAGAAGCGCATCCGCTACAAGGGCGCGCGCGTCACGCTGTTCGGCCTGTCGCTGCCGCTGCCCGCGTTCAGCCACACCATCGGCGGCGAGAGTGCGCCCGGCATCCTCGCGCCGCAATTCCGGCTGAGCCGCGTCAACGGGTTCGAGTTCGCGCTCCCCTATCACTTCAACCTCGGCCCCAATCGGGACCTGACCGTCACGCCGCACGTCTTCACCGAAGCGCTGCCGATGATCGAGGGCAATTACCGGCAATACACCTCGCTCGGCGCGTTCGAGGTGACCGCGTATGGTACCTATTCGCGGCGCAGCGACGACCTCGTCACCGAAGCGGGCGTCGCGCCCACCAGCGAGAACGCGTTCCGCGGCTATGTCGATGCGACCGGCCGCGCGCAGTTCGATCCCTATTGGAGCGCGTTCGGGTCGATCCGCGTCGCGACCGACAAGACGTTCCTGCGCCGCTACGACATTTCGCGCGACGACCGCCTGCGCAGCAACATCGGCGTCCAGCGGATCAGCGAGGACACCTATTTCGCGATCCAGGGCTGGGCGGTCCAGTCGCTCCGCCTGGACGACGCCGGCCAGATCCAGCCCGTCGCGCTGCCGGAAATCGACTTTCGCCACCGCCTGACCGATCCGCTGCTCGGTGGGCGGCTGACGGTGCAGCTCAACAGCCTCGCCATTTCGCGCAACAATGGCGGGCAGGATACGCAGCGTGCCTTCGCCTCCGCGCTGTGGGAGCTTCGCCGCATCACCAACTGGGGGCAGGAGGTGACGTTCAGCGCCTTTGCCCGCGGCGATATCTACAACACCTCGAACAGCGCCGCGACGCTGACCCCGCTCTATCGCGGGGAGGAGGGGTTCCACACCCGCGGCATCGGCGCGGTGGCGGTCGACGTCAAATGGCCGTTCATCGGCGAGGCGTTCGGCGGCGACCAGCGGATCACCCCGCGCGTCCAGATCGTCGCGTCGCCGCGCATCAGCAATATCGACATCCCGAACGAGGATGCCCGGTCGATCGATCTGGAGGACACCAACCTCTTCTCGCTCAACCGCTTCCCCGGATACGACCGGTTCGAGGATTCGACGCGAGTCACCTACGGCGTCGACTATGCGCTCGACCTGCCGGGCGTCTCGATCAACGCCAATGTCGGGCAGAGCTATCGCCTGAACGCCAGGCCGTCGATCTTTCCCGAGGGCACGGGCCTGACCGATCGATGGTCCGATTTCGTCGGCCGGACCGAGGTGCGCGTCGGCCAGTTCGTCGCCTTCACCCACCGCTACCGCCTCGACAAGGACGGGTTCGCGGTGCGCCGGAACGAGGTCGACGCGACCGTCGGCTCGCGCAAGACCTATGCGCTCATCGGCTATCTGCGCCTCAACCGGAACAACGACCAGCTCCTCGAGGACCTTCGCGATCGCGAGGAAGTGCGCGTCGGCGGCCGCGTCGCCTTTGCCCGCTTCTGGTCGGCATTCGGGTCGGCGACGGTCGACCTCACCGACCGGAACGAGGATCCGCTGTCGATTTCGGATGGATTCGAGCCGATCCGCCATCGGCTGGGCGTCCAGTACGAGGACGACTGCGTCCGCCTCGGCCTCACCTGGCGGCGCGACTATCAGGACAATGGCGATGCGCGCGCCGGCAACAGCTTCCTGCTGACGCTGGCGTTGACGAACCTGGGGCGCTAAAGGCTCGGTTCATCGAGGCGGGACTAGTCCCGTCTTTCGGCGCGCGTGCGCGGCATGAGGGTATCGACTTGGCAACGACGTTCAAGATCACGGCGGGGAAGATGGTGGCGGGCGTGCTTCTCGCCGGCGCAGCGGGTATCGCGGTCGCGCAGACCGTGGGCGATCAGGCGCAGACCCCGGCGGCGGGCCTAAACCTGCCCCAGAATCTCCAGATTTTCGGCAAGGCCGATCCGAACGTCCGCAAGCCGACGGCGATCGTCAACGACGCGGTCATCACCGGCACCGATGTCGACCAGCGCGTCAACATGATTACCGGCCTGCGCAACCTGACGATCAAGCCTGAGGAGCGCGACCAGCTCCGCCTTCAGGTGCTGCGCCAGCTGATCGACGAGACGCTGCAGATCCAGGAAGCCAAGCACAACGACATCACCGTCACGCCGCAGGAGATCGAGCAGAGCTTCGCCCGCGTCGCCCGCAACTTCCAGCGCGATCCCGCCGGCTTGCGCGCCTATCTCGTCCAGGTCGGTTCGTCCGAGCGGTCGCTGAAGCGCCAGATCGAGGGCGAGCTCGCCTGGCAGCGTCTGCTGCGCCGCCGCGTCGAACCCTTCGTCAGCGTCGGCGAGGAAGAGGTGAAGTCGATCATCGAGCGGCTCGAGCAGGCCAAGGGCACCGAAGAATACAACCTGCGCGAAATCTATCTGTCGGCCCCGCCCGAGCGGCAGGCCGAGGTGACCGAAGCGATGCGCGCGATGGTCGAGAAGATGAAGTCGGGCACGCCGTTCGAATATTTCGCCAGCAACATGTCCGAAGCCTCGACCCGCGCGGTCGGCGGCGACCTCGGCTGGGTGCGCCCGGCGATGCTGCCCGAGCCGCTGGCGAAGGCGGCGGGCGAGATGCAGGTCGGCCAGATCGCAGGGCCGGTGGCGGTCCCCGGCGGTTACTCGCTCCTTTATCTCGTCGACAAGCGGACCGTGCTCGGTGCCGACCCGCGCGACGCTAAGCTCAGCCTGCGCCAGATTTCGGTCAAGTTCCCCGCCGGCCTCGCCCAGCCGCAGGTCCAGGCGCGCGCCGCCCAGTTCGCGGAAGCCACGCAGAAGATCCAGGGCTGCGGCAATGTCGAGAAGGTAGCGGCGTCGATCGGCGCCGACGTCGTCGACAACGACGCGATCCGCATCCGCGACCTGCCGCCGCAGCTTCAGGATATCATGGTGAAGCTTCAGGTGGGCCAGGCGACGCCGCCGTTCGGCTCGCCCGAGGACGGCGTGCGCGTGCTCGTCCTGTGCGGCCGCGACGATCCGCGCGTTGCCTCCCAGCCCTCGGCACAGCAGATCCAGCAGGGTCTGGAGCAGGAGCGCGTCAACCTGCGCGCCCAGCGCATGCTGCGCGATCTTCGCCGCGACGCGATCGTCGAGTATCGCTGACATGGCCGCGGGTGGCCTTCCCCGCCGCCCGATCGCCGTATCCATGGGCGACCCGGCGGGGATCGGGCCGGAGATCATTGCCAAGGCATGGGCGGCGCGCGACGTCCACGCGCTCGCCCCCTTCTTCGCGATCGGCGACGCGCGCGCGATCGAGCGGGTCTGGCACGGCCCCGTCGTGCGCATCGACACGCCCGACCACGCCGCGTCCGCCTTCGCCGACGCGCTGCCGGTGATGACCGTCGCCGATGCCGGCGAGATCGTCCCCGGCCGCCCGGACGTTGAGGGCGCACGCTGCGCGCTTCAGAGCCTCGAGCTCGCGATGGGCCTGACCCAGGCGGGGGCGGCGTGCGCACTGGTCACCGGACCGGTGTCGAAGTCGCAGCTTTATTCGATCGGCTTCCACTATCCCGGCCAGACCGAGTTCGTGTCCGACCGCTGCGGCATTGCGCACGCCAATACGGTGATGATGCTCGCCGGGCCGACGCTTCGCGTGGTGCCGATCACCACGCACGTGCCGCTTGATGCCGTGCGCGGCCTGCTGACCGTCGACCTGATCCTCGCCAAGGCTCGCGTGACCGTGCGCGGTCTCACGCGCAATTTCGGGATCGAGCGCCCCCGCCTCGCCTTTGCGGGCCTCAACCCCCATGCGGGCGAAGGCGGTGCGCTGGGCATGGAGGAGATCGAGGTGATGGCACCGGCGATCGCGATCCTGCGCGATGAGGGGATCGACGCGATCGGGCCGCTCGCCGCCGACACGATGTTCCACGCCCGCGCGCGCGCGACCTATGACGCGGCGCTCTGCGCCTATCATGACCAGGCGCTGATCCCCTTGAAGACACTGCATTTCGACGAGGGGGTGAACATGACCCTCGGCCTGCCGATCGTTCGCACGTCGCCCGACCATGGCACCGCCTTCGCCATCGCCGGCACCAATTCGGCCGAGCCCGGCGCGATGATCGCGGCGATCCGCATGGCCGCACAGGCCGCGACTCGCCGCCGCCTCTGCGAACCCCAATGACCGCCGTCCCCCTGCCGCCGCTGCGCGAGGTGATCCGCGCGCACGGCCTGACCGCGAGCAAGGCGCTCGGCCAGAACTTCCTGTTCGACGGCCAGTTGCTCGACCGCATCGCGCGCGTGCCCGGCAACCTGGACGGCGCCGAAGTGCTGGAGGTCGGCCCCGGCCCCGGCGGCCTGACCCGCGCGCTGCTCGCCGCGGGGGCCCGCGTCACCGCGATCGAGCGCGACCGCCGCTGCATCCCCGCGCTGGCCGAACTTGCAGAGGCCTATTCCGGCCAGTTGAAGGTGATCGAGGGCGACGCGCTGGCGATCGATCACCCGGCCCTGTTCGAGGGGGCGCCGCACGTCGTCGCCAACCTCCCCTACAATGTCGGCACCGAATTGTTCGTCGGCTGGCTGAGCACCGAATGGCAGCCCTGGTGGCAGAGCCTGACGTTGATGTTCCAGCGCGAGGTCGCCGACCGCATCGTCGCGGCGCCCGGCAGCGACGCCTATGGCCGGCTCGCCGTCCTGGCCCAGTGGCGCTCCACGCCGCGCATCGCGATGCCCGTCCACCGCTCCGCCTTCACGCCCCCGCCCAAGGTCATGTCCGCGGTCGTCCATGTCGTCCCCGCCGGCCAGCCGGAGGGCGTGCGCCTGTCGACGCTGGAGCGCCTGACCGCGGCGGCGTTCGGCCAGCGCCGCAAGATGCTGCGCACCAGCCTGAAAGCGATGCCCGGCGCGATCGAAGCGGCGGAGGCCGTGGGCATCGACCTGACCCGTCGCGCCGAGACAGTCAGCGTGGCCGAATTTCGCGCGATCGCACGGACCATCGGCTAACCCCATAAAATCGCTTGGCGCTCGAAAGCGATGTGATAGCATCACCTGACCGCAGCCGTCCTCAAGCGGCGCGGCCATAGAGAGGATGCCCACCATGTCCTACGCCAATAGCGGCACTGGACGGGAACGGATCGTGGCGATCGGCCTTGTCGGGCTGATCCAGGGCGGCATCATTGCCGCGCTCATGTCCGGGCTCGCTGTCCAGTTCATCGACAAGTTCAAGGACAAGCCCCTCGAAACCTACGCGATCCCGATCGACGTACCCCCGCCCCCGCCGGCCGAGAAGAAGCCCGTCGAGCGCACGCCCATCGAGACACCGACGACGCCGCTGCTGCGCCTGCCCGACCTGCCGAGGCCGAAGATCGACATCGACGTGACCACCCCGGCGCTGACGGGCACGTCGATCCCCATCCCCGGGCCGGTCGAACTGCCGGCGATCCCGACGCCGCCCTCGCCCACGCCGACGCCACTGGACATGTCGCGCGGTGCCAGCGCGCGCGGCAACGTCGGATCGTGGTTCCCGCAGGACGCCTATCCGGCGCAGGCGCTTCGTGCCGGTGCAGAGGGACGGGCATCCGTCTCGCTGTCGGTATCGCCCGCCGGCAAGGTGACCGATTGCCGGATCGTGTCGAGCACCGGCAACGATGCGCTCGATGCGGCCACCTGCCGCCTCGCCGTCCGCAACGGCCGTTTCGAGCCGGCGCGCGACGCCGCGGGCAACCCGGTCGCGACGCAGATGCGTCTGCCGCCGGTCGTCTGGAAGATCGTCAACTAGAGCCCAACGGCCCACTCCGCCCACGCGGCGGAGGGGGCTGTCATCAGACCCGATTGGCGCGTGCGATCCGCGCCAGCACGGCGGCACTCGGCTTGGCGGTCCGCTTGAACGTCGTCGGGTCGAACGAATGCAGCCCGAAGCGATGGTGATAGCCGAAGCCCCACTCGAAATTGTCGATCAGCGACCAGTGGAGATAGCCCTGCACCGGCACCCCGGCATCGATCTCGCGCTTCAGTTCGGCCAGCGCCGCGGGTATCAGCCAGGCGCGAAGCGCATCGTCGTCGCTGTTGACCCCATGCTCGGTCACGATGATCGGCAGCTTCGTGGCTTCCCAGCCATAGCGGACCGCGCCCGCCAGCGATCCGGCCCAGACCTCCGCCCCGCCGCCGTTGCGCCGCGCCCCCTCGGGCGGGGGTAGCGCGCCCTTGGCGTCCCAGCGCTTGCGCTCGTAATTCTGGACGCCGAGGAAGTCGCAGGTCCGCGCCGCGACGCGCAGCCATTCGCCGTAATAGCGTTCGCGGATGCGGTCGCGGATGCTGTCCGGCCCGACCGCTTGATCGTCGATGATCGCCAGCGTGACCCCGACGGGCAGGTCGCCGCGCACCGCCTTGATCGCGGCCACGCCCTCGGCATGGCCCTTCATCTGGTTAGCACGGTACAGCCTGGGATCGTCGATGAACAGAATGACGCCGGGACGATAGGCGGCGACGCCAAGCTGCTTCGCCGCCATCACCTGCGTCCTCGCGTCGCCCTGGACTAGCTGCGCAGGCAGGATCTCGCCGATGATGCCCGCAAGGTTGGGCTCGTTCAGCGTCATCGCGTGGCTGATCCCGCCGGCCAGGTGCCGCGCCGCCCGGTCGCAGAAGCGCGCGAACAGGTCCGCCGCCTCGGCATGCTGCCACCCGCCCTGCGCCGCAAACCAGCGCGGCGTCGTGAAGTGGTTGAACGTCACCATCGGGCGAAGCCCGCGCGCGCGGCAGCCGTCGATCATCGCCTTGTAGTGATCGAGCATCGCGATCGAGAAATGGCCCTTGTCGGGCTCGATCCGCGCCCATTCGAGGCTGAAGCGATAGCTGTTGAGCCCCATCCCCTTCACGAGGTCGAGATCGGTCGGCCACAGCTCGAAACTGTTCGCCGCATCCCCCGACCGGTCGGCGAACATCGTGCCGGGCAGGTTCTCGATCACCCACAAATCGGCGTTGAGATTGTTGCCCTCCACCTGATGCGCGGCGGTCGACGCGCCCCACAGGAATCCCTTGGGAAAGTCGGCGCTCGGGCGGCGCGCCTGCGCTGCGAGCGGGTTTCCGATCATTGCGGCCGCCGCGGCTGCACCGGCGATCATCCCGCGCCGATCGATGTCAGTCATCTGGTCTCCACTTCCCTCTCGCGCACCGATCGCTCAGGCCGTCACGATGGTGCCGAGGCGCTCGGCACGCATCATGAAGACGTGGACGTCGGGCGGAAAATACGAATAGCGGATGCGGGCCGTGACCTCGATCCGGTGGATGCCAGGCGTCAGGCCGCCCGGCCTGTCCACCAGCACCGAGGCATGTTCGGTGAGGTCCCAACGCCGCGCCGTCTCCTCACGCAGTTCGGCCAGCGTATAGACCTCGTCGCGTATGGCGAGGCGATTGCGCTCATGGCCGAAGAACTCGCCGTCGACGGTCACGTCGAACCCGTCGAGCATCGACAGGCGGGTGCCGTGATAATTGGGCAGGCGCAGGCGGACGGCGAACCCCTCCCGCGCACCCACGGGGCCGAAATTGCGAAAGCCGGTGCTCTGGATGAGCTGATGTTCAAGCATGGAATGGCTCCGGAAAACGGGATGGCGCGGGGTCAGGCAAAGACGCCGTCGTCGTACTCGCGCTCGAGCTGGCGCAGCAGTACCTGCTGGCGGCGAACCTGATCGATCGCCCGCCAGGGGGCGCGCAGCCCCTCATATTCGCTCGACAGATAGCCTGAGTAACCCGAGCGCTTGATCGCCGAGATGATCGGGCGCCACGGGATCTGCTGGTCGACCAGATCGTCGTCGATGTCGTGGAACTTGGCCTGCACGAAGCCGACATATTTGGCGATGCCGATGAACTCCTCGGGATCGACCGCGATGCCGTTCAGGAACGCCGTGTGCTCGCGCATCTCGTCGGTGACCTGGTGCGACCCCCAATGGACGAGCGGGCGGTCCTGAAAGATGCCGGTGTCGATCATCAGCCGGAAATGGTCGCTGCCCGTCCGCTCGATGAGGTCGATATAGCCCTGCGTCACCGGATGGTTGATCGGCGTCGGCGAATGGATTTCGGGACAGATGACGATGTCGAGCTTGGCGGCAAGGTCGAGGTTGCGCTCGACATAAGCCTCCCAATTGGTTTCCGGGATCAGGTCGTGCGAGGTCACGCCGAACTTGGGTCGCAGGAACTTGAACCCCAGCCGGTGCGCGAGGCGCAGGTCGCGCTCGAGCTCGGCCGCCCCCTCCTCGACGGTCAGATAGTGCGACAGCGTCAGCCGCATATCGACCCACGAGCACACGTTCGTGGGCTCCAGCTTGTGCTGGTCGAGCAGCCCGAACCAGCGGTCGAGCCACGCGGTCGACGGGTTCGGGAATCCCTCGATCTGCCCCTCGCCCAGGATCTCGATCCCCGTGGCGCCAGTGTCGGCGATATGGTCGAACGCGTCCTCCAGCGTCATCACCGCGCCGAAATCGTCGGTGTAGCTATAGACGGACACGCCGTACTTGAATTGACCCGGCATCGGGAAAGGCCTTTCGATCGGGCTCAGAGCGAGCGGATGCGGATGTTGCGGAAACGGATTTCGGCGCACTCGATCTGGAGCAGGATGCGCCCGCGCGTGATCGGCGCATAGCCGCCGGCGGGGTCGCGGGCCTGAAGCCCGTAGAGCGTGTTGACGATGCGCCTATTGACGATGTGCGCGGCGCTGTCGCCGCTGGCGATCAGCTCGACCGTGTTCCAGCCGCCCAGCGTGTCGAACGAACCCTCCGCACGGATCATCTGGCGCAGATTGCCGCCCGCGTCGATCCGCGGCCCATAGGGCGGGCCGGGGAAGTTGCGCGGCGAGGCGGGCAGGCCGCCCATCGACACGCCGGGGATCGCACGGTGGTTGACCGGGATCGCATCGCCGGTGCTGCGCTCCATGATCTGATATTCGACGCAGTCGGGCCACAGGACCTCGCGCCCGGCGGGCACGTGATAGAGGATGCCGCTGTCCCGCTTCCAAAGCTCGCGCGGAGCGAAGCGGCGCTCGCCCCATTTATATTCGAGGCTCAAGTGATAGTCGCCATACGCCTCGGCCGTGGCGAGATAGCCCATCGGCGCTGCGGCCGGGCCGCGATAGCGCGGGCCGAGGATGTGCAGCACCCCGCCCTCGATCGCGGCAACGTTGTCACGATCGTTATCGCCGATGCCGTCCTGAAAGAAGGTCCAGCCGTCGAGGTTTCGGCCGTTGAATAGGAGCCGCCAAGCGCCCGGCGATGCCGCCAGCCTGCCCAGCGGTGTCACCGCGATCGCAGCCGCGCCGATCATTCCCAGCGTCCCACGCCGCGTGAGCACGATTCCTCTCCTTCTCCGCCTTATCTAATCGCCGATCAGATAGCTGTAAAGCGAAAGGTCAGGCGTCCTGCCAGAGACGACGCTTCGCGGTCTTGCCGATGCAGTTGACGAGCACGCCGAGGTCGCCATGGACTCTCGCCGCCGCGGCGATGGCGCCCGCATCGGTCACGTCGACGTCGACCCGCACGATGTTGCTATGCGCTTGCGGGAAAGCGGCGGTCGGCAGCGATCGCTGCAGCTCCCTTCGCGGCGAAACGCGGCCGATCCCCGCCCCGCCCCGGTCACGAAGCACGTCCCGCTGCGAAGCCAAATATCCTTTTCCCTTCTAGATCGGTGCGAGCGCGTTCGCCGCCGCCTGTCCCACGATTGAGCGGGCGACGTCGTCGGCCTTCATCGCGAAGCGGTCGAACGACTGGATGTTCTGTTTCCGGCGCAGCGCCGCAAAGCCGTACATCGCGCACCAGAAGGCGGTCGCGCGGATCTCCAGCGATCGCTCGTCAATCCCCGCTGGCGCACCCTCGACGATCGTCCGGCGGATCAATTCCTGGCCCGCGGTCTGATGGCTCTCGAGCGCCGGGTCACGGGCCGGGCCGGTCAGCTCGCTCTCGTACATCAGCTCCATCAGCCGCGGCCGCTTGCACGCGAAATCGACGAAGGCGAGGCCGAGCGCCGTCAGCCGCTCGATGGGCGGAAGATCGGCGGCGACGATTCGGGCCGCGTCGCGGATCAGTTCGTCGAACCCCTCGGTCGCGATCGCGAGCAGGAGCGCGCGGCGATCGGCGAAATGGTGATAGGGCGCGCCCGGCGACACGCCGACCTTTTGCGCCAGCGTCCGCACCGACAGCGTGACGTGGCCATTCTCCTCGACGAAGGCGAGGCCCGCGGCGATCAGGTCGCGGCGCAGGTTTTCCTTATGGTAGCTCGTATCCCTGGGCATCGTGGTTCCGATCGGCGGGCGCGAGAAGCGCGGGCGGGTCGATTGCATCGATACCGAAAAACCCGCGGCCGAAAAGGTCGCCCGGCGGCAGTCGCCCGCCGCCGTTCGCCTCTCCCCCTGTTCAAGACCGGAAATCCGCCCGGATGCCGGCCAGCCGTCGCGACGGCTGCGTCCGCCAGTGCCAGATCGCCGCGGTCGCCGGATCGCCGAGCGGCACCGCCGGATTGTCGAAGTGCCTCGGGATAGGCCTCGTCGAGATCTTCGTTCGGGCGTATCACGCTGAATGTACCCGCCGCGCCGCCGACAACCGGCGAGACGAAACATGCCTCCGGAAACGCCTTGCAGGGGCACAAGCGCCAGTGAAGCAGCTGGTCGCCGCCATCGTTGCCGGTGGTCAGGAATTTTCCGACATCCGCGAGGCACTCGCCGCGGCCCGTACCGCGCAGGATGCCGCCAAACGGGCGCTCGCCGAGATCGGAGCGCTGCCGGTCGTCGCACTGCATCCACCGGCCGCCGCCGACGATCGCGCGCAGGTCGAGCGCCTTGACGAACCAATCGCCGATCCCGAGACCCGGCTGGAGGCAATCCCGACACTGTGCGATTTGATCGAACGCGTTGCCCTGACGCCCAATCCGGCGGGCCGCGGCGTAGTGTTGGAGGTCCAAGGTCGGCTGGCCGCAATCATCAATCTTGCCCGCGGCAAGTCGGCATGGAGGAACGGCTGCTTGCGATGGAGCGGGTGAAGGGAATCGAACCCTCGTCGTAAGCTTGGGAAGCTTCTGCTCTACCATTGAGCTACACCCGCATTTCAACGACTTAGCGCTGAAAAAGTGGCTGCTGACGACCGGTTTACAATCCCGTTTACAGCGCCGCCGGCAGCCAATGCCATGAGCATCGTCCTGCCGTCAACATGTATGCCCGGCGTCGACGCCTGATGATGGCGATTTCCAATCGGCTCATTCTGTTCACTCGGCGGCGAGTCCGCGCGCGATCCTCTTTCCCAAGGCAATCTGACGCGCAGTGTCATCGACATAGATGCGCCGGATGCGTTCGACCTCGGTTTCGGACCAGCCCATGATGCTGGCGATCTCTGCGTCCGTCAGATCGGTCGTCGTCATCAGGTAAGTCGCGAAAGTGCCGCGGGCATCGTGCAGATGCTTGTACCGCCGCTCGGATTTGCTCGCGAGATCAGCCTCGACATGAAAAACGCCTGCCAGCTTGGCGATACGGGAAACTTCCTTGGTCAGTGTGTCGAGGTTCCACGGCCTCCCCTTCGGATTGACAAGCACGGTGTCCACGCCCGACCGGCGCGGAACGTCCCTGAGGCTTGCGAGGACTGCATCGAGTTCCGGAATCCGCGGAACGGTAGCGAAGTGCCGACGGCCACGGCTCGTTTTCTTCGCCTTCGTGACAATCGCAAACTCGCCGACCGCATCCCATGTCAGGTGCGCGAGATCCTCTCGTCGAAGCCCCGTCACCGAGCAGAGAAGCACAGCGTAATAGACACAGCGATCCTTCTCTCCCGCAGCCTTCTCGAAGGCGAGCAGATCGGCTTTCGTCCAAACGATCTCCGCACGCTGCCCATTTACGTAAATCTTCCCGATCTTTTCGGCGACATTGATCCGCAATGCGCCGCGCTGGATGCCATATTTCAGCAGCGCGCGGAGCACCGTGACGCCGTTATCGGCGGCCCGAGGCGTCGAGACGCGTGCATCGCGCCAGTCGATGACCTTCGCGATCATCCGCTCATCGTTGAAAACCGCTAGCGGAACGTTGCCCCATTTCGCCTCGATCGTCCGCACGATCGAGCCCCAGGTCTTTTTCGTATTCTCGCTAAGCCGCGACCATTCGGGGCTCGCCTGCCACCTGTCGATGAGCGACTGAAGTGTCGTGGGGTTCGGCTGCCGGGCTGCGTCCCGATCCCGCTTTGCCGCGGCAAGCCGTTCCAGCGCTTCGGTCGTTAACTGGGGCCGGACTCCATCTGCCGACATCACGATAGGCCCCCCGCGCCATGCGTAGACGTGCCAACGGTTGCTGCCATCGGCGAGACGCCTTCGCACGAAGTGCAGCCCCTTGATCACAGGCGCGCTTCCCATTCCCGGAAGATGTCTTCCGGTATCGCCGCAGGGGGTCCCGGTGTTTCCGCGACGCTCAGGCGGATGGTGCCGTCGGTTGCGACCTCAAGCTTGGTGACCGGCAGACCGGCTTTAATCGCCGCTTGGACGGCGCGCCGGATCGCAACCGTGCTGATTGGGCTCTTCTTGCGCGACACGCGCACGCCAATTTCCTTTCGAGAACCAGTGGTCTCGAAATTCGCCTCATCCTTTCCCCTGCCGGGGCGGTTCGAACAGGTGTTCTGATCCGAACGGCCCGCGATCTTCGCGAGGCATTCGAACCCCAACCCGTTGGGCTTCATCTCCTCTGGTGAGGAGAGCAGCGATTGGACGAACGGTGTCGGCCCAGGCCGGGTTTCGTCCACCTCCGCACGGCGCGCTGACGCTTGGTGTGCGGCGGGTTCTTTAGAATACAACACGAGAGTGAGCTCACGAGCTGCCGCTGGCAGACCCCCGGTCTAGGTGACGACGTTGACCGAGGGCCTACCAGCGGTATTTCGGACAGCCTCGCCGCACCGAAGCGCGACCGCTGCTGCAGACGTGCTTCGCGAATTAGTTTCTCCGTGAATTGCGCACGATGGAAGACCCTCGTCAAACTGATCTAGATCAATTCAATTCGAGATGAATTTTATCAGCGATTAGAGCCTCGGCCGAGGTCTGGTCGCTTATAGCTGGCGAGGAGCCGCCGATTACCGGCCGTTAGTTCGGGTCACCGAAGACCGTTCCGCAAAACGTCTTCAGGTTGATGAGACTGAAACATACGTGACAGCGCCTTGCGAATTGTTCCCCTTTCGTTCTAGATGCGCTGGCGTTGCTATGGCGGCGATTCGACAGCGATTGGGACAAGGGAATGCAGCACGATCTGCAACTGCGTGCGGCTGCGCGCGCGATCTACGACGCTTGCTATCCAAGCGAGGAATGGTCGCCGATCGGGTTTGATGAAGCAGAGCGGTTCGGCACAATTCATTATCGTCAAGCTGTTGATGCCGCACTTCAGGCTCGCGCTTTAATGACCGCGCGTGGCGAGCAGTTGCAACTGCCCGTCTTCGCCTGATGTGGTCGGCGATCCCAAGACACTCGACGAGCTCGACAAGATCGAGGCGCAAGTCCGGGTCACGTGCCGGGGTTGCAAGGCAACTGAGATTTGGGAGCTGAACGCGCTGATCGCCGAGGTTCGAAGGAACGGCGGCAACACTGAATGGCGCGCAGCACGGCGATCGATCAAGTGCCCCAGCCGATGCGCATCACCGCTGATCGATCTGCTGCCGCTGCCGTTCGGGAAGCGGCGGGCGCGCCGCGAAGCGCATCGTCACGCACTGATCAATTTGTCGTTGCAGATCTTACGAGAGGCTACGGCGCGGTCGGCGACCGAGGCAGTCGGGACACTGGAAGTCCGGTTGGCGCTGCACGTCCTGCGGCCATTCGTTCGCAATCAGGCTCTGCTGACCCAGTATTGGATGGCCGCCACCGAAACGCCGCGGCATCCATGGTGCAGCTGTCACAAGCCGTATCGAGCGATCGTCGACCGGCTGATCGCGCTGGAGGCGGAGGTCGAGCGAGAAAACTTGCCCTGAAGTATTCGCTAAGGGGGCTCCTTCTCGATCAAGGCTTCTTTTTGATCTGCGACGAGGCAATCGCCGCACCGCACGCCAGCATTGAACCGACGACAGCGACCAGCACCGGGGAGCCCTCGTCATTGACGATCATCCAGACGGCGAGAGCGATGAGAGCGAGCGACGCCCCGAGCAAAACGCCGATCAGGAATCGCGGCGAGACAGCCGATGTCGTTGTTGTCATTGCTGGTATCCCCCTGTTGCCCGGGGAGAATGAGCGAATGGGCACGAATTGCAACGCCTCGGTCTGCCGCTCGGCACCACAAAATGGCAATCCTGTGTGCGTTGACGTCTGGCCAGCAAATGCGAGGATGGCGGTATGTGCAATCGCTATCGAATGACGGCAAAGCAGGCCGAAATCGCGGCTCGATACGGCGTCGATGCGATCTATCCCGAAGACGCCACCTTTCCCCCGACGGAGCTGTTCCCGGATCGGGAAGCTTGGGTGATCCGGCAGGACGGCGGTGGACGGCGGCTGGACACGATGTCGTGGGGCTTTCCGCGGAAGGTACCGGGCAAACGGATAGATAAGGTGACGGGAAAACCCGTGCTGCTCGACACGAAGGTCACGAACGTTCGCAACTACACCTCGCCCTTTTGGAAGTCGGCGCTCGCAAACCCTCAGAGGCGCTGCCTCGTCCCGTTCACAAGCTTCAGCGAATATGGGCCGGGTCCGACGGGGAAGCGCCCGCTATTCTGGTTCGACATCCCCAGCCGGCCCATCGTCAGCTTTGCGGGGGTTTGGCGTCCGACCGAAACCGGCGCGGTCTTTGCGCTCCTGACGACCGAGCCGAACCCGCTCGTTGCCCCGGTTCATCCCAAGGCGATGCCGGTGTTGCTCGACGAGGAAGACGAGGAGCGATGGCTCACCTGCACGTTCGATGACGCCGTTGCCTTGGCGAAGCCGTTCCCATCGCAGCTGATGTCAGTGAAACAGGCCGACGATTCACGCATCGAAAAGGGCAAGGCCGAGAAGGAAGCCGACTGACGTGACCCCCGCCCTCTTGCCGTGCGAACGCGCGACCATCAGGGCCTCTGCCCAGCACTCGTCATCCCGGCGTCGCGCGTGCAATCTGACCTGGGCTAAAGGCCGATCTGCCCCTACCATCCTAGACCTGACAGACTGTCCTCGCCTGCGCACGACATGATCTCCGACTGGGATGCGCGCCGACCTACTCGTCCTCCGCCCAACGTTTCGCACCCCAGTGCATCAAGTTCCGTCCGGCAACGATCACGCACCAGTCGGCGATCGCGAACCCGAGCGCCAGGCGGGGCCAGCCATGGCAGAGCACGACGACCGGCCATCCGACCGCCCCCACGATCAGCGCGATGCCGATCGGCCGTATCAGCCGATTCCACCAGCGGCGCGGCACGACCTCGCGCTCTTCGACCAGGAAGCCGCCGTCAGGCATCGGCCAGCAGGCAACTTCTTCGCGCAGGTGTGCGACGGCAGCGCCCCCGCCGCGCCGACGCCGGATCATGACATCCGGATCGCCTCGATCAGGTCAAGAATGACCTTGGGCGAGGTCGTTGCCGGGTCGATCCGAAAATGCGTACGCATCGGATCGGTCTCGTGCACCGAAACGTCGAGCCCAAGCCGCTCGCACACTTCGGGCGCAACGCGCGAGGAGCAGCGCAGCAGTCCGTACGACGTCGAGATTTTGACCAGCGGTTGCCGGGTACCGACGACGCGCAGGCGCAGGTCCGGAATATTGGTGAAGTAGAGTTCGATACCGTCCGGCGCGGCATCGCGCAGCGTATCGACGAACCGCTCGCCCGCGTCGCTCAACGGGCGGCGGAAATTCTGTTCGAAGATGCTCAGCCCCTCTTCGTCCGCGAGCACGGCGGTGTCGCTGTCGGACGGCTCGGAACGGTCGGCATAGGCCTCGACCACCGACGCCGCGGCGGCACGGCGCGCGGTCGAGCGCGCGTCATATTCGGTCCGGTCGAACGCCGGCAGCGCCTGCGGCAGCGCGGCGGCCAGCGCGGCCCTCACCTCGTCGAGGCCGACCCCGTCGCGGTGCTTGCCGATTGCCGTCGCGGCGTTGCAGATGGGATTAAAGCGCTGGACCAGATCGGTCTCGGCCGGACGCAGCCAGGCCTCGCGCGCCCAGGCGCCGCGCTCGCGCCCCTCCGCACCGTCCAGACGCTCGGCCCAGTCGGCGGCGACGGGCTGGAACAGACAGGTGATGCGCGAGAGCATCGCGTCCTCGTTTCCCGGCGCGAACACGCCCCAGTGCCGCGCGGCGAACACCGCCTTTTGCGCGGTGCAGTGCGGGCCCTTGAGCAGCGGATGATCGGGGAGCGTCGCGAGATCGGTGTCGCGCGCCTGCGGCAAGCAGGCGGCAAGCCCGTCGCTCACCGCATCGCGCGACTGGGTGTCGAGCAGGCGGCGCAGCGACCGGCGGCTGAAACTCGTCTTGTGCGACCGCATCGTCTGCCCCACGACATGCAGGACCCAGCGGTGCAGGACCGAATAGTCCGCCCCCGCCTGCTCGCCGACATGCAGACCGATGTAGAACAGCGAACCATCGAGGAACAACGCATAGAGCCCCGGCCCGCACAGCTCGACCGGCGCGACGTCTCGATCGACATCGGCGACCAGATTGGCCCAAGCCGGTTTGCCTGCGGGCGCGTCGACAATGCGCAGCGTCATCAATTGGTCAGCGGTGTAGAGCGTCATCGAACATCCTCGCCATTGATGGCGGCGTATTCGCCGGGATCCCCGGCACCGGCTATCCGGGAAATACCCCGACAGGCGCGGCCGGGGTCGCGGCATTAGGAGAAGCGACGATGCCAACGCATTCCTGCTCCGGGCCCGACGAAGGGCCTGCCGCCTCCTGCACCGATTGCACGGCGATGACCCCCGCCGGACTGGCCGCCTTCGAGCGGTGCCCGCGATCGCTATGGCTCGCGCGCTTCCGCCCCGATGTGGCCGGGCCCGCGGGGGCCGATGCCGAGGCCCGCCTCGCGACTACTCAGGCGGTGAAGGCGGAAGCGGGACGCCAGTGCACGGACGCCGTGACGATCGATCACGCAAGGGGCTGGGCGGCGGCGGTCACCGCGACGTGGCAGGCGGTCGCTGAGAGGCGCACCGTGCTGAACGCCGCGTTCGAGCACGACGGGCTGCGCGCGACGATCGATATTGCGGCGCCGGTTCCCGGCGGGTGGCAGTTGATCGCGGTGCGCGCCGCGACCCGGGCCAAGCCCCATCACGTGGCGGCGGTCGCGACCCAGCGTTGGAGCGCCGAAGGGGCCGGCCTGTCGGTCGCACGGGCGACGATCCGCCATCTGAATCGAGACTTTGCGCTCCCGGCGGCGCGCAGCCTGTCTGGCGTTTTCGCCGACAGCGACGTCACGGTGCCGAGCGCGGCCATCGCCGCCGGGCGCGCGGCGCTGCTGGACGCCGCCGAGGCGATGCTTGCGGGCAGCGAGCCGCCCGTCGCGATAGGCGACCATTGCCGCTTGCCGCATCCCTGTGCCTTCAGCGCCCATTGCCGCGCCGCGCTGCCGCCGGGCCCCGACTGGCCGGTCGCGATCCTGCCGCGCGGTGCCGGCAAGCGCTTCGCCGGGCAGGAGCTGGACGATCTGACCCTCGTTCCCCCGGCCGATCTGGGCAGCGACACCGATCGCCGCATCCAGCGTGCGAGCATCACCGGGGTCGCCGAGCACGACCCCGCCGGCGTCGCCGCCGCGACGCGCGACTGGCGCTTTCCGCGCATCTGGCTCGATTTCGAGACGGTGGCGCACGCGCTGCCGCTCTGGCCGGGCGCGCATCCCTATGAACAAGTCCCGTTCCAGTTCGTCGCGGATATCGAGACGACCGACGGCCATGCCGAGCGCCGAGAGTTTTTGTCACTGGACGGCGACGATCCGCGACGCGACTGTGCCGAAGCACTGGCAGCCCTGCCCCAAGCGGGTGCGGTGATCGCCTGGCATGCGGTGTTCGAACGCGGCGTGATCGAACGGCTCGCCCGCTGCTTTTCCGATCTTTCCGGGGCGCTCGATCACCTTGCCGACCGCGTTGTCGACCTGCTGCCAGTGGCGCGCGACTATTGGTATCACCGCGGCCAGCGCGGCAGCTGGTCGATCAAGGCGGTGCTGCCGACGATCGCGCCCGAGCTCGATTATGCCACGCTGGAGGTGAAGGCAGGCGGCGATGCGGTCGAGGCCTATCGCGACGCGAGCGCGCCGGACTGCACCCCCGACCGCCGCGCCGCGCTCGATGCGGCGCTGCGCGCCTATTGCGGGCGCGACGTCGATGCGATGCGCATCATCTACGCGCGGTTGATCGATCCGGCATCGGCACCGCTCTAGCCCCGCGCCAGCGCGATCAGCGCGGCGAGGCCGCTGGCGCCGGTCTTGGCCAGCACGGCGGCGCGGTGATCCTCGACGGTCTTGGTCGACAGGCCGAGCCGGTCGGCGACGACCTTGTTCGGGTGCCCTTCCGCCAACAGGTCGAGTACCTGGCGCTCGCGCGGGGTCAGCTTGGCCGTGCGGTCGCGCGCGGCGCGGCGGCTGACGCTCCAGGCGACGCCCTCAGTCACCGCGGCGATCAGGCGCGCTTCGTCGATCGGCTTTTCGAGATAGTCGAGCCCGCCATAGCGGCGCACCGAATCGACCGCGTTGGCGGTGGTCGGCCACGCGGTCATGAAGATGATCGCCGCCGCCGGATCGACCGCGCGGATGCGGTCGGCAAAGGCGAAGCCGTCGATGTCGCCCATCATCACGTCGGTGACGATGCAATGTGCGGGCGCATCGGCATAGACGGGCAGGAGGAGCGCGGGGTCGAGGAACGGCTCGGCGGCAAAGCCATGGCGCTGGAGCAGCCGCGCGACGCTGGCGCCCAGGTCGCGATCGTCGTCGACGACATAGATGACGGGCGCGTCGCTCATGCCTCGGCGCCGATCAGGGGAAGCGTGACGACCGCGCGCACGTCCGCGCCGTCGCGCACGATCGTCAGGCGGCCGCCATGCGCCTCGACGATCGCACGCGCGACGAGCGTGCCGACCCCCATCCCGGCATGCGCGGGCGCATTCGCGGCGCAGCGATTGGTGACGAGGATGATCGCCTTGCCCGCCTCGGCACTCGCCGACAGCGCGATCTCGCCGTCCGGGCCACAGGCCTGCACCGCGTTGCGGATGAGGTTGACCACTGCCTGCGCCAGCTCGACCTCCTGCGCCATCACCGCCAGCGCCGGGTCGGGCGCGGTGATGGTCAGGCGGGCGCGCGCGGCCTGTACCTCTGACGCGGCGAGCGCGCCGACGCTTTCGATCAGATTGGCGAGCGGCAGCGCCGACGGCTCGTCCACCGCGCGCCCGCCATAGCGGCGAAGCCGGCGGACGAGGTCGGACAGATGCGCCGCCTTGCGGTCGATCAGCGCCGCGGTCGCCGCGGTTTCGGGATCGGCACTGACGGTCAGTTCGTGGAGATGCTTCGCCTCGATCGCCAGCGTCGAGAGGGGCTGCGAGATTTCATGGATGACCGCGACCGACATCGCGCGCAGCGTCTTCAGCCGGTCGGCCTGGAAGAGCAGGCGATCGCGCCGCGCCAGGTCGGCGCGCGCCCGCCGCTGCGCATCGTGAAAGCTGCCCGCCAGATAGCCGGCGACGACCACGCTGGCGAGGCCGAGGTGGAATTGCAGCCGCGCCGGCGTGTCCATCGCCCCCGCCGTCTGCGGCAACAGCATTGCGCAAACGGCGAGGAGCGCGAACCAGGCGGGCACCCGGCCGAAGCGAAGGCCGATCCACGCGACCGCGATCAGACTGGGCGCGGATTGTGAGCCGAGGCCGAGCCAGCCCAGCGTCTCCCCCGCCACCGCGCCGAGCACCAGCGCGGCGATGCTCTCGGCAACCGGCCCCGGGCGGGGGCGCGGCAGGGGCCCGTGCGCGCGGCCCGACAGGCGATCGGCGACCCATAGCAAAGGCGGCGCGACCAGCAGCGTGCCCAGCACGTCGCCCACGGTAAACGCGGCGATCGACAGCCCGATCTCGCGCGCGGTGACGACACCGGTCAGGTCGCCGCGCAGCATCGCCTGCGGCACCGTGAACAAGGCAGCGATCAGCGGCGCTGCGACGCTCGCCACCGCGAACGGCATCGGCGCGGCCAGCGCGGCAATGCCGCGGTTCCTGTCCTTCTGCATCAGCCGGCGAACCAGCCAGACCGTCGCACCATAGGCAAGCACCGGCCGCACCGCGCCCAGCCACCCGATCAGCGCGTCGGGCCCGGTCATTGGCACCGCACCCGTCGCGAAATCGACCGAGAGCTCGATCGCGCACAGGGGCAATGTCCAGACCGCGCCCGTCCGCCAGAGGAGCGCCAGGCGAAGCCCCGCCGCCGGGAACCAGAGCGAATAATAGCCCGCCCCGCCCCACGCACTCGCCGCCCCATGCGTCAGCGCAAAGCCGAGCGCATAGAGCGCCAGCACCCCCGCGGCGCGAACGGCCGGGCGGTCGGTCGGAACGTCGAGCCGATGGGCGACGAGCGAGGCGCTATGGATATTCACGCCTGCTGCTTTGACTCGCCGGGCGGTATCGACCAACCCGGAGAATACCCGGATAGGTTTCCGCGCCGATCACATACCTACTGTTTTCGCCCTTCGACTGAATGAATGCCTCCCTCTCACCCGGCCGCAAAATTCGGCCGCAACACATCGTCAGACGGCGCGATTGAACCTCGTTACAGCTTAGCCCGTGGGAACGCCCGTCATGGCCAAGCCGATCATGACCCGAGCGCATTCGGCAAGAAGAATCGGGATGGCGAGGAGGCGGATGGCGCGATCCTCTCGTATCTCCCCGACCGCAAGAAGGATCGCTGCCACAAGCATCGCAGCGACACTTATATCATCGGCATTCATACACACCCTCGCCTAATTGTCGAAAAAGTATATTATCAACAGTAACTTTAAAAATACTAGTCTTTTCATATATCGGCCTAACTATACATATTTTCTGGAAATAGTCATTATCTAAAATATACTGATACCTATATGATCGAAACTGACTAAACGGTTTGGGTTTTTGGATGCCATGTCTTAATCGACTATATCTACTCAGTAGATTTATAAAGTCGTTCATATTTTAGTAGATTTATAGAGTGCTATTTAAGCGCTGTGTCTTGGAGACTCTCTCTATGTAGCTTGTCTAAACTCGAATTTCGCGCGTGCCCGAGCGAATGTAAGAACCGGGCAATTTTATTTGCAGATTTGTCAAACGGCCGGACCAAGTCAACAATCGAAAACTCCTTAAAGTTGCAGCGCTGAAACTTTACAACCTTTGCCTTCAAGTTGTTGGCGCCTACAATTTTAGAAGCCGCTGTCTCGCAGGGTAGCGGATGGTGACCACATGGAATGCCTAAGAAGGGCAGCGGCAACCTCGATGTGGCAACGCATCACTGGCCGACGCGAGTAAGTGCGCGTACCTCGGCGATTGCATCCCGGGCTGTGCGAACGCGGCCCTCGCGCGCGTCCCGGCGACCCAGCGCGGCAAGCTTTAGAAGCGCCAGCATTTCCTGCGTTTCCTCGTAGCTGGCAATGTCGATCACCACCGCCGTCGCCTTGCCGTTCTGCGTGATTACATAAGGGGTGCGATCCTCGGCGACATTGCGCAGCATCTCTGCTGCATGCGCCTCGAACCAACTAAGCGGCTTTATGCGTCCCATTTTTCCCACACCTTGCCCCTCTCCGACTAGGAAGTTGGTCGAAACGCTTGTGCTAGCAACTGCCGCTGGCGAATTCGAGCATCGTGGCGCAGGCTTGCTGGCGATAACCTTTAATCAGCGGACACATTGATCGAATCGATCCAACCACCAGCCAGATCGGCGATCCCGCCGATGCCGGCGAGCGGATGGTCGATCGGTTACGGCGAAGGCGTTCCTGCCCGAACGCCGTGAGCGGTTGAACATCCGGTTCGGAATCGCCGAGGTGGCGTATCTGCTCGGCTACTCGACCAATCGCACCCCGCATTGCCGCAAAGAATGGACGCCTGTCCTTTGCGCCCGGGGGCGTAAAACGGACGACGGCTCGGCTATATGTTCGAAAACCTGCTCAACGTGCGCGAGGTTCTTCTGAATGCAGGACGATGTACTCAACGCCGCAGTCTGATTCGCTGTCCCACCCGTTTAAGTTGTGTATATATTCCGCGCCGGAGAACCCTCGTGGCACGTAAGCAATCCGATTATATCGCGGTTCTCCCGGCCGATGAGCTTGCCGCGCACGCCGCGGCGACACCGCCCCTTTCCCCCGAGCCCGCGCGCGTGCGCGCGCCCGGCGGCTCGCTCTTGGCGCGTGAATCGGCGCTGGCGCGCGTCTCCTAGGGTTAGATGCGGCTGGTGACGCGTCACTGCTCGATCCCGCGCGAATTCCGATCTGGCCGGGCAACGCGCGCTCCTACGCGCATCTGACCGAGACGGGCTGCCGCGAGCTCATCGCTTCGATCATCGCCGAGGGCGGGCAGAAGATCCCCGCGGTCATGCGCCGGATCGAGCGTGACCCCAACCACGAGTTCGAGGTGATCGCCGGCACCCGCCGCCACTGGTCGATCAGCTGGCTGCGCACGCACAGCCAGCCCCGAGATGCGGTTCGTGGCGCAGGTCGCGATGCTCGACGACGAGGCCGCCTTCCGCCTCGCCGATCTCAAGAACCGCGCGTGCCAGGACGTGTCGGACCTCGAGCGCCCGCGTAATTATGCCGCCGCGCTCAGGCGTCATTACGGCTACCACCTGACGCGGATGACCGAGCGGCTGAAGCTGTCCAAGGGCTGGCTGTCGAAGATGATCAAGGTCGCGGGGATCCCCCACGGCGTGATCGCCGCCTTAGCCTCCCCCGCCGAGGTGCAGCTGAAGCCCGGCGATGCCCTCGCCCCGGCGCTCGACGGCAAGGAAGCGGCGCGGGCGATCCTCACCGCCGCGCGGGGAATTGCAAAGGAACAGGCGGCGAGGCGCGTGGCGGGGCAGCCCCCGTATCCTGCCGCAGCCGTGCTGCGCCGGCTAATGGATTCCCCGAATACCGATGCCGGCGAAGGCCCGGCCCCGTTCGTCTGGACGACGCCGCATAGCCGCCCAGGGCTCAGCGTCCAGTCGGTCAACCGGCAGGGGGTGACGATCCGGCTGCATGCCGGGTTGAGCGCGGATACGAACGACCTTGCCAACGCGCTGCACGCCGCGCTGGCGCAGCTCGAGGCCGAAGGGCGGGGGCTCGTCCGGTGATCGCGGGCCCCGTGTTTCCCCGGGGAAACAGCGTGTCATCCGCGCCGAGCGCCAGCGGGTCTTCGAACAGTTCGACCTACTCCTCCCTTATCTCGCCGACCTGCCACTGTGCGACCAGCGGGAGATGATGGAGCGGCCGTTCTTCAGCCTTGCCAAGACCAAGCGCGTGAAGCCGATCGATTACCGCAGCCCCGACCGTAAGCCGTTGGGCTCCTCAGCATTTTTACAGGCCTGCGAAACAAAAGCGACTTTTGAATGAAACCTCATCACAGTTAAGCAGTCGAAATGGGCGGTTATTGTAATCGTCGCCGATCACGTTGTTCTAACGAGGATGGTGCGCGAGCTTGGTGCTATGAGCCTGCAGCCACAGCAGCTTTGGGCACTTGGCAAAGCTGGTCAGCTTGAACTTTTAAAGGTCGAAACGGCGCATGATCGGCCTTTCGGGGTGGACGATGGGCAAGCGATGCGATGTTGCTGCGTCAGAACCGGTCGCAACCCTTGGAGTGCCTGCCCGCAGCGCATCGGCAGTCGGTCGTCCCGGCTCTACCGGGTCCGGCACGACCGCCAGCGCGCCCCTCAGAAGCGCAGCCGCACCCCGGCCGCCACGCTTTCCTGGTGATCGTCGCGGCCCGCCTGCGATGCGGCGGTGGCGAAGACGCCCAGCGTTTCGGTCAGGCGATAGTCGACCCCGGCGGCGACCGTGCCCACGACCGGCGCCCGCTGTGCGCCCAGCGCGACGAGGCCGAGCCCCGCCCCCGAATAGCCGGCGAGCGCATCGGCCCGCCGCCCCTCGATCTGGGTGCGCGCGCCAAGCGACACGAACGGCCGGAACGCCGCGGTCGAGGCGGCGCTGCGGCCCAGATACAGCCCCGCGTCGGCGAAGCCCGCGACATGGCGGTCGCGCGCGACGGTGAGCGCGAACGGGCTGCCGCCCCTCTCGGTCAGGCCGCCCCGATCGGTGCGGACATAGGTGATGCCGGCATGGGGGCGCAGCGCCCAGTCGCCGGCTATCTCGGCCGCATAGCTCACCGACACGTCGCTCACCCAGCTATTGAGGTCGTAGCGACCCTGCGCCGCGCCCGCGCCGGGCAGCGCGCGCTCGGTCCGTGCCTTGCTGCCGTTGTAGAGGATCGTCGCGTTGACGCCGAAGCCGCCCTCGGCCGCATAGCGCGCCTGGATGCCCGCGACGAAGCCCTCGGCCCGCGTGACCGCATCCAGCGGCTCGGTCGCCTGGCGGTTGTTCAGATAGCCGCCGAACGCGCCGACGTTCCAGCTGGCATTGCCGATGCCGATCCCGCCGAGGAACCCATAGTCGCGGCCGCGCGCCGCCGACACGCCCTCACCCCGGTCGGCGCCCAGGCGATGCCAGCCCCCGACGACCTGCGCGAAGGTATAGACATGGACGTCGGTGCCGTCGGTCGCGAACGCCGGCCCGCGGGCCGCGCCGGTCACCGCCAGTGCATTGTCGACGCCGATCTGGCTTGCCGTCGCATAGGGCTCGGGCGTCAGCCGCGCGAACGCGGCCGGGTTCGAATTGCCCTGTGCATCGAGGAGCGCGGGCACCGCCGCGAACAGCCGGCTCGTCGCCGGCTGCGCGACGAGTGCGGTGTTGGCATAATCGATGCTCGCCGACACTTGGGGCGTGAAGGCAGCGTTGCCGAGGAACTGGCCGAGCAGCTGGATCCGGTCGGCGCGCTGGATGACGAAGCCGAACAGGCTGTCGGGCTTGATGACGGTGCCGAAGCTGCCGGTAATCCCGCCGCTCGCCACGATCAGGTCGTAGGAGGTGCCGGGGCGCAGCGTCACGACGGGCACGAGCTGAAGCGTCGACCCCTGCGCGATCGTGACCGCGCCGTTCACGAGCAGCCGGTCGGCGGCGTCGGCGCCGAGCTCGAAGACGCTGCGCGACCCCGACTGGAGCGCGACGTTCCCGTTGACCGTCATCGTGCCGACCCCCGCGCCGGGGCTGAGCGTGCCTGCGACCGCGACATTGCCGTTGATCGTGCCGCCCGAGGCGAGGATCGCGCCGCTGCCAACGTTGATCTGCGCCGCGGTGATCGTCGACCCGGTAAGCCCCGTGAGACGCCCGCCGGTCAGGTCCACGGTCCCGAGCGCCGCCATGCGCGCGATCGTGGCGTCGCCGCCAGTCATCGCGAACCGCTCGACACTGGCAATGTCGAGGAAGGCAGCATTGCCGCCCGCGACGAGGATCGCGTCACTGCCGCTGCCGCCATCGACCGACCCCGCAAACGCGCCATAGACGGTGAAGCGGTTGTCGCCGGAGCCGAAGCGGACGCGCTCGGCGGTCAGCGTGCTCCCCTGTCCCACCGCCAGATCGGTGTCGGCAAGGACCAGCGAATAGCCCTGCGCGCCGGTCAGCGTGAGCTGGCCGCGGCCCTCGGTCGCCAGCGTCTCGAAACCGATCAGCACGGGCGCGAGCGTGCGGTCGCCCGTCAGCTCGATCGTCGCGCGGTCGTCCCCTGCCCCGCCCGAGACGGTACCGACGAGCGTGCCGCCGGCGGCCAGGCGGAAGCGGTCCGCCCCGTCGCCCAGGTCGACGATGCCCGCCAGCGTGCCGCCCGCGGCGACCGTCAGTTGCTGGTCGCCCGCACCGAAGCCGAGCGCTGCGCCCTCGCTGCCGAGCGTGCCCGCCACGGTGAGCGCACCGCCCGCCAGCGACACCGGCTCGAAGCCGGTGGCGATGCCCGTCAGCGTGACCGGGCCGGTCGCGGTGAAGAGCAGCGTGTCGGTGCCGCTGCCGCCGTCGTAGCGGCCCGCCGCGATGCCTGCGCCAAGCGTCAGCGTGTCGTCGCCCGCGCCGAGGCTGACGAAGGCGAGGTCGCCGTCGGCGCTCACGCGTTCGGTCAGCGCCGAGCCGGTGATCGTGCCGATCGTGTTGCCCGCCAGGGTGAGGTCGAGTCCGGTGCCCGTCAGCGTCACCGCCGCGAAACTCTGGTCGAGGGTCAGGGCAAGCCGCCCGTCGCCCGTCACGTCGAGCCGCTCGAACCCCGTCCGCGCACCGATCCCGCTACGGTTGCCCGCCAGCACCACGGCGTAGGTGTCGTTGCCCGCGCCGCCGTCGACGGTCCCGCCGACGCTGCTGCCCGCCGAATCGACGAACACGTCGTTGCCCGTGCCGAGCAGGACCGACCCGTCGATCCGCCCGCGATTGACGACGCGGTCCGCGCCGCCCATCAGGTCGATGCTGCCGGCGACAGTGCCGTCGCTGACGACCGTCTCGTCCGCCTCACTGCCGGTGATGACGGTGCTGCCCGCGCTCGACAGCGTCTGGCCCGCGCCGATCGTGACGGTGCCGCCGCTGACGCCCACCGTCTCGAACCGGAAATTGCCCGAATAGGTGACGTTGCCGCTGCCGACCTGGGTGAAGCGGTCGAAATTGACGAACTGGTCGCCGTTGACCGCGCCGCCGCCGGTCGCGTCGATGATCAGGCTGTCGTTGCCCGCGCCGCCGTCGACCGTGCCGATCAGCACCGCGCTGGCGAGCTGGCGGAACACGTCGTCGCCCGCGCCGAGGAAGACGTTGCCCTCGATCCGGCCGCTATTCTCGATGACGTCGTCGCCGCCGCCGAGGTCGATCGACCCGATGATCGTGCCGCTGTTGACGATGCGATCGTCCGCATCGCGCAGCGCCTGCACCGCGCCCGCCAGATAGTCGGTCCCGTTATAGCCGATCAATCGGTCGCCGGGCGCAAGCACCGTCCCCTGCCCGCCGCGGATCGTGCCCGCATTGGTGAGATCGAGCGCGCCGGCGCTGACGATCGCCGTGGAAAGCGTGCCGGTCGCCTCGATCGTCCCGGTCGCGGCGTTGGTGATCGTGGACTTGGCGCCGGTGGGCGCGCCGACGACCACCGCGTAAGCGGCAATGGTGGTCTTGAAGGTCAAGCCCGTCCAATAATCGACGAACTGGTCGACCGTGCCGCCGGCATTGGCGCGGATCGTCCCGCTATTGGTGAGCGCGATCGCGCCCGCGGTCTGGCCGGCGCGGTCGATCACCAGCGAAACGCCGGTGCCGCCGATGCCGGTGGCCATGATCGTGCCGCTGTTGGTCAGGCCGACCGTATCGCCGCCGGTCGCCGAGCCGGCGACATAGGCCGCAAGGCCGATCGAATTGCCGGTGATCGTCCCCGAATTGATCGCCGAGAGCGTTCTGGCCGCAGCACCATCCGTCGGGGCGGTGACCGGGAAGCCGAAGTCGCGATAGACGGCGAGCGTGACGCCGCCCGCGACGGTGCCGCTGTTGGCAAAGGTGATCGCATCGCCGGCACCGTCGATCCCGGCGATCTGCGCGTCGATCAGGACGTCCGCGCCGGGTACCGCCGGATCGACCGCGGCGACCGTGCCGCTATTGACGATCGAGATCGTGCGCGCCGTCACCGGGTCGGCGACCGGCGCCGGATAACTGGTGTCAGGCCGCGAAAACGCGAACAGACCGCCCGTGATCGTGCCGCCGTTGGTCGCGGCGATCGAGCCCGAGGCGTTGAGCAGCACCGCATTGTCGGTGCTGCCGGTGATCGTGCCCGCGTTGCGGAAGTCGAGATCGCCGCGACGCGAAAGCTCGACCGTCGCGTCGCCATGGAAGCCGCCGTTCGGCGCCTTTGCGATCGTCCCTTCGTTGACGAACCGGCCGACCGATCCGCTCACCCCACCGCGCAGTTCGCCCCGATTGGTGAAGCCCGCGAGCAGCAGCGCCGCGCCCGGATCGTTGTAAGAGTTGAAGCCGCTATTGCCGAGCGTGACGGCCCCCTCGACCGTCACGGTGCTGACGATGCTGCCGTCCCCCGAAAATGCGAGATCGCCCGCAACCGGCGCGTTCGCCGCGACGGTGACGACGGTATCGGCGCCCAGCGCGCGCACCTGCTCGCGCTCGAAACCGGCGACTGCCAGCGTGCCGAGGGTGATCGTCCCGCTGGTGTCGCGCGCGCGGACCAACGTGTCCTCGCCCGAGCCGCCGTCGATCGCGCCGCTGACGCCGGTCGTATCGTTCAGGACGATCAGCAGGTCACTGCCGGCGCCGAAGCTGAGGTCGCCGGAAACCGTCCCGCCATTGGCGAAGTAGACGCCGGACGCAAAAGTGCTGCCACCGAACTGGCTATAGGCCAGGTTTACCGATCCGGTGATCGTACCCCGATTGTCGATGGTGCCGCCGCTCAGGCGGATCGCCTCGCCCGCGCCGCCGCGGATCGTGCCGCCCGCCTGGTTGACGACGAGGCCGCCAATCCCCCCGCCGAAGCGCGAGACGGCGATCGCCGCGTCGCCGGTGCTGGCGATCAGGCCCGAATTGTCGATGGAAAGCCCGTTATAGCCGGCAAGCACGGCCCCGCCCGCGACCTCGATCGTGCCGCTGTTGATGAGGGAACGCACATTGACGACACCGTTCGATGCGACGGTGCCGCCGACCTGCCGGATCATGCCGCTGTTCGTGAAGCTTGCAAGGTCGGCGACGCCGATCGCCTGATAAAGCTCGATCGTGCCCTCGTTGACGATCCTGCCGGGATCGCCGGCGAAGGATCCGCTTGCGATCGCACGGATGTTGGGGTCGCCGTTGGTCGAAAGATTGCGCACGCTGATGGTGCCGCGATTGGTGAACTCGCCCGCCCCCAGATAGACCGCGGCCGCGCCGTAGAACTGGTCGTTGGTGTCGGTCAGCGACAGGGTTCCGCGACTGATGACGGCGACGCGTTCAGTGGTCACGAAGGGCTCGCCCGGCGCGATCGCGCGGGGCGTGAACCGAAGCGCGGGCGCATTGGTGACGGTGATGTCGGCAGTAAGATCGACGCTGCCCTCGCCCCCGAACTCGACCGTCCGCTGCGACTGGCCGGTCAGCGTCAGCGCCGCGCCATCGTACAGGTCGAAGCCCGTGCTCGCGAAACCCGCGGGTGCGGTGACGGATGCGCTGGCGTCGCTGCGCACGCGGTAGCGCAGCAGCGAATCGGTCGCGGTGACGGTGCCGTTGATCCCGGCGAACGTCCCCGGCCCGCCATTCGCCAGCTCGGCGATCAGCGTGTCGTTGCGGCCGAGCGTCAGGTTGCCGTTGAGCACTCCGCCCGCCAGCGCGAAATAGCGATTGCCATCCGACGTGTTGCCGAAGTTGCTGCGCAGGCTGACGTCCCCGTTGATCGTGCCGGCATTCGCGACGGCGACGTTGAAAGTGGACTGCGACGCGGCGACCCCGAAGCGGCCACCGGTGATGACCCCGCCCGCGGCGTTGAGCAATTGCGCATAGGCATCGACCGTGACCCCGGTATCGCCCGCGACGATCGTCCCTTCATTGCGTAGGGCGGAGCTCAGGTCGACCGCGATGGTCGCGCCTTCGATCCGGCCGCTGTTGACGGGCGCGAACCCCGTCGAGCCGCTAAGCACGAGCGCGGTGCCGCCGGTCGAGCGGATGGTGCCGCGATTGTCGAACGCGCCGTTGAACACGTCCAGCGCCGTGCCGCCGGCGACGATCGTTCCCATGTTGACCACGGTGTCGGCCAGGCTGACCAGCACGCCGTCGCCCGCCGCCTCGATCCGCCCCTGGTTCTCGAAGCGGCGGATCTGCTGGAGATTGACGGCGGCGGTCCCGAGGCTCGCCACCAGCGCGCGGATCACGCCCGCATTGACGAATTGCGGGTTGAACGAGTTGAGGGCGCGCTCGTCGGCGACGACCACCGCGCTCGCCCCCGTCAGCGTCGTCGTATTGACGATCGTCCCCTCGCCCGCGAGGCTCACGACGCCGGGCGCAAGGAAGCCGTCTGCCAGGGTGACGGTCCGATCGCGATCCGGGGCCAGCCTCAGCTGCTCGAACGCGGTCGGGATCGTGAGCGCGGTCGCCAGCGACGTGTCGGCGTCAAAGCGGACGCGCAGCGCGTCGATGCCCCCGCCCCCGTCGATCGCGCCGGTCACGCCGGTGACGACGCGCCCATCCAGATACCGCGCGACCAGCGTGTCGTCGCCTGCGCCGAGCTGGAGCCTGCCGTTGATCGTCCCCAGGCTCGAGTCGATCGTCGCGTCGCTGACATCGGACACGAGGATATCGCCGACAATCGTCCCGGCATTGCGGAGCTGAAGCCCCTGTCGGGCGTCGATGGCGGTACTGCCCATCGACGCGATCCGGGCGCTCGCCGCGTTGGTGATATCGAGGCGCTGGCCCGTGATCGCCGCGCCCGTTCCGCGATTCTCGATCGTGCCGCTGTTGGTCAGCGTCTTGTTGCTGCCCTGAAGCGCGAGTGTCGCGGCGGCCCCCGCTGCGGTGATCGTGCCGCTATTCACGAAGTCGCCGAAGGTCAGGTTGAACGCGGTGCCGAGATCGACCGCGCTCAGTGCGCCGCCGTCGATCGTGCCGGCATTGTCGAGCGAACCCACCGGGCCGGCAATTGCGCCGATCCGCCCCGTCGCGCGATTGACGATCCGGTCGAAACCCGCGCGATCCGGCGTAGCCGAGCGCAGCGCGGGGCCGCCGGTGCCGATCAGCGACCCGGCATTGTCGATCGTGGCGCGCGCACCCGTAAAGCCAGAGGCCGGGCCATCGAGCAAGACGGCATTAGCGCCGCGCACGACGCCGCCCTCGAGGACGGTCATGTTGAGTTCGGCCGACGCGGAACCAAAACCCGACATCGGAGCGGTCGCGATCAGCCTGACGCCCGCAGCCGTCCCGGCATCGACGGTCCCCGCCACCGACAACCGGACCGGCGCGCCATAGATATCGGTGGGCAAGCGGATGTCGATCGCGGGCGCCCCGCCCGACAGCACTCGTGCATCGGCAAGGACCGATACGTCGGTGCCACGCGTGGTGACCGAGAGGCCGTCGCTATCGGTGCCGCTACAGATGACAGATCCGTTTGCGGGCGAGGGTTCGGGCACGCATTGCGCAAAGGCCGTCCCGGCTTGGCCGATCCCGAGCAACAGCGCCGTCGTTCCCAGCGCACGCGCCCTCACGCGGTAAACCCGCGACTTGCCCCCGACCATGCAATCCCCCTTTAGTTCTAGTCGATCGCTTACGCGGGGCAATGGCCGCGTGTCTATCCATTTGATGTGACAGGCTTCGTCGGTATGCCCGTTGCAGGACCGATAACGCGCGCCTCACCCGAATAGGTCGCCGATCGCTCGGCACAAGCGAAGCGGATGCTTTCCGACCAAGCGTCCGAATGGACCCAGAACCCGACACTGGCGACCGCCTTGCCCCTCCCGAGAACCAGTCACTCGTTCACCTCAGTTGGATCCGCGTGAGGTTTCGGTCCAGCGGATAAACGTAGGCTAGCATGGCCAGCTTGCATCGAGCATTCTACCCATGATGCGTACAAGATTCGGGGGAGGGACATTGACGTGACCCCCGCCTTTCATCCAGCGGCAACCAGAGACTGACCGGTGTTGTCGTGCATAAGTGCAGGTGAAGCAACGGGCGGGGTTAACCCCGCCCGTTGCTGTTCGAGTTCGGCGGCGAATGCC